>NZ_CM146328.1:3200000-3620928 GCF_055693205.1 Parasphingorhabdus sp. W113 | reverse complement strand
GCCATGATATCGGTTACCCCGTCGGCGCTGTTTGTGGTGGCATTGGCCGGATAGAGCTTTGCGGCGGTGAAAACACCGCTGTCGAAGCCCGCGGCCATCGCGTCCGCATCCGCGGAATCGGTGAGATAGCAGGTCATCAACGGGGTAAACCCGGCATCGCGCGGGGTCGCCGCGAGAATGCGGTCGCGATAGGCCGCCGCTGCGGCCGCATCGGTGACCGGCGGTGACAGATTGGGCATGACGATGGCCCGGGCAAATTGCCGCGCCGTATAGCTTGCCACCGATTGCAGCATGTCCTCGTCGCGCAGGTGGACATGCCAGTCATCCGGCTGGCGAATGGTGATCTGGTCGGGTGATTGATTCATGGTTCGGGCTTTCTTTTGGCGCTGACCGTCCCTACCTAAACCCTATGACCGAAACCAGACTAAATGACCGCACCCTGATCCGTATCTCCGCGATGGATGACAGCGAGGATATTCGCGATTTCCTGCAAGGTCTCGTCACCCAGGACATGCAGACCGTACAGCCCGGCGCGCCCCAATGGGCAGGGTTACTCAGCGCACAGGGCAAATTGCTGTTTGATTTTTTCCTGTGGGCGGATGGCGCCGACATCCTGATCGACTGCGAGAAGGACCAGGCCGAGGCGCTCGCCAAGCGGCTCAAACTTTATCGCCTGCGCCGCAAGATCCGTATCGAAGCGGAGAATCAACGCGCGGTGCATTGGTCACCCGCATCCCCGGACCAACCGCAAGATCCGCGGCTGGCGGCACTGGGCCATCGCTGGCTGGGTGCGGCTGATGAGAGCGCCGGTACCGATGCCGCTTATCGCGCCCATCGCCTCGCACAAGGCGTCGCTGAGGGATCCAGCGAGCTCGGCAGCGACAAGACACTGTGGCTGGAATGCAATGCCGCCGAACTCAACGGGGTGAGCTTTGCCAAGGGCTGCTATGTCGGCCAGGAAAATACCGCGCGGATGAACTATCGCCAGAAGGTCAACCGGCGGATTATCGTCGTGCCCCTCGCCCTGGCGGACGAAAAGCGACAGCGGATCGCTTATCCGGATCTCGGTCTGTCGGTCGAGCATCGCCGGATCGATAGTCTGGAAAGCGTGCCGCTACCGGCATGGCTGTCCGCTGCTCTCGCACCGGTTACCGCGTCAGAATAGCGAGTCGCAAATCAGGCGGCATCGCCTTCTTCAGCCGCTGCCGTCTCTTCGACTTTGGCCTTGACGGTGCGCCGCTTGCGCACCGGCTTCTTTTCAGCGTCTCCATCGTCACTGGCAGAAATTGCGGGCGGTAATGCGCTGGCATCGAGACCATTGGCCTCGGCGGCTTCGCCATTGACCTGACCATCGTCCGGCGCGCTTTTGCGGGGACGGCGGCTGCGCAGCGGTTTCTTTTCCGATGGCGTATCTTCTGAAGCCTTGGCATCCTTGGTATTGGGAGCGTCGGACTCTGCCTTGCGATTATCGCGCGGCGGCCGGTTCCGCTGACCACGGTTCTGGCGATCATTATCGCCCTCTTCACCATCGTCATTACGCTGGTCGTCACGGACCCCTTCGCGGGCCAAGCGCTGCTCTTCGCGGCGCGCCTGCGTATCCGCATTGACGCGGAAATAGTGATCGGCAAACTGATGATAATATTCCGCATTGACGCGGTCGCCATTGACCTGGGCGTCCTGCGCCATTTTCTTGTATTTCTCGAGCATCTGCGCTGCGTTGCCGCGCGCACGATTGTCGATCCGGTTGTCCCGGTCAATACCACCGCCACCACGGTTATTCTGGTTGCGGTTATTGTTGTTGTTCCGGCCACGACGGCGGCCGGCCTGACGATTATTCATCAAATTCTGGGTGTCCCTATACCGTTAATAAACTCGGTCTTTCCTATTACTGGCCGTCCAAAAGACGGACCTTCTGCCCTGGAACCTAGCGTCCACAGCAACCCAAATGAGATAATGAAACGCCGGACATCAGCATTCTTATCAAGTTGGGGACAGGCCAGAGATTTTAAGGAGATTGCCAGAAATCATCTGGGCCTGAAACAGTCTTAGCCGCTTCAATTCTCAAAACCAAGCAATTTCTACGATTCGCCGCTCAGCTGGAGCATGAGCAGGCGGTCCTGACCACCAAAATCTTGCCTACATTCAATATGATAACCATGGTTTTCGGCCAATTCGGCCACCGCTTTCGCCTGATCAAAACCGATTTCGAGCAAAACCAGCCCCCCCGGCGCCAGAATTGCCGCGAAGGCGGGCATGAGACGCCGATAATCGTCAAGCCCGTCGGGCCCCGCATAGAGCGCCTGAGTCGGCTCATAGTCGGCCACATCGGGCGCCAGAACCGCGGTCGTCGCCACATAGGGCGGATTGGCGAGGATCAGATCAAAGCGTGCCCCGAGCGGCCTTTGCCACCCGGCCTGCGTCCAATCGAGCAACAGAAACTGCGCCCGGTCAGCCAGATGCAGCGCATCGGCATTATTGTGCGCCAAGGCGAGTGCAGCCGCGCTCGCATCGATGCCGATACCTATGCCCTCGGGAAATTCCGACAGGGCCGCGAGCAGCAAGGCGCCGCTACCGGTGCCCAGATCGAGAATCCGGGCCGGCTTATGATCAGCGCCCCATTCCACCGCCGCCGCAATCAGCAATTCGCTGTCCGGACGCGGGATCAGGACATCGGACGATACCTGAAAGGGCAGGCTCCAAAATTCCTTTTGCCCTACAATATGCGCCACTGGCTCCTGCCGGAGGCGGCGATCCAGCAAGGCGGAAAAGCCGGGGACCGCATCAATATCGGGCAAGCGGAGCAGCAATTGTTCGCGACTGAGTCCCAGCGCGTGAGCCATCAGCAATTCCGCATCGAAGCGCGCGGTATCGCTTGTCGCCGCCAGAGCCCGTGCCGCGTCGCGCAGCATGGCTGCGGCGTCAGCCATCCAGATTGGCCAAGCGACTGGCTTCGTCTTCGGCAATCAACGCGTCGAGTAATTCACCCAGCGCGCCACCTTCGATAATTTCCGGCAATTTGTGCAGCGTCAGGTTGATCCGGTGGTCGGTCACCCGGCCCTGCGGATAATTATAGGTCCGGATGCGTTCCGAGCGATCACCCGATCCGACCATCGACTTGCGCGCTTCCGCTTCCTCATCGGCAACCATCGCCCGCTCGCGTTCGTAGAGCCGTGCGCCGAGCACCTTGAGCGCCTGCGCCTTGTTCTTATGCTGCGACTTGCCGTCCTGACACTGCACCACCAGTCCGGTCGGCAAATGGGTAATCCGGATCGCGCTGTCGGTCTTGTTGACATGCTGGCCACCGGCACCGCTTGCCCGGTAGGTATCGATCCGCAGATCTTCCGTTCGGATATCGATATCAACCTCCTCCGGTTCCGGCAAAATCGCGACCGTCGCCGCAGAAGTGTGGATCCGCCCGCCGGACTCGGTCTCGGGGACCCGCTGCACCCGATGCACCCCGGATTCGAATTTCAGCTTCGCGAACACACCCTTGCCATTGATATTGGCGACGACTTCCTTGAACCCGCCGACTTCCGAGGCATTGGCCGAGATCATTTCGATCCGCCAGCCCTGCTCTTCGGCGAAGCGGCTGTACATCCGGTAGAGATCACCGGCAAACAGCGCGGCCTCATCGCCGCCGGTCCCGGCGCGGATTTCGATCATCGCCGGGCGATCATCGGCGGCATCCTTCGGCAACAATTGCAAGGCCAGCGCATGTTCCGATTCTGCCAGCGCTTTCTTGACCCCGTCCACTTCGTCGGCGGCCATGGCTTTCATCTCGGCATCGTCGCCGGCGAGCATTTCATCCAGCCCGGCCTGCTCGTCCCGCAAGCGTTGCACCGCCGCTGCGGCCTTCGCAACCGGTTCGATCTCGGCATATTCCTTGGAGACTTCAACAAATTTGTCGCCATCGAGATTGCCCGAAGCCATCATCGCCTGCAGCTCGGCAAAGCGCGCTTCGATCTGCGCGATCCTTTGGGGGGTGATGGTGGTCAATCGCCCGCTCCCGATTGCGATGAATCCCGCTCCAGCGCTTCCAGAGTCGAGTCCAGATCGTCGAGATCTTCGGCAAATCTGAGATCCCACATGGCTTCCACAACAGCCGCCACGTCAAGCCCGGACTGCTCACCAGTGGCGAGATTTTTGAATTGCACCTGGCCCGAAGCCAGTTCGTCTTCGCCGATAATGATGGCTGCCAACGCACCGATCTGATTGGCGCGGGCCATGCGCTTCTTGAATTTTCCGGTCCCGAATATTTCTGCCGAGAACTGGGAATTGCGAAGTTCACTGGCGACGGCCAGCGCCTTGACCATAGCCGCCTCGCCCATTGGCAAGATGGCCAGCTCCGTCGGCTCCTGTGGCGCTTGGTCCAGCAACATCCCGAGCCGCTCGATCCCCGCTGCCCAGCCGACCGCTGGTGTCGGGGACCCGCCCAGCGATTCGATCAGACCGTCATACCGCCCACCGGCCAGCACCGTGCCCTGGGCGCCGAGACGATCGGTCACAAATTCAAACGCGGTGTGGCGGTAATAATCGAGCCCGCGCACCAGGCGGCTGTTGCGCGTCCAGGCGACGCCGCAGGCATCCAGCCCCTCGGTCACCTGGGCGAAAAATTCCTTCGCTTCGGTCGACAGATAGGCGTCAATATCTGGCGCGCTATCGGCAATCGGCCGGTCCTGCCGCTCCTTGCTGTCGAGTATGCGCAGCGGGTTGCGTTCCAGCCGGTCCTGGCTGTCCTGCGACAGGTCCGCCTTGTGCGCCTGGAAATGGTCGACCAGTGCATCGCGCCAGGCATCGCGGCTTTCCGCGTCGCCCAAAGTGTTGAGCTGTAAGGTCACGCCCTCGGCAATACCCAGCTCGGCCAGCAGCTGATCGGCAAAGCACAGCAATTCGACATCCGCCGCCGCTTCTCCCGCCCCGATAATTTCGGCATCGAGCTGATGAAACTGGCGGTAGCGGCCTTTTTGCGGGCGCTCATAGCGAAACAGCGGGCCATGCGCCGACAGTTTCAATGGCATATGCTGTTGCCAGCCGTTGGTCAGAAAGGCCCGCGAGATCCCGGCGGTAAATTCCGGGCGCAAGGTCAGGCTGTCGCCGCCGCGATCCTCGAAACTGTACATTTCCTTGGAGACCACATCGGTGGTTTCGCCGAGCGAACGGGCAAATACCGCTGTCGGTTCGAAGACCGGCATCTGCACGCCCTTGAACCCGTAAAGCCGCCGCACGCGCTCGAACGTCTCCACGACATGCTGGAAACGCTCCTGATCTTCGCCGAAAATATCCTGGGTGCCGCGAACCGGTTGCGGGGTTTGTATCTTTGCCATGACAGGCGCTTTAGCGGCAGATCGCGCAAAGCGGAAGTGGGCTTGTTTTCTATCAGCTGCACAAGGCATAATCTTCGCGCTACCACTGGACGCCAACCGCAAAAGACGGCATTCAGGCAGCCTGCTTGTGAACAGGGGAAGTTTGAATATGCGCGCGACTGTTTTTTGGAGCCTGATCTGGGCGCCGCTTCTCGCCTTGTCTTCCGTTTCCGCGCAAGCCGCCATGCCAGACAATCTCAGCAAACCAAGCTATGTCGCGCCCGAAGACAGCATTCCAGCGCCGGTTGATCAGCCTTATCCCGGCACGATGACCCTGACGGTTGATGCCCGCGACAACCAGCAGGGCATATTTCGCGTCACCCAGGTGATTCCCGTGGCAAAGGCCGGCCGCATGACCTTGCTCTATCCGGAGTGGCTGCCCGGCAATCATGCCCCGCGCGGTGAGATCGAGAAACTGGCCGGGCTGGAAATATCAGCCGGCGACACGCCGTTGCCATGGGTCCGCGACAATGTGGATGTCTACGCCTTTCACATCGATGTTCCGGAAGGCGTTTCGGAAATTACTGCAAAATTCCAATTTGTTTCAGCCACAACCAGCAGCCAGGGCCGGGTGGTCATGACCGGCGCAATGCTGAATCTGCGCTGGCACCAGGTCTCGCTTTATCCAGCGGGCTATTACGTCCGCCAGATCCCGGTGGCCGCGACCGCCATTTATCCTGACGGCTGGCAGGCCGCCACGGCGATGCGCCCGAAATCGGTCGAAGGCGGCACGATCGTCTATGAAAAAACCGATTATGACACGCTGGTCGACAGCCCGGTCTTTGCCGGGAAGCACTTCCGGACCCTGCGCCTGTCGCGCAAGGTGCATCTGAATATTGTCGCCGATGATCCCAAATATATCAAAATCGCGCGCAGCCATATCGGCAAGCACAGCAAGCTGGTCCGCGAAGCCGTTGCCCTGTTCGGCAGCACGCCGTTTGACCGCTATGATTTTCTGCTCGCGCTGACCGAGGAAATGGGCGGCATTGGCCTGGAACATCACCGCTCGTCGGAAAATGGCGTGAACCGCGAATATTTTACCGAATGGAACAGCGGACCCGGCCGGCGCAACCTGTTACCGCATGAAATTGTCCACAGCTGGAACGGCAAATATCGCCGCCCCGCCGGCATGTGGACGCCCGATTTCCGGCAACCGATGCGCGACAATCTCTTGTGGGTCTATGAAGGTCAAACACAATTCTGGGGCTATGTTCTCGGGGCCCGGTCCGGATTATTCTCCAAGCGCGACACGCTCGACGCCATTGCCGCCATTGCCGCCGGCATGGATCAGCGCGTCGGCAGGCAATGGCGACCATTGGTCGATACCACCCATGACCCGATCATTTCCGCGCGCCGGCCGAAACCGTGGAGCAGCTGGCAGCGCCAGGAAGATTATTATAATGAAGGCCTGCTGATCTGGCTCGAGGCCGACGGCATCATCCGCCGCGAATCCGGCGGCAAGAAATCGCTCGAGAATTTTGCCCGGACGTTCTTCAAGGGGAAGAATGGCGACTATGGCGTGGTGACCTATGAGCGGGACGATGTCATCGCCGTCCTCAACGCCGTGCAACCTTATGACTGGGCCGGCTTTATCACCGAACGCGTCGACCGGCCCACGGCCGAGGCCCCGAAAGACGGTTTGCGTCTGGGCGGCTATCAGCTGGTCTTCACCGATGAACAGAGCGCTTTTATAAGGGCCAATGACAAACGCCGCAAACAGCTCGACCTCAGCCATTCAATCGGCATGATCATGAGCAACAAGGGCGTGGTCAAGTCGGTGCTGTGGGACAGTCCGGCGTTCAAGGCGGGATTGAAGGTCGGGCTGACCATTTCGGCCGTAAACGGCAAGGCCTATACCGGCGAAGTTTTCAAGCAAGCCATCGCGGACAATAGCGGGCAAACCGGCAAAATCGAGATTTTTGCGAAAAATGGCGACCAATATAGCAATTTTCTGGTCGATTATTCGGATGGCCTCCGCTATCCGCATCTCGAAAAAATACCAGCAGAGGATGGCGCAGCTACGGGGGGCATTGACCGACTGTTACAGTCAAAAACCAGAGGATAGGACGCGAATCCATGGATATTAAGAAAATTGCCATCGGCGATAACCCGCCGGAAAGCCTGAATGTCATCATCGAAGTGCCGGTTGGCGGCGAACCGGTAAAATATGAGTTCGACAAGGATTCCGGCGCGCTGTTTGTCGACCGCATCCTCCACACACCGATGCGCTATCCCGCCAATTACGGCTTTATCCCGCATACATTGTCCCCCGATGGTGATCCACTGGATGCGCTGGTGGTGGCGCGGTCCCCGTTCATGCCGGGCTGCGTTGTGCGCTGTCGGCCGATTGCGGTGCTGAACCTGGAAGACGAACATGGCGGCGATGAAAAGCTGCTCTGTGTGCCGATTGATGCCACTTTTCCCTATTATCGGTCGATCGGCGAAGGTAATGATCTGCCGGAAATCGTGATGCAGCAGATCGAGCATTTTTTCACCCATTACAAAGATCTCGAGCCCGAAAAATGGGTGCGCGTCGGCAAATGGGGCGATGCCGAGGAAGCCAAGACAGTGGTGCTTGATGCCATCGCGCTGGCAAAAACCAAATCGCAGGCATGATGAGGACAGCCTTTCCGGCGCTCGCGCTGGCCGTGATGGGCGTTTCCGCCTGCACCACGCCGGAAACGCGAGTCCGCAACGGACTGATCAGCATCGGCCTGTCAGCGCCAATCTCCGCCTGCATGGCCGATCGAATGGTCGATCGCCTGTCCTTTCAGCAATTGGACAAGCTCAACCGACTCGGCAAGCTCCGCAAGCGGGAGCCGGGGGACATCAGCATGGACGAATTTGTCAAACAGACGAAAGCGTTGCAGGATCCTGAAATTGTCGGTGTGGTGAGCTCATCGGGGCTGATTTGTGCGGTCCGGTAGCGCCGCCGAGACCGGTGACGGCGCTATCGTCCGCTTGCAAATAATTTCAGGAATTCCGCGGCAACCGGGCTTTTGTGCACTTCCGCCGCGCTGAGCGCATTATTCCACCAGAGATTTTCATTATTCGCGAGCAGAATCACCGTCAGTTTGCGCGCCGGTAGCTTGAGATAGAGCGCGGAATAGCGGTCCGGTTCCCATCCCGAATGCCACACCAGCCGCTCGCCATTCCAGTCCTGCACAAACCAGCCCCAGCGATAATCACCCCGTTCCGGCACGGCATCGCCGGCAAATATCTGCGCCATGCGCTTGGCCGACAGCAATTTCCCGGCATCCAGCGCGATATCGATCCGCGCGAGCTGACGGGTGCTGGCGATAATCCCCGCTGCTGCACGGAAATCATCATCCGACTGGCTGGCCTTAATGTCGCGTCCGTTCTGCTGGACCGTGAACGGCGGCGCCAGCAAGCGCAGCGCCGATCCGCCTTGCGGATCACGCCAGCCGAGCGCGACATTGGCGACACCTGCAGGGTCGAGCACGCGTTCCCGGACAATCGCGCGCAACGGCCGGCCGCCGGCCCTTCGATCGCGCGGTCAATCCGGGCGTAGGTCATCGGATTGTAGACGAAGCCCGACCCGGCCGCGCCATTGACCCGCATGTTGAGAATGTCCTTGAGGGTTAGCCCGCGTGCGCAATCGACAGGCGCAATCCGGGTGCCGTCACCATCCCGGCCGCCCCCGCCAAATGGAATTGGTGATCCGGAGAACCATTCGCAAAAGTCGGCCCATCGGGGATCACTGGTCAATGGCAGGTCGAGAGAAAGACCACCGGCCTCCGCCTCCGCAAGAATAGCCGCCGCCGCGATGGGCTTTGTCACTGATGCCACCCGAAAGGTTGTGTCCATCGTGGTCGCGACCTCGCGCTCGTCGTCCGCCGTGCCGAGCGCCTGTTCCCAGAGAATTTGTCCATCTTTCACAATGACCGCGGTCAGCGCGCGGATTTTGCGATCTTCCCGGAATTCTGCGAGAAACGCCCCGAAAGCGTCCGTCCGTTCAGCGACCGACACGGGCGCAGCCAGGGCGCGATTTGCAGGCACCAGGACCATCAGGACCAGGGCACAAAGAATGAGGCTTGGCAGGTGTTTCAGTGTCATCGAGTTTGGCTTTCGAAAACAGGGGAATCGAACGAAGGCCCAGCCTATCGGGGAATGGCTTCCGGGAGAAGCAACAATTATCTCAAATCAGGGTGGAAATCCCCCCTGACTATGCTTTAGCCCTCCCGAAGACTCGCGTTTCACTGACTTATAGAAAGGCTTTGCCGCATCCTATGAACATCCATGAATATCAGGCCAAAGAGCAGCTCGCCAAATATGGCATCGGGATCCCGGCAGGTCATGCTGCACTCACGGTAGAAGAAGCCGTCGCAGCCGCCGAAAAATTGCCTGGTCCGCTTTATGTGGTCAAAGCCCAAATCCATGCCGGCGGACGCGGCAAAGGCAAATTCAAGGAACTGGGTCCGGATGCAAGCGGTGGTGTCCGCCTTTCAAAATCGGTCGATGCGGTGCGCGAAAATGCCGGTGAAATGCTCGGCAACACGCTGGTCACGATCCAGACCGGTGATGAAGGCAAACAGGTCAACCGGCTCTATGTGACCGATGGTGTCGACATTGCCGAAGAATATTATCTCTCGATGCTGGTCGACCGGGCCACCGGCCGGATCGCGATGATTGTCTCGACCGAAGGCGGCATGGATATTGAAGACGTGGCGCACAATACGCCGGAAAAAATCAAGACGATCACGATTGATCCGGCACAAGGCTTCATGCCGCATCATGGCCGCTCCATGGCCTTTGCGCTTGGTCTGTCCGGTGATCTCAACAAGCAGGCCCAGAAACTCGGCAAGCAGCTCTATACCGCGTTTACCGACATGGATTGCGAAATGCTCGAGATCAATCCGCTGGTGGAAACCAAGGACGCCCAGCTGCTGGTGCTCGACACCAAGATGAGCTTTGACGGCAACGCCCTGATGCGCCATCCCAATCTGATGGAATTGCGGGATGTCACCGAAGAAGATCCCGCCGAGGTCGAAGCGTCCAAATATGACCTCGCCTATATCAAGCTCGACGGCAATATTGGCTGCATGGTCAACGGCGCCGGCCTCGCAATGGCCACGATGGACATCATCAAGCTCAATGGCGCCTTTCCAGCCAACTTCCTCGATGTTGGCGGCGGTGCCACGACCGAGAAAGTGACGGCTGCGTTCAAGATCATTCTGGCTGATCCGGCCGTTGAAGGCATTTTGGTCAATATTTTCGGCGGTATCATGAAATGTGACATTATCGCCGAAGGCATTGTCACCGCGGCCAAGGAAGTCGATCTTTCGGTTCCGCTGGTCGTGCGTCTCGAGGGCACCAATGTGGCCAAGGGCAAGGAAATTCTGGCGAATAGCGGTCTGCCGATCGTTTCCGCCGATGATCTGGGTGATGCCGCCAAGAAAATCGTCGCGCAGGTTAAAGACGCCGCCTGACCGACAATACCGCCGAATGTGCAGCTTCGCGTAGCCGGGAGAACCGCTACTATTGCGATAAATGCTGCACCGCAGCACAATATTTGACGTTTACGTGAACGTAAGCTACAAGCAGGTTTGAATTTCAAAAGAGGAAACAGCAATGAAAATCCTGGTGCCCGTCAAGCGGGTGATTGACTATAACGTAAAGCCCCGGGTCAAATCAGACGGCAGTGGCGTGGATCTCGCCAATGTCAAAATGTCGATGAACCCGTTTGACGAAATTTCCGTCGAAGAAGCGATTCGCCTCAAAGAAGCAGGCAAGGCCGAGGAAATCGTCGCCGTGTCTGTTGGCCCGCAAAAGGCACAGGAAACGCTCCGCACCGCCCTCGCCATGGGCGCGGACCGGGCGATCCTGGTGATGACCGACGAAGAAGTCGAGCCGCTGGGCGTAGCCAAAATCCTCGCCAAGATTGTCGAAGAGGAAGCCCCGAAGCTGGTCATTACCGGCAAGCAGGCGATTGATGACGACAGCAACCAGACCGGCCAGATGCTCGCAGCCTTGCTCGGCTGGGGCCAGGGCACCTTTGCCAATACCGTGGCCGTTGAAGGCGACAGCATCGAAGTGAAACGCGAAATTGATGGCGGCCTGCAGACGGTCAAGCTCAACCTGCCGGCGGTGGTGACCACCGACCTGCGGCTCAACGAACCGCGCTATGCGTCGCTGCCGAACATCATGAAGGCGAAGAAAAAGCCGCTCGATGAAAAAACCCCCGCCGATTACGGCGTCGACATCGCCCCGCGTCTGACCACCACCAATGTCTCCGAGCCTCCGGTTCGCCAGGCAGGTGAAAAGGTTGAGGATGTGGATGCGCTGGTCGCCAAACTCAAAGCTGTAGGAGCCATATAATGAAGACGCTCGTATTGGTCGAACATGACAACACAAATATGAAAGATGCGACGCTGGCCGTGGTCACCGCCGCTTCCCAGCTGGGCGAAGTCCATGCACTGGTCGTCGGCTCCGGCTGTGGCAGCGTTGGCGAACAGGCCGCCAAGGTTGCCGGCGTCAGCACTGTGCACGTCGCCGACGATGCGGCGCTGGCCAACCAGCTGGCAGAAAATGTCGCGCCGCTGGTCGCCAGCCTGATGGAAAGCCATGACGCGTTTCTCGCACCGGCTACCACCACCGGCAAGAATATCGCTCCGCGCGTCGCTGCCCTGCTCGATGTCATGCAGATTTCCGACATTCTCTCGGTCGAAAGCGCAGACACTTTCACCCGGCCAATTTACGCCGGCAACGCCATCGCCACCGTCCAGTCTTCGGATGCCAAGAAGGTCATCACCGTCCGCGGCACCGCCTTTGACAAAGCGGCCACCGAAGGCGGCAGCGCCTCCATTGAAGGTGTCACCGGTACCGGTGAATCAGGCCTGTCGAGCTTCGTCAGCGAAGAAATCGCCAAATCGGAACGCCCCGAACTGACGTCCGCCAAGATCATTGTCTCGGGTGGCCGCGCACTGGGCAGCAGCGAGAAATTCGAGGAAGTCATCACCCCGCTGGCCGACAAGCTTGGCGCCGGCATTGGCGCTTCGCGCGCCGCGGTCGATGCAGGCTATGTGCCGAACGATTACCAGGTCGGCCAGACCGGCAAGATCGTCGCGCCCGAAGTCTATATCGCGATCGGCATTTCCGGCGCGATCCAGCATCTCGCCGGCATGAAGGATTCCAAGACGATCGTGGCGATCAACAAGGACGAAGACGCCCCGATTTTCCAGGTTGCCGATATTGGCCTGGTCGCGGATCTGTTTGATGCCGTGCCGGAACTGACTTCGAAAGTCTGACGCTGTGCTCCGGCCATCGAGCCGGAGCCCTGCCAGCGAAGCGCAATGCTTCCAACGCACCGGGTCGATGCCCGGAGCACAACGATCCGGTCGTCATGCTGAATTTGGTTCAGTTTCAATCGGAAGGGCTGGCGCGGTCGGTGAAATTTTGAAAAGCCCTGGCGTGAAAGCGCCGGGGTTTTTCATTGGCAGAGAGGGTATGCCGGGACCGTTGCCGTCGCCACCGATGGGCAAGCAATTCCCGGAGAAATTCAGCGTAGCGGTCATCGAGATCGGGAATTTCGTCCCGAGCGTGCAAACGTTGGGCAAAATTGCTAGGCCCCGGCAATGTTCAAAAAACTCTTCCTGTCAGCGATCGTTATCAGCGTGGTTTTGCTGGGCCATATGTATTCCGTTGCGCTCAAAGATCCCATCGTTCGCAAGACCGAAATCGCGATATCCGATTGGCCGATCGATCGCACCCCGCTGCAACTTCTGCTGATATCCGACATCCATGTCGCCGGCCCCGACATGCCACCGCAACGACTGGAAAAGATCGTTGTACAAATCAACAAGCTGGAACCGGATATCATCGCATTCGCGGGGGATTTTGTCAGCGACAAGCGGATCGCCACAGCACGATATCCGGCCGAACAAGCCCTGGCCCCTTTGAAAAATCTCAAGGCTGGATTCGGCACTTTTGCAGTGCTTGGCAATCATGATCACTGGCGTGATTCGACGGCGATATCACAGGCACTTTCGGAAGCCGGTATCACAATATTGACCAACAACGCCGTTCAGCTTGGGCCGCTGGCGCTCGCCGGGCTGGATGATGCGTTTACCGGCCGGGCCGATATTGCCGCCACCTTGACACGGATGGAAGGACTGACCGGTTTTCCGGTCTATCTCAGCCATAGTCCGGATGTTGTGCCCGGTCTCCCCGAGGAAGACAGCCTCATTCTGGCGGGCCACACCCATTGCGGGCAGATTGTGCTGCCGGTTGTGGGTGCAATCGCAACCATGTCCGAATATGGTGATCGCTTTGCCTGTGGCCTGGTGACGGAAAATAAAAAAACGGTGATTGTCAGCGCGGGCATTGGTACGAGCATATTGCCGCTCCGGTTGGGGGCAGTACCCGATATGTGGCTGATCTCGCTGGGCCCGAAATCAAACCCGGCCGGTTCATAGATCCTTGCGGAACACCACAATGCGCTCGACTTCGTCAAAACCTTGCGCGCTATGCCAGGCATGGCTGGCACTGTTGTCGAGCAGCGCGTCCGACGCCATTTCGGCATAGCCTCTGGCCCTCGCCCAGTCTTCGACCGCCATCAACAAAGCAGCGGCAACGCCAGTGCGTCGCCAGTCCGGGCTCACCCAAATGCCTTCCACATAGGGTGTCGGGCCATCGCAATCTTCGGCATAGGATCTGATGCCGGCTTCGATAAAGCCGAGCGGATCGCCGTCCGCGCTGCGCGCGATCCACGCGCATTCGCTGTGATTCGGATCGAGCAAGTCGGACAAGGCGCTGCGCAATTGGGCGGGCTCGCTGTCCGGCCACAACGCGCAACGCATGTCTCCCCAGTCCGTGCGGTCGCTTTCCCGGGCCGGTCGAATCGTGACTTTGTTCATGCCGCTTCCCTCCGCCGCATTCCGAAATCAACCGGCAAAGTGCGATAGCCGTGAACGCCGATACGCTGGATCCACACCCGCTGTTCTGGTGGCGTTATAATCTGCAGATCCGGGTACCGCGTGAACAGCCGCTGCAGCGCAATCTGTCCCTCGGCCCGGGCAAGATGCAATCCCAGACACAAATGGATTCCGCCACCAAATCCGCTGTGGCGGGCAGCGTTTTCGCGATCGATGATAAAGCGCTCCGGATTTGCAAATATCGCCGGGTCGGCATTGGCCGCCGCCAGACTGGCAATGATCCGGTCACCGCGTTTGAGCGATTGCCCGAAATAGTCCATATCGTTCCGCACCAGCCGCGGTTTGGTCATCTGGACCGGCGAGTTGAGGCGATGCAATTCTTCGACCGCCTGCGGTATCTGCGACCAGTCCGCTTTCAACGCATCGAGAGCCGCCGGATGGGCCAGCAGCGTCGCCAGGCCGGTCGACAGCAAATGCGTGGTGGTCTCGTGGCCGGCGACAAACAGGATCGCCACCATGGCCACCAGCTCATCCTCGCTCATCCGGTCACCATCGGCTTCGGCATGAACGAGATCCACCAGCAACCCATCACGCCTTCCCGCACGCGCTGCGGCAATCTCGCTGCGGATGTAGCGCATCATCTTGCCGAGAGCCGGGATTGTCCGGATGATCATCCAGATGCCCAGTGACTGGGTCATCTTGTCGGTCCAGCTGAGGAACTGATCGCGGTCCTGCCCCGCCAGTCCGAGCATTTCCGATATCACGCGCAAAGGCAGGGCCCGGCAAAATCCGCTCACAATATCCCGATTGCCGTCTCGCTCCATCTGATCGAGCAGATCATCAGCAATATCAGCCACGGCCGGGCGATAGGCATCTATGCTGCGGGCCAGAACGGGGCCATCAACCAGCTTGCGCAGCCGCCGGTGATCCGGATCATCCATCAGCAGCATATTCTCTGCCAGCAATTTCATGTTTTTCGGCATCCAGCGCGGGATGGCGCTGGGCTTGCCCTCGACATTACGGCCGTCGCTGGCGAATTTGTCCGCGCCTTTAAGAAAATCACTCACCGCCGCGTGGCTTGTCGCGCACCAGACTTTGCCCATCAGCGGAATTTTCAGCTGGATCACCGGTCCCGCCGCGCGCATCGCCGCGAGGGTCGGAAACGGATTGCGCATATAGTCCGCGCTCTGAAGATCAAATCTGTGGGCCGTCATTTCTGCACCTTCCCTCCCTCCTATGACAATAGTCGGGCACAGGGTGCAAAGGGTTCAATCAGACCGTGAAACTCTCCCCGCATCCGCAATCGCCCTTGGAATTGGGATTGTTGAACACGAAGCCGGCGGTGAAATCGTCTTCCTGCCAGTCCATCGTCGACCCGATCAGATAGAGCACGCTGGGGCCATCGACATAGAATGTGCCACCGGGCGTGACGATCTTTTCATCAAACGCGACTTCCTCGGTGACATAGTCGACACTATAGGCGAGGCCCGAACAGCCGCGGCGCGGAGTCGACAGCTTGACGCCAATCACGTCATCCGGCGCTTTGGCCATCAGATCGGCAATGCGCTGTTCGGCTGCCGGCGTCAGAATGATCGCAGCCGGAATTTCGCGGGTTTTGGTATTCGTTTCAGTCATCATTACAGCCTTTTCTGCCAGAACATGGCCTTGCCCATATCGGGATCAAGCACATAATCGCCATAGCCGAGCGACGCGTACAGCGCGCGGGCCGGGGCATTGCCTTCAAGCACTTCCAGCGTCACCTTGCAGGCCCCTATCGCCTCCGCCAGCTGGTGCACTTTATTAAAAAGTTGCCGCCCGATGCCCTGGCCGCGATGGTCGGACGATACCACAATATCGTGAATATTGAGCAGCGGCTTTCCGCCAAAGGACGAGAAAGTCGTCATCAGATTGACCAGACCGGCCACTTCGTCCTCGACATAAGCGAGCAGCGAGGAGGCCGCGGGCGTGGCGCGCAGACCCGGAACCAGCGCCGCTTGCACGGCTGGCGACAGGTCCGTACCACCGCCCATCGGGTCCATCGCATAGCGGCGCAGCATCGTCACGATATCCGCCGCATGCCGGGGATCATCATAGTCAGCGCGCACGATGGTCGCGGAAAGGGTCGCCGTATCGGTCACAACATTCCCAGTTCGAGCTTCGCTTCGTCACTCATCTTGCCGGGATCCCATGGCGGATCCCACACCAGATTGACTTCGCTGTGCCCGACACCGGGCACGCTGCCGACCTGCAGTTCAATTTCGCCAGGCATCGACTCGGCCACCGGGCAGTGCGGCGTGGTCAGGGTCATCGTGACAATTGCGTGATCATCCGGCGTGATTTCAACGCCGTAGATCAAGCCGAGATCATAGATATTGACCGGGATCTCCGGATCGTAAATCTCTTTCAGCGTATCGACCACTGCCTGGTACAGATCACCGCCCGGCTCCCCGGCTGGGTCTTCCTGCGGTTTCTGCGCCAGAAACCCCTCCAGATAATCGCGCTTGCGATTGAGCTTGGCGGCATCGCTCTCGGCTTCATGCGGCGATGGTGCCATCACTTTGGCGGGCGCCTCAACGGCATCATCGACCTTTGCCAGCGGCGGCTTTTCCACGCTGTCGACTTCCTCGACGATAATCTTCCGTTCTTCACTCATGATCATTCCCTACCCAAAAATCTTTCTGACCCGTTCAATCCCCTGCACCAGCGCGGCAACATCGGATTCATCGCTGTAAATACCAAAGCTCGCCCGCGCGGTGGCCGGCACGCCGAGATAGTCCATCAGCGGCTGCGCACAATGATGGCCGGCCCGGATCGCGACCCCGCCTTCATCCAATATAGTGGCGACATCATGGGGATGCACGTCGCCAACCGCAAAACTCAATATGCCCATGCTCTGGTCCGGGCCGAACACCCGCACCGAATTGATCCCCGACAGGGCTTCGCGGGCCTTGGCGAGCGTGGCATTTTCATGGTTCGAAATCACATCCAGACCAATGGCCTCGACATAGTGAATCGCCGTATCAAGACCGACAACGCCGGCAATATGCGGCGTTCCAGCCTCGAACCGACCGGGTGGGGGTGCGAAGGTGGTGCCGTCAAACGCCACGCGGTCAATCATCGATCCGCCGCCCTTCCAGGGCGGCATCGCATCAAGCGTTTCATAGGGCGCCCAAAGTGCTCCAATGCCGGTCGGGCCATAAATCTTGTGTCCGGAGAAGACATAGAAATCGCAGCCGAGATCCTGCACATCCACCGGCAGCCGGGGCGCCGCCTGGCAGCCATCGAGCAACAGCTTCGCGCCAACCTTGTGCGCCAGCGCCGCCGCGCGCTTGGCGTCGAGCAGCGATCCGAGCACATTCGACACATGCGCGAAAGCGACGAGCTTGTGCTGTTCGGTCAACAGCGCTTCAGCCGCATCCAGATCAATCTGGCCATCATCGGTCAGCGGCGCGACATCGATATGCGCGCCGACCCGCTCCGCCAGCAATTGCCACGGAACAATATTCGAATGATGCTCGAGCTGGGACAGCAGGATCCGGTCGCCTTTGCCGATATTCTGGTTCCCCCAGCTTTCGGCGACCAGATTAATGCTGTCGGTCGCACCGCTGGTGAAGACGATTTCCTGTTCGGACGCCGCATTGAGAAACCTTGCCACCCGTCGGCGCGCCGCTTCATAGGCCAGTGTCATATTGGCCGAGCGCGCATAGACGCCGCGATGGACCGTCGCATAATCCGGGCCATAGGCGCGGGCAATCGCATCCAGCACCGGCTTGGCCTTTTGCGCGGTCGCCGCGGTGTCGAGATAGTGCCAATCCTGGCCCAGGCCCGGAAAATCGGCGCGATAGCTGGTCTTGATATTGGCAGGAGCGTTCATGACAGCGCCTCCAGTGCCTCAAGCGCCTTGCTCTCAATCGCTTTGTGCGCCGCATCATCCTCCAGACTGACAAAAGCATCGGCAATAAAGGCCTGCAACATCAGCTTGCGGGCCAGCGTCGGCGGCAAGCCGCGTGACGCCATGTAGAACAGCGCCTGTTTGTCGAGTTCGCCCACGGTCGCGCCATGGGCGCATTTCACATCATCGGCAAAAATTTCGAGCTCGGGCTTGGCATTGGCGGTGGCACTGCGGTCAAGCAGCATCGCCTTGACCGACTGCGCCGCATCCGTCTTCTGGGCGTCGCGTGCCACGTGGATCTTGCCGAGGAAACTGCCGGTCGCTTTCCCGGCCAGAACCGACCGGACCACCTGGTTGGACGTCGCATTCGGTTCCGCATGGACCGTTTCGGTGACAATTTCGAGTGTCTGGCTACCCGATCCGAGAATCGCGCCGCCAAGTTCAAAATGCGATCCCTTGCCCAGGGTGACCTTGACCTGGATACGGCCATAATCGGCGGCATGGGCGAGCACGTGCAGATTGAATGTCGCTCCATCGCCGACGGTGACATCCAGATTGATCATGCCGACACCATCGAACCGTGGCAGGTCCGCAATCTGCCGGGACACGGTTTCGCCAGCCGGCACATGGACTATTTCCGGACCGTCCAGCTTGGGCCACACGGTTTCCAGCGCCTTGAAGTCGGCATAGCGCCAGGCTTCGTCGCGCCGGGTGGGAAGGGTTTGGACGATGGTCATGATACGCTCTCCGGTTTGCGCATGGCCGTGATGGCATAGACATAGGTCAAGGCCGCAGCGCCCGCGATTGCCGCACCACGAAAGGGTTCGGGAACAAAAAGATAGGCCGCGTAGCACAGCGCTGCGCGGAGGATGAAATGAATGAATCCGGCCGGATCATCGGCGCCCCATCCGTGGGGCACCCAAATCATGCCTGCGAGAATCGCGAGACCAAGGATCAGCATGTCGATCGTGCCGGCCGCTTGTGTCGCGAAAATCACGAAAGGAATAATCAGCGCAACAACCGTGATAAAGCGCATGAACAACTGGGTGATCGGGTTGGCGCGGCTCTGCGTATCGATACCCGGTTTGCCGCGCAACTTGTCGATCAGGATTGACAGCGGAACCGGCAGCGCCACCGCGACAAACACAATCCAGGATGGCAATTGATCGCCGAGCAGCAACGCCGCTACCGCAAGGCCGCTCCACGCGATGAAGCCGCCTATCGGCATGCCGGTCGTACTCGTAGCGAGATAATCCCGCCGCGCATCTGCAAGGCTGATGGTTGTGTAATCGGTCATCGCCGTTCGCTCCGCATTTCCTTGCGCAGCTGTGCGAGCAGCTTCGGTTTTTTCTTGTCGATACAGCTCTTGATGACCGCGTCTGCCGGATTATCCCGGTTCTTCCGCACGCACTTGGCCGCGGTCTTGCACAGGCGTTTGTCCAGTCGCAGACTGCCGGATGTCCGGTCAACCGAACAAGTCAGTTTACCTTCCGGGGTTTGCCCGACCAGCACGGCAATGCCTTGCAGGCGCTTGCCGATCACGACAATTTCCTGGTCCACCGTCATCGGTGGCACAGCGGCCGCCGGCGCCAGGGCCAAAAGAAACGCAGTCGTGATCATGCTGCCTCCGCAATCGCCGCATAACCCTCTTCTTCGAGCTGCAGCGCCAGTTCCGGCCCGCCGGTTTTGACGATCCGGCCATTGGCCAGCACGTGGACAAAGTCCGGCTTCACTTCATCGAGCAACCGTTGATAATGGGTGATCAGCAGCACGGCCTTGTCGGGCTGACGCATGATCGCGTTGATGCCGCTGCCGACAATGCGCAGGGCGTCAATATCCAGGCCGCTGTCGGTCTCGTCGAGGATCGCCAACTTGGGATTGATAATGCCCATCTGGACCATCTCGTTGCGCTTTTTCTCGCCGCCGGAAAAGCCGACATTGACCGCGCGCTTGAGCATATCCATGTCCATCTTGAGCAGCGCCGCCTTGGCCTTGGCGAGCTTGATGAACTCGGCGCCATTGAGCGGCTCTTCGCCGCGCGCCTTGCGCTGGCTGTTGAGGCTTTCGCGCAGAAATTGCAGATTGGATACGCCCGGAATTTCGACCGGATATTGAAAGCCGAGGAAGATGCCCGCTGCGGCCCGCTCATGCGGATCGAGATCGAGCAGATCCTGGCCGTCAAAGTTCACAGTGCCGTCGGTGATTTCGTAGCCGGGGCGACCACCCAGCGCATAGGAGAGCGTCGACTTGCCCGCCCCGTTGGGACCCATGATCGCATGGATTTCGCCAGCCTTGAGTTCAAGCGAGAGCCCTTTGAGGATTTCGGTATCGCCGACAGAGGCGTGGAGGTTTTCAATTTTTAACATGGTCTGAAACTCTTGATATGATGGGTTGATCGGATATCTGGATAGGATGCCGTGGGGCCGCTATCGGAAAGCCGGGCAGCAACACGTGCGATAGGCATAGGCGTCCTCACCCCACACTCCCCTCGAGTGAAATGGCGAGCAATTTCTGCGCCTCGACCGCAAACTCCATCGGCAGCTGCTTGAGTACATCCTTGGCAAAACCATTGACGATGAGCGACACCGCTTCTTCCTCGTCCAGCCCGCGTTGCTGGGCGTAGAACATCTGGTCGTCGGAAATCTTGGATGTCGTCGCTTCATGCTCGATCTGCGCGGTCGGGTTTTTCACCTCGATATAGGGCACGGTATGTGCGCCGCAGCTGTCCCCAAGCAACAGGCTGTCGCACTGGGTAAAGTTGCGGACATTTTCGGCATTGGCGCCGACCCGGACGAGACCGCGATAGGTGTTGTCGCTCTTGCCCGCGCTGATCCCCTTGGAGATGATCGTCGAGCGGCTGTTCTTGCCATTGTGGATCATCTTGGTGCCCGTATCGGCCTGCTGGTAATTGTTGGTCAGCGCCACCGAGTAAAATTCGCCGACGCTGTTCTCACCGTTGAGCACGCAGCTCGGATATTTCCAGGTGACCGCAGACCCGGTCTCGACCTGGGTCCAGCTGATCTTGCTGTTCTTGCCCTGGCACAGACCGCGCTTGGTGACGAAATTATAGATTCCGCCCTTGCCATTTTCGTCGCCAGGATACCAGTTCTGAACGGTCGAATATTTGATTTCGGCATCGTCCATCGCGACCAGCTCGACCACTGCCGCATGGAGCTGATTCTCGTCGCGCATCGGCGCCGTGCAGCCTTCGAGATAGCTGACATAGCTGCCTTCGTCGGCGACGATCAGGGTGCGTTCGAACTGCCCGGTATTTTCAGCGTTGATCCGGAAATAGGTGCTCAGCTCCATCGGGCATTTCACGCCCTTGGGAATATAAACAAAGGTCCCGTCACTGAACACGGCGCAGTTGAGCGTCGCGAAATAATTGTCGCGCATCGGTACCACCTTGCCGAGATATTTGCGGATGAGATCGGGATATTCCTTGATCGCTTCGGAGATGGAGCGGAAAATCACGCCCGCCGCTTCGAGCTCCTCGCGAAAGGTGGTCGCCACCGAGACGCTGTCAAACACGGCATCGACCGCCACCTTGCGCGCCCCTTCTACGCCGGCGAGCACTTTCTGCTCTTCGATCGGAATGCCGAGCTTTTCATAGACCCGCAAAATTTCGGGATCGACTTCATCGAGCGAATTCAGCTTGGGCTTGGCTTTGGGTTCGGCATAATAATAGGCATCCTGATAATCGATCATCGGGATGTCGAGCTTCGCCCAGTCCGGACTTTCCATGGTCTGCCACAGGCGAAACGCCTTGAGGCGCCACTCCAGCATCCATTCCGGCTCACCCTTCTTGTCGGAAATGAAGCGCACCGTATCTTCGTTCAGGCCTTTGGGGGCAAAATCCTGTTCGATATCGGATGACCAGCCAAATTCGTAGCTGCTGGCATTGTCGACGGCCGCTTGCGCCTCCGCATTCATCGCTGCACGGTCTTCGGCCTCCCGAATATCCGCTTCATCGGCTGCGGTCTTGATCTCTTCGCTCATAATGCGGTTTCCATTGTCTGTGATTTCGATAATGCCGGTGCGTCGGACAGGTCGGCGAGGGTCACGGCGGCCAGCGCGTCGCGGATCGTCCGATTGATAATCCCCCAGTGCGGCTTGACCGTGCAGCCGTCTTCCAGCGCACAATCATGATTGCCGTCAATCGTGCAGCTGGTGATTGCGAGCGGGCCTTCAACCGCCTCGACGATATCCGCCAGGCTGATCGAGGCCGGTGGCCGCGCCAAACGGATGCCGCCGCCGATACCGCGTGTGGATTCGATCAGTCCGGCCGCTGACAGGCGGCTGACAAGTTTTTGCGTGGTCGGCAGGGGTACGCCGGTTTCCTGCGCCAGGGTGGAGGCGGTCAGCTTTCCTTCTGCCAGCATCGCAGCGCCACAATGGCGCGCGGCGGCGGACATCAGGACAACAGCATAGTCGGCAAGGCTGGAAAGCCGCATTTTATCCTCGCAAAGCAGGTGATTCTCTAAATACGACTTATTTAGTCGTATTTACCCGCCAATGCAAGCCATGCGCTGTGCAGATTGTGACTAAGTATCGGAAGTCAAAGGCGGGATATAGCCCTTGAGCAGCCCGCGTTGATCGATCAGCTTGGCCGTTTCCCCTTCTGCCACACGCAATTTCGTGGGTGTGGTGCCGGCAAAAAACTTGATCTCCCGGATCATGTGCGACTGATCATAAAACGCATCTTCGAGCGCCAGCAATTCGTCCTCATTATGCTCGGCATAGGCCTTGGCGGCTCGCAGCGCGCGATATTTGCGCGCCAGATATTTGGGTGCCATGCCATAAAGCTTGTTGACCATCCGCAGCACCTGGCGGGAACTCTGGTTCGACTGGGCCATCAGGGCACTGACCGGTGGCGACGCTTCCGACGAAAGCCAGTCGTCGACCATCGCGGTAAATTGCTGGATTTCGGGTTTCACTCGATGGCTCAGATCGCGGAATATCCGGTCGGCCCAGCTGATCATGCCCTCGACATCGTCACAGGCGCGCAGCAGCGCCAGACTCTTGTCAATTTCATCGGTGAAAATCTTGTGCGCCGGCACCGCTTTATCGGTAAAATCGGCGGCGGATTTCTTGGTCAGCGCAGCCCAGCCGGCGGGCAACAGGCCGACACCGAACATCCGGAACGGACCGCGGACGTCAAAATGCATCGCGCCCGTCGACGGACCGACGAGCATCGCGTCCTTGGCCGGATAGGTCTTGCCATCGGCGAAGCTCAAATCGGCCGTGCCCTCGAGCAAAAAGCGCAATTGTGCGATTGCCGCCCGCTCATTGTCATCAAATCGCGGATGTTCGACCTCGAATAAATAATAGACCGAAACCAGATCTCGGACGTCTTCTGCTGGCGCAAAATATCTCAGACTGACCAATGCGAACCCCTTTTTCCTGATTCTCGACGGAATCAGATGGCTTATGGTGCCTGGCTTATAGCTGAAAAATATAGGAAAAAAAACTGGCCTGACCAAATTAATGGCCAGGCCGTTAAGGAAAAGGAGTCCCTTCTGCAGAATCACTGCAGTCAGGCTTCTTAGGGTCGCAACACCCTATTGCCCCGAAACCCGGGGTTAGTGATTGGACAAAAACGACATTTTTGGAACGCGGTGTCAGACAAACTGGCCATGGATGACCGTCAAACGCGGTTAACGCGATGCGGCAATCCAGGCATTTACCCGCTCTTCCATGATGTTAAGCGGCACCGGTCCACTGCGCAAAATGACGTCATGAAAATTCCCCATGGTAAATTTGTCACCCAATTCTGCTTGGGCCTTTGCCCGCAATTCAAGGATTTTCAGCTTGCCGATCATATAGGCGGTCGCCTGGCCAGGATAAACGACGTAGCGTTCAATGGCCTTGCGAATATCGCCATCCGGGTTGGGCGTATTGTCGGTGAGATACTGGATCGCTTTTTCACGGCTCCAACGTTTCTGGTGGATACCAGTGTCGACCACCAGCCGGCACGCGCGCCACAATTCCATGCCCAGCCGACCAAAATCCGAATAGGGGTCGGTGTAAAAGCCCATATCCTTGCCCAGCTCTTCGGTATAGAGACCCCAGCCTTCGGAATAGGCGGTTATGCCGCCAAATTTCCGAAACGCCGGCAAATCGCCAAGTTCGGTCTGGATCGCAAGCTGCAGGTGATGGCCCGGCAGCGCTTCATGATAGGCGAGCGCTTCGAGCTCGGTCTTGGACATGTCCTTGAGATTGTAGAGATTCACATAATAGGTCCCGGGCCGTGATCCGTCGGGCGCGGGGCGCTGGTAGAAGGCCTTGCCGGCAGATTTTTCGCGAAACGCTTCGACCGGCTTGATGACAAAGGGGGCCTGAGGCAGCGTGTTGAAAAATTTGGGTAGCTCTTTTTCCATCGCCGCCAGTTTTTCATTGGCTTCGGCGAGATAGTCTTCCCGGCTGGTGTGAAAATATTGATCGCTGGTCCGCAGATGTTTGAAGAAGTCCTGCAAACTGCCCTCAAAGCCGACCTGCGCCATGATCTTGCGCATTTCGCCATGGATCCGCGCCACGTTGTCGAGCCCGATCTGATGGATCTGATCGGCGGTCAGATCGGTCGTCGTATAATTTTTCAGCCGCTCTTCATAATAGGCCGCGCCGTCCTTGAACCGCCAGACGCCATCACCGTCACCCGCCATTTTCTGCTGGCGCTCCATTTCCGCCACCAGCTTGCGATAGGCTGGCGCCAGGCTGTCGGTTAAGGCCGCCGTCCCGCGGGCGATCAGGTCATCCTTTTCCGCTTGGGAAATCGTGAGCGCGTTCACCTTCTTTTTCAGATCGGCAAAAATCGGCGAATCCTCTCCCGCCTCAAACGGCGCGCCGCTGATCACGTTTTTCGCGTCATTGATGACATAGGGAAACACCCAGTCCGGCACCATGATACCGTCATCGGCACGTTCGGCGGCTTGCGCGACCAGCGTCTCGAATTGCGGCCCTGCGGCCTGAAGACGGCTGACATAGGCATTGGCATCGGCTTTGTTCGTGACCCGGTGAATATTGATCATAAACGCAGGAATCTGGCTCTGCGCGCCGTTCATCTGGTCAAAAATATAGGCGTTCCGGCGAAATGGGAAGGCGGCGCGAGACCGTTCGGCACGGGCCTGGAACAGGCGGTAGCTCAGCTGGCTTTCTTCGCTCAGCGCGTCAAAGTCAAACTCCGCTTCCATCTTGGCCAAAGCGGCCTGACCGCGATCATAGCGGGCCTGTTCGGCGGCTTCGCTCGGGTCGTCCCACTTGCCATAATCGGCATCGCGAATGCCGCGAAATGATTTGGCGATCGGCGAATAGGCCAGTTCAGCCTGATCATAGGCTTCAAAAAAAGCGAGCAGTTCGGCGTCGACATCGGCCGCTGGCGCAACTGCGCTGGCTTCTGATGAAGCGCTGGCGACCGGTCCGGTATCAGCCGAACAGGCTGCAAGAAAGGCGGTGGTGGCGAGGAGGAAAATGCGCGTCATGTGGTGAAACCCTTGTCTAATCAAACAGATGATCATTGGGGTACCATCGCCAAGGGATTTAGACAATCAGTAGCGTGCCGACGCCGCGCAAACGGACAAAGAAAAGCCCGCCGGACCGGATCCGGCGGGCTTTGCAATTTCGTGTTGATCAGCCGATCAGAATGCGAAGCTGACTTTGGTCTTTCTGCGACGGTTGCGCAATGCGCCGCCGACGAGGCCGAAACCAAAGATCATCATCGCCCAGGTTGCTGGCTCTGGAACAGCCGCTACACCCAGCGAATTGATCTGGTTCACATAAAGCTGGGACGCATCAACCGTGTCGGTCAGGAAACCATTGTGGATGGTGTTGCCCATATTGCCAACGATGATGGCGGCATCGCCATTGCCGAACGTGGCTGCAACTGTGCCGCCCGCATTGGTCAGGCCGGTGGTGAACGTGTTCCAGCCTGGGTTCACGGCGGTCAATGGCGAAGCGAGGCCCGTGTCGAACATCGACAGGGTAATTTCGGTTTCATTGACGTTGCCGGAGAGAGCCGAATTCAGCGTCGGCAGATCCGACGTCCAGTTGTTGAAAATCACCTTGCCGCCGCTTGCGATATAGGCATCGAGTGCAGCAATGTCGCCAGCCGGTACACCGGTATTTTGGTTGGCGTAGATAACAATGTCAAAATCGGACAGGGTTGAACCGCTCAGATCGCCGGAAATGGCCGTCGTGGTTGCCGCGATACCGGTAAGGGCTTGTGCCACATAGTCGGTACCAAGATTCAGGTCGTTGCGATACAGAATGCTGGCAGCGTTGGCGGCGGTCGATGACATCAGCATCGCCGCAACCGCACCAGTTGCGAGTAGTTTCTTGTTCATAGTCAATAATCCCTCTGTTTTTTCAAGCGCTATCCAGCGAAATGGCGCGACCCATCGGATAAAACTTAACGCGCCTTTAACGTATTTTCCGCACCTGCACAATACTGTAAACCATATGCATAAATTTTGAAAAACGGCACTGCCGCTAGGGCATTGGGGTCTATCGGTTCATCCTGCCACTGATCAAGCTATCCACCACCGCCGGGTCGGCCAGCGTGGACGTGTCGCCCAGATTGCCAAAGTCATTTTCGGCAATCTTGCGCAATATCCGGCGCATGATCTTGCCCGACCGGGTTTTCGGCAAACCCGGGCTGCAATGCAGATGGTCCGGTGTCGCAATCGGGCCGATTTCGGTCCGGACATGTGCCCGCAGCGTGGCGGTCAGTTCATCGCTGGGCTGCACACCGGCATTCAGTGTCACATAGCAGTAGATCCCCTGCCCCTTGATATCATGCGGATAACCGACAACCGCGGCCTCGGCGACATCAGGATGCGAAACCAGCGCGCTTTCCACCTCGGCCGTGCCCATCCGGTGGCCCGAAACATTGATCACATCATCCACCCGGCCGGTAATCCAGTAATAGTCATCAGCATCGCGGCGGCAGCCATCCCCGGTGAAATATTTGCCCTCATAAGTGCTGAAATAGGTCTGGATAAACCGCTCATGATCGCCATAGACGCTACGCGCCTGGCCCGGCCAGCTCGCGGTGATGCACAAATTGCCTTCGGTTGCCCCGGTCAGCACCTTGCCGTCATTGTCGACCAGCTGCGGCTGAATCCCGAAAAACGGCTTGCCCGCGCTGCCCGGTTTCATGCCATGGGCGCCCGGCAGCGTGGTGATCATGATGCCACCGGTTTCGGTCTGCCACCAAGTATCGACGATCGGCGAACGGCCCTCACCAACCACGTCATAATACCAGCGCCAGGCTTCCGGATTAATCGGTTCCCCGACCGTGCCGAGCAGCCGCAGCGAGCTGCGATCATGGGCCGTGACCGGGTCATCGCCTTCGCGCATCAGGGCGCGGATCGCGGTCGGCGCGGTGTAGAAAATATTGACCTTATGCTTGGCGACCACCGCCCAGAACCGGCCATAGTCAGGATAGTTGGGTACGCCTTCGAAAATCACTTCGGTCGCGCCGTTGATCAGCGGGCCATAAACAATATAGCTGTGGCCGGTCACCCAGCCAATATCGGCGGAGCACCAGAAGACCTCGCCGGGCTGGTAGTCAAACACATAGTGAAAGGTGGTCGCGGCCCACACCGCATAGCCGCCGGTTGTGTGCAGCACGCCCTTGGGCTTGCCGGTCGAACCCGAAGTGTAGAGGATGAACAGCGGATCTTCGGCCGCCATCGGCTCGCATGGGCAATCTGCCGGCACATCCGCTGCAATCTCGTGATACCAGTGATCGCGACCGCTGGTCATGTTGACGTCACTGCCGCTGTGATTGATCACCAGGACTCCATCGACAGACACGCCGTCGCGGCTAAGGGCGGCATCGACATTGGCCTTGAGCGGCACTGGCTTGCCGCCCCGCTGGCCGGCATCCGCGCAGATCACGAAACGGCTTTCGCAATCGGCGATCCGGCCCGCCAGCGCTTCCGGAGAAAAGCCGCCAAATACCACTGAGTGGATCGCGCCGATGCGCGCGCAGGCGAGCATGGCGAGAACACCCTCGACGATCATCGGCATGTAGATGGTCACCCGATCACCCTTGCCGACACCCAGCGCTTTGAGGCTGTTTGCCATACGCTGCACTTCGATGAGCAGGTCCGCGTAGCTCAAAGTCCGCCCAGCGCCGGCCGGATCATCGGGTTCGAAGATCAGCGCGGGCTGGTCGCCCCGCCCTGCGGCCACATGACGGTCGACCGCATTGTGGCAGATGTTCAATACGCCATCGGCAAACCATTTTATGTCGACCGGCTGATAGGACCATTGCCCAGCCTGCTGCGGCGCCACCGTCCAGTCCAGCCGTCCCGCCTGCTCCAGCCAGAACGCATCGGGTGCGGAGAGACTGTCCTGATAGAGCCGATCATAGTCGGCAGCGGTGCAGTGGGTGTTGCCGGTTGCCTTGCCATCGGGCTGAATCATATCGCTCATCTGCTGCTCTCCTCGAGACATATTTCTGCCGATCAGTAGCAAAGGGCCCAGGCAACGGAAATGCTCTTTTTGTATTAGACCGGCGGTTGGTGGTGATTTTATTCACAATCCTGATAGGATAGAGCGGATCATCACGGCATCAAGCAAGGAAACAGCATGGCAAGCGCAGCGTCCGGTCCAGTTCGGCAAACCCCATTGCAAGCGGATTTCGTCCTGCAGCCGCTGACCCCGGCGATCGGCGCGGAACTGTCGGAAATCTCGCTGGCCGATGCGCTGGACGATCACCAGATTGCCGCGATCCGGCAAGCGCTGCTCGACCATAAGGTGCTGTTCTTTCGCGATCAGCACCTCACCCCTGAGCAGCTGTTGCGTTTTGCCGGGCGGTTCGGTCCGCTCGAAATCCACCCGGCCACGCCCAAAAATCAGGACCATCGGGAAATTTTACGCATTGAACATGGCCCCAAAAGCAAGGGCCAGGAGAATATGTGGCACAGCGACGTCACCTGGCGTCCGGAACCATCTCTGGGATCGGTCCTCAGCGCGATCGAGATTCCGGCGGTCGGTGGCGACACTTTGTTCGCGAATATGAATCTCGCTTATGAAAAATTGCCGGAAGATCTGCGTGAGACCATCTGCAGCCTGACCGCGGTGCATGATATTGCGCGTGTGTTCGCCAAACGGCTGGGCAAAAAACCGGAAGAACTTCACGACCAATATCCGCTGCAGGAACATCCGGTGGTTCGCACCCATCCTGAAACCGGCCTGCCGAGCCTTTATGTCAACAGCGCGTTCACCAGCCATATTGTCGGCATGCCCGCCGCAGAGAGCAAGGCGTTGCTCAAAACCCTCTATGCCACCGCATCCAATCCCGAGATTCAATGCCGCTTCAAATGGACCGCAGGGGCGGTCGCCTTCTGGGACAATCGGGCGTCCCAGCATTTTGCTGCCTCGGATTATTTTCCCGCCCGCCGCATCATGCAACGCGCCACGATTGCGGGCGATCGTCCCTATTTTCAGGCGATGGCCTGACTGCTGCACCCGGCCGCCGCCTGGGGAGCTCACGCTGACGTTACGGAATCTGCTACGGAATATCAGCCTACAGGAAGGCCTTGCGCCCGGCCGCCAAGGCCGATAGTTTTCGCCTAGAGGATGAGGGAAAATATGATGCGCAAAGCACTTTTACTGGCCGCCGGCACGGCTGCACTCGCGGTTTCAGGATGCTCCGATCAAGGCGGCTCGAGCGGTTCGGACGCAACCGTCACCAATACGGAATATCCGGAACAGGTTTTCTGGGGTGACACCCATTTGCACACCGACAACAGTATCGACGCCTTCGGTTTTGGCAACCGGCTGAGTGCCGAGGCCGCATTGCGCTTTGCGCGGGGCGAAGAAGTGACCGCCACCAAAGGCGAAAAAGCAAAGCTCTCGCGGCCGCTCGATTTTCTCGTCATCGCCGACCATAGCGACGCGATGGGCGCAACCAAGGCGATTATGGAAGCGCCGCGCATTGCTTTGCTGGGCGACGCATTCCTGCTGCGCTGGCACGATATGATGAACGAGAGCGAGGAAGGCAGCCTGCGAGTGACCGCCGAACTGATCGACGGTGCAGCCAAGGGCACGCTGCCGGAATCACTCACTGATCCCGAACAGCAGAAGGAACGCACCGCCGATTTGTGGACCAAACATGGTGCGACCGTCGACCAGTATAATGAGCCCGGCAAGTTCACCGCCTTCATGGGCTTTGAATATACGCCGATGCCGCTGGGCGACAATCTTCACCGCGTCGTGATGTATCGGGACGGGTCCGACAAGACCAACCAGACATTGCCCTTTGGCGCGCTGGGGTCACAGGATCCGGAAAAGCTCTGGGACTATATGGCGGCTTATGAGCAACAGACTGGCGGCAAGATCCTGGCGATTCCGCATAACAGCAATGTGTCCAACGGTCGCATGTTCGCGATGAGCAAATTTGACGGCAGCCCAATTGATGCTGCCTATGTGAAAACCCGCGCGCTGCGCGAGCCGATTGTCGAAGTCACTCAGATCAAGGGCGATAGCGAAGCGCATCCCTTTCTGTCTCCCAATGATGAATTTGCCGCTTTCGGTGATGCCGGCTGGGATACCTGTAACCTGAGCTGCGGCCAGAAGATGGCGCCCGAAAGCTATGGCGGCAGCTATGTTCGCGAAGCGCTGAAACGGGGCCTCGAACTGGCGGTCACGGTCGGTGCCAACCCGTTCAAATTCGGGATGATCGGATCGACTGACAGTCACACATCGCTGGCCACGGCGGACGAAGACAATTTTTTCGGCAAGCATAGCGGCAATGAGCTGAACAACAAAGACCGCGCCATGGCACCGCAAAATCTCGGCACCCGCGAAGGCCGTTTCGGCTGGCACTATCTGTCGAGCGGCTATGCGGCGGTATGGGCCACCAGCAACAGCCGCGAAGCGATTTTCGACGCGATGATGCGCCGCGAAGTCTATGCCACGACCGGTCCACGCATGCAGGTCCGGTTTTTCGGCGGCTTTGATTTTGCCGAAGGGGACACGGATGATCTGGTCAAGGCCGGCTATGCCAAAGGCGTGCCGATGGGCGGGGATCTGAGCGGCGGTGACGGCAAGGCCCCGACCTTCCTGGTCAGCGCGCTGATGGATCCCGAAAGCGCCGGGCTGGACCGCATTCAGGTGATCAAGGGCTGGGTCGATGCCGACGGCCGGTCGCAGGAGAAGGTCTATAATATCAGCTGGAGCGATGCCGAAAACCGCACCCGCGGCGCTGACGGCAAGGTCACCCCGGTGGCCAATACGGTCGACCTGACAAAAGGCACCTGGGACAAGGATTCGGGCGCACCGGAACTGACGACATGGTGGCAGGACCCCGACTTTGATGCCGGGCAAAATGCCTTTTATTATGTCCGCGTGCTGGAAATCCCGACGCCGACCTGGCCGGTCTATGATGCGTTGCGATTCGGTCTGACCCTGCCCGATGACGTGATCAAGATTCAACAGGAACGGGCCTATACCTCGCCGATCTGGTACACGCCGAAGGCCTAGTGGATGAGCATCAGAACGCGGTTCGCGAAACTGATCGGGGAACCGCTGATCCATTTTCTCGGTGGCGCCTTGCTGGTGTTCGGCTTTTTCTGGGCGACCGGGACCGATCGGGATCCGGCTGACTATGCGATCACGATCAGCGAAAGCGACGTCGCGCGGCTCAACGCTCGCTGGGTCCAGAATTTCCGCCGACCGCCAACCAGGGCGGAGCTCGATGGCCTGATTGACCAGGAGATCCAGGAAGAGGTCTATTATCGCGAGGCGCTGCGCCTGGGCCTCGATCGCAATGATCCGGTAATCCGCCGCCGGCTGTTCACCAAAATGCGGTTTCTGGATAATAGCGACGCGTCCGAAACCACGCCAAGCGAAGCCGAATTGCAACAATGGCTCGATGAACGGCCAGAACAATATACGCTGTCGGCGCGCTATGATCTGGACCAGGTCTATCTCGGCCAAGCACCCGATATTACGGACGAAGATGTTGCGGCCTTGCGCGACCAGCTGAACCAGGAGGCGATTGATTCGGCTGCAGCGGGGCGACCGATTTCCTTGCCAACCACCGTCCGCAAGTCGGCGACATCCGCTATTGCACGGCAATTCGGGGAAGAATTTGCCGCGGCTCTGGCCAGTCTTCCAGTCGGCTCCTGGCAGGGGCCGGTTGATTCTGGCTTCGGCCAGCATCTGGTGAAGATTCGGGCCCGGGTTCCGGGCCAACCGCCGTCGCTGGACGATGTCCGCCAGACCGTGACCAATGACTGGCGCGCAGCCCAACGCGCCCGCCAGCAAGCCGCCGCGTTCGACCGCTATCGCGCACAATATGATATTCAGGTGGCTGGCCGGCAATGAGAGCAGTCTGGTTCGGTTTTCTCGGCCTGATGATCCTCGCCCTGACCCCAGGCACGGCCCGGGCGGATGAATTGCGACCAGCCTATATCGAACTGACCCAAGAGTCAGAACAGGACTGGACGATTGTCTGGAAAGCATCGGCCAATTCCCGGCTTGGGCGCTCCGGGCAGGTCGAGTGGCCCGAGAATTGTACCCCGACCGGCGAAGCCGAGCGGCGTTTCGTTGCCAGCAGCATTCTGACCCGTCAGGCGCTGCGGTGCACCGGGTCCATCGCCGGACAGGAAATTGGCCTTGCTGGGCTCGAACTGGCCACCACTGACGCGCTGGTCCGCATCAGCCCGCTTGCAGAGGACACCCAGACGCTGCGGCTGACCCCCGACGCGCCCAGCGCAACCATCGCGCAGAAGGATGCAATTGCCAATGTGGCCTGGACCTACACCATCATCGGAATCGAGCATATCCTGCTGGGCTTTGACCATCTGCTATTCGTGCTCGCGCTGGTCCTGCTGCTCAAGGGCGGGTGGCTGGTGGCGCAGACGGTTACTGCGTTTACCATCGCCCACAGCATCACGCTGATCGGAACGACGCTCGGCTATCTTGCGCTGCCATCCCAACCGGTCGAAGCGGTCATTGCGCTGTCAATTGTGTTCCTGGCGGTGGAAATTGTCAAAGCGCAGCGCGCCGGAGATGCGGCCAGTCTGCGCCTGTCGGAACGCTATCCGTGGATTGTCGCTTTCCTGTTCGGGCTGCTGCACGGTTTTGGCTTTGCCGGCGCGCTGGCGGAAATCGGTTTGCCGCAGGATGCCATCCCGATGGCGCTGCTGACCTTTAACCTAGGCGTTGAAATCGGCCAGCTGGCCATTGTTGCGATCGCCCTCGCGGTGCTGGCGCTGATCCGCCGGGTTCGCATCGCCGCGCTACAGCCGGTCAAGCTGGCGACCTCCTATGGAATCGGCATTATCGCAACCTACTGGTTTATCGAACGGATGATCGCCTGATCCATCATCCGGGTCGCCGCTGGATCGGTCATTTGATGCGGTCATTGAGCTGCACGATCCGCAGCTCCAGTGTCTTTAACTCGGTCAGCACTGACAGCAGATTCATCCGCTGAAACAACCAGTTCTTCATAAACGCGACCATCATGAACAGCAAGATGGTCGCGGCTGACCAGAGGATGATGTCCCGCATGGCGGCAGCGTGGAACGCCTGCCAGCCAGCATAAAGGGCCGCCATCGCCACGAAGAAGGTCAGGATCGTAATCAGATAGGACCAGAAGCGCATCGGGCCCTGCAAGGTGGCGCCAAGCTGCTCGAATAGGCCCCGGCCATTTTCCAGATCGGCGAGAAACGCCTGGTCCTCGGCGCTCAGCCTGCCTTCCGGCTGATTGTCAAACATGTTCATGGTCTTCTCCTTCGTCTTGGTGATCGAGTGCCGCCTGCAATTGGCGGCGGGCATGAAACAGGCGGGACTTGGTGGTCCCCACCGGCGTCGCGGTCGCTTCGGCAATTTCGCGCATCGTCAGCCCCTCCTGAAAATAGAGGAGCGCGGTGGCGCGATGATCGTTGCTCAGTCCCGCAAAGGCCTGCTCCAGCGACACCTTGTCCTCACCGCGCGGGCTGATCGTCGCAACCGCTTCTTCCCGCGCATCCATCCGCTCCCGATAGCGCTTGTTGGACCGGATATGATCGGCGCATTTATGATGCAAAATCCGATAGGCCCAAGCCGGAAAGCGATCCGGATTGCGCAGACCAGTCCAGCCTTTGCAGATGCCGCTCCACGCCTCTTGTACGGCGATCTCGGCTTGCTCCCTGTCGCCCAAAAGACGATGGGCCGTTCGCAGCAGCCTGGGATACCAGCGCGCCGCCAATCGTTCTCCGGCACGGCGATCCCCGGCCTGGATCCGACGGAGCAGCAAGGCATCAAAAACCCGGTCTGTATCACTATATCGCATAAGCAAGCTGAATGCCTTTTACCCTGATAGTCGGCATCGCGGGTAAAAAGGTTCAAACGGGCGGAAATATGTTCGCTATTGCGCGGTATAGCCGCCATCGACGACAAATTCTGCGCCGGTCACATAGCTGGATTCATCCGATGCGAGGAACAGGACGCAATTGGCAATATCCTTCGGCTCCCCGAGCCGTCCCGCCGGGATAGCCGCCTCTATCGCGGCATAATTCTCGGCATTGGTGTCGGCACCCGCGCTTTGCATATTGGTGCGGATAATGCCCGGATGTACGGTATTGACCCGAATTTGATCAGCCGCCACTTCCAGGGCGACGGATTTACTAAACAGCTTCACCGCGCCCTTCGATGCCGCATAGCTCGCGCTGCCGCGGAACCCGACCAACCCTGCGACGGAAGACAGGTTAATGATCGACCCGCCGCCGGTCTCCCGCATCGCGGCCACCGCTGCCTGCGTGCCCATGAAGCTGCCCTCGACATTGACATCATATTGGCGGCGCAAGGCCGGTACTGCGTTGCTGCTGGTGATCGCGGCGACATCCAGGATTCCGGCATTGTTGACCAATATGTCGAGCCGGCCATGCGCGGCCAATATGGCCGCGATGGTGGCGTCCCAGCCCTCCTGTGACGTCACATCCTGATGCATCGCGGTCACCTGGCCACCCTGATCGCGAATCAGCTGCGCGGTTTCTTCCACGCCAGGCAGATCCACATCGCTGAGCACGACAATAGCCTTTTCCTCGGCCAGCCGCTCGGCAATCGCGGCACCAATGCCGGGCCGCGACGCGCCACCAGTGACCAATGCAATCTTGCCCTCCAGGCGCTGTGTCATACGGTCTAGCCTGCGGGTGGCCGGTGGGCATTTTCCGACCAGTCCTGGCGGGCCGCCCATTGTTCCAGCGTTTCAAACTCGACTTCGGGCAGGCGTTGCTGGACAAAATCGAAATTCACTTCAAACGGCTTGGTCTCGGCCTTGTTATTATATTCATAAAAGGCCGCGATGCCGGCGGACATGGTGGCGCGATTTTCCTCCGGTACATCATCGCCAAAGGCATTGACCAGCAAGTCACCAAATTCCTTAGGCGTACAGGGATCATATTTGATCTCGCGCCCGAAAACCTTCGACAGGGTGGCCGCAACCTCCGGCGGTTTGATCCGCTGCGGGCCGCCAATATTGAGCCAGGAGCCTTCAAAGTCAGGCCGCTCCATGGCCGCGACCATGCATTTGCCGACATCGTCAAGACTGATCCAGTTGGCCTCGAGATGCGCCTCATGCGGATAGACATAGCGGCTTTCATCGACAATGAATGGCCGCGCCCAGTTGGTCAGCAGATTGTCCATGAACAGCACTGATCCGAACACCGTCGCCGGGACGCCGGACCGGAAAATCGAGTTTACCGCAATCGTGTTATTGCCATAAGTGAACGGTTCCCCCGGGCGCTCCGGAATCCAGCTCGATGTGTTCCAGATGAACCGCTTGCCGCCCGCTTTCTGGACCGCTTCGGCCACGCGACCGGTCAGCGTCGCGCGATCTTCGCGCGCCTGCAGGGGATGGGTATAGAACACGGCGTCCGACCCTTCAAAGGCGGGAATCCAGGTATCCTCGTCATAAAGATCGAATATGCGCGCCTCGTCGGCAATATTGCTGCCACCGAGATCGGGGGATTCGCTACGGGACAGGGCGCGGACCTTGTGTCCGGTTGCGCCCAACTGACGGATTTGTGCCAAACCTTGACGCCCGGTTGCGCCGACGACAGATACCAATGCCATTGTTCATCCTCCTTTTATCATGAGGATGACGCTAGGGCTTCCGGTCGCCAGCCCCAATGCTCCATTTTATCAGGACAAAAATGCTAGGCGGGCCGTGTTGCCATCAACTGCCCTGTGTGGTGAGGCGCGCCTGCCAGCGCTGCATCCCGGTGATCCAGCGCTCCGGATCGCTGCCCTTCTGACGGATATAGTCGGCGACCTCGGGATGCGGCAAAATCAGAAACCGCTCTTCGGTGATCGCTTCAAGCGTTGTTTCAGCCACCACTTCCGCGGTCAGCATTCCGTCTTTCGCCACCGTCGAAGTGTCGATATCAGCCGTCATCGCGGTCGCCACGCCTTGCGGGCAGAGCACCGATACTTTCAGACCGTCATCGCCATGGGTGATCGCCAGCCATTCGGCGAAACTCACCGCGGCATGTTTGGTCACCGAATAAGGCGCCGATCCGATTTGAGCGAGCAGGCCCGCCGCCGATGCAGTGCTCAGCATATAGCCGCCGCCCCGCGCCAACATTTTCGGCACCAGCACCCGTGCCGCCCGAATATGGGCGTTGACGTTAATATCCCAGATGCGTTGCCAGTCCGCATCGGCCGTTTCGACGCCGCCTTCCATGATGATTCCGGCATTGGAAACAAACAGGTCGATCGGCCCGATATCCGCTTCCACCGTTTCAATCAGGGCGGTGATATCGGCTTCGCGCCCGACATCCGTCCCGATTGCGGTGCCGCCAATATCCGCCGCCACCGCTTCCGCGCCGGCCAGGTCGCGATCGGCACAGACAATATGCCGCGCCCCTTCCTGCGCAAAGCGCCGGGCCAATGCCGCACCGATCCCGCTGGCGGCTCCGGTGATGACGATGATGGTGTCCTTGAGATTCATACCCGCTGCTTTCTGTTGTCCCGTGATCAACCTTCGCTACTATAGCACCGCACAGACTTGGCAAGCATCACCGCCGCGGACGACAGGGAAACGCCACCACCATGCGCACCAGACAAAGCATCTGCACCCGGAAAAAGCGCTACGCCACCGAACAGGAGGCGATCCGCATCGCGCAGCAAAGCGGCTACACTCTCCGCCCCTATCGCTGCGACCGCTGCCGAAAATACCACCTGACCAGCCGCACCAAAGGCAAGCGGATTCCCCGACCGGCGGACCAGGGCATTGAATGATGGGTTTTGAGGGGGAGAAAAGTGGCGGACACGGAGGGATTCGAACCCTCGAAGGACCGTGAGGCCCTTGCCTCCTTAGCAGGGAGGTGGTTTCAGCCGCTCACCCACGTGTCCGCATGATTGGCTAGCCAAGGTCCAGCGCTATAACGACGCTTCGCCTTGCCTGCAACGGCTAAAATATGGCCGTCTGGTGCTCCGTTTCGGGGCGTTTTTCTGCGGTGACCAGACATTCCGTGGTGGAAACCACTCAACAGAACGCAAAATCGACTCGGGTCACCGCCCGTTCATTGCGCAGTCAGGGGGAAAGGCCAACAACCATTGGCGGCTGGTATGGGAAGGAGTTTACCCATGACTAAGTCGTGCCCAAAGGAAATGTCTGTGAAAAAAACCCCAAGTCAACCATTGGGCCGGAAACTGCTTGGCCTGTTTGCCGTTGCGGCGCTGGCCCTGTCACCCGCCACGCCCGCTTTCGCCCAGGTCCAGACGATTGACCCGAATGATGCGATTGACGCGGATCTCGACAATCCTGATTATGATGGCACGCTGACCACGCCGGCAGCCGAAACCGATACCACGGTCAGCGCGACCGTCGACAACCCGGCGGCCGACACCACTATCGACAGCGACCTCAACACCGACAATGCCGTGCCGGTCGAAAATGCCGGCGGAACCGATCAGGCGACAACCGGCGAAGGCGATTTTGCCGGTGCGAATGTCGATGACGCGACCACCTATCAGGACGATGACCTGATCGGCGCCGCGGAAGGCGTGTTCGGCAAAGGGGCCAAAGGTCTGGCTGGAGTGATCGAAGATATTTTGAAGAAGCAGGGACGTCCCAACGCCTATATTGCCGGGCGCGAGGCGTCTGGCGCCTTTGTTGTCGGTCTGCGCTATGGCTCCGGCAAACTGCACCACAAGATCGAAGGCGAACGGCCGGTATACTGGACCGGGCCGTCAATCGGCTTTGATGTGGGCGGCAACGCGGCCAACAGCTTTGTGCTGGTCTATAATCTTTACGACACCGAAGACCTGTATCAACGATTCCCTGCCGGCGAAGGCGCGGCCTATTTTATCGGCGGTTTCCATGTCAGCTATTTGCGCAGCGGCGACAAAGTGCTGATTCCGGTGCGTCTCGGCGCTGGTCTGCGACTGGGCGCGAATGTCGGCTATATGAAGTTCAGCAAGAAGCAGCGCTGGTTGCCCTTCTAAACCGGGCCTCCGCATTGCCAGTGATTCAACGGTTCAGGCGGTCGCTGCGCGCTGCTGCTCCATCCGGGCGAGATAGCGCGCGAGAATATCAATCTCGAGATTGACCTGATCGCCAGCCTTGAGCTGGGCAAAGGTCGTGACACTGGCGGTGTGCGGAATGATATTGAGGCCGAATATGGCGCTGCCATCTGCCTCATCCTTGACGCTATTGACGGTCAGCGATATGCCGTCGACCGTCACCGATCCCTTGGGTGCCAGATAGGCGGCGATTGTCGCCGGTGCGCGGATCAGGATCGGATGGGAATCGCCCTCGGTTTCGACCGAAAGCACATCGCCAACGGCATCGACATGGCCGGTGACGATATGACCACCGAGCTCATCCCCGACTTTCAGTGCGCGCTCGAGATTAAGCGTGCGCCCTTCGGTCCACATGCCTCTGGCGGTCTTGGAGATGCTTTCCGCTGAAATGTCGACCGCGAACCAGTCCGGTCCCTTGTCGACCACCGTCAGACAGGCGCCGGAACAGGCAATGGATGCCCCGATCGCAACCGTGCTCATGTCATAATGACAGGCAATGACCAGCCGCAGATCCCCGCGCTGTTCGGCCTTGGTAATCGTGCCAATATCGGAAACTATGCCTGTGAACATGAAAAATCCTTATTCTGAAAGCGCGGCAGCGAGAAAGTCATGGTGCTGATCGCCCAAACTAGGCGGCGCGTTCATATATCTCAAGCATATCCTGTCCCAATGCCCGGCGATCGAGCCGTGTCCACTGGCCATGGGCATCGCCGAGACCGGCGAGTCCAATGTCACCAATGCCTGGCAGTCCGCCGCCAATGATGATCGGCGCGCGATAAAGCAGCAACCGATCGACAAGATTTGCCTTCAGGAACGAGGCCGCGGTCGCCGATCCGCCTTCGACCATCAGCCAGTTATGATTTTCGAGATCCGCTATCGCCTCCGGTTTCGCAATCGTTATCCAATGGTCCGGAACCTCCGCTCCGCCCAGCACAACCGGTTGCGGCGACCGGTCTTCAAGGCCCGCCAGACGGACATCCAAACGCGGAACGTCTGCTTCTACAGTTCCCGCACCAACCAGGATCAGGTCACAGCGCGCGCGTTCGAGATGCGCGTGGGCCCGCGCCCGGTCCCCGGTAATCCACTGGCTGCTGCCATCCGCCAGCGCTATGCAACCGTCCAGTGACAACGCGAGCTTGAGCGTTACATGGGGCCGGTCCTTTTCGAGACGGGTGAAAAAACCTGCCATGACGCGGTGCGCCTCCTGTTCACACAGGCCGACAACCACCGATATCCCCGCCTCGCCGAGACGATCAATGCCGTGGCGCCGGGTGCGGGTATCGCTGTCCAATGTGGCCGCAATGACCCGGGCCGGTTGCGCCTTACTGAGCAGATCGGCGCAGGCTGGTCCGCGGGGGCTTTCATGGGCGCAGGGCTCCATGGTGGTATAGATGTCGGCACCGCGCGCCGCTGCACCGGCCTGCTCCAGCGCCATGGCTTCGGCATGAGGCCGCCCGCCGGGCTGCGTCCAGCCGCGCCCCACAATATGGCCATCCTTGACGATCACGCACCCGACATTGGGATTGGCGCCGGTGCGGCCGCGGCCGCGCTCGGACAGCGCGAGGGCCATAACCATATAGTCGGTATCCGTCATTTTATGCGCGAGCCAGCATTCAGCATTGCAGTCCGGCGGGGCGTTCGACCGGCGTGTCAACCTCACCGCGCGCCGCGCGCCGGGCCGCGATATCGCGTTCCATTTCTTCCGGATCCATACCCGACATCCGGGCCAGCTTTTTCATGGCTTCCTTGCGTTCAGCCAGGGCCTTGTCCTTGCGGCACTGAATCGCCCAGCGGTCGGCCAGAATCTCTTCGTCGGTGCGATCCGCTGACCAGCTTTCGAAAAAGATCACTTTCGGCCCTTCCGGAGCCGCGGTGTTGATTTTCGAATCGATGATGAAAATCGTGATGATCAGGGTGGGAAAAAATATCGCCAATATGGCCGGTATCGCCCGTTCCCGGGGGCTTTGCCGAACAAAACCGACCAGATCCTTAAACCCGCCAACAAGGGAAACATCTCGGAAAAAACTCATACCCTCAAATAGGGACTTCTCGATGCGATGACCAGCCCTGCCGTGCAACAAAGCCAGCCATCGCGCCGTTTTTTGTCCCGTGATCAGTCGTTAATCGTGAACTGAACCTTCAAAGTGATCCAGCTGGCAAAAGCCTGGCCATCTCTGGTCGCAGGCGTAAACCGCCATTTCTTCAGCGCATGTTTTCGGGTCGCGGACCAGAAATCCGGATGCGGGCTGTCAATCAGCTCGATCTGCTCGGGTCGACCATCGGTTCCGACCAGTACCTTTACCGTTACCAGTCCTTCTGTCCCAAGGCGCAGCAGGCCGGGAGGGTAAGCCGGTTGAAACGACCGGCTATAGCGCCGGTTCAGCTGGGCATCGATGATTTCCGGCTCCGGTATGAACTTAATCTCCGCGGTCGGGAAACCACTATCCGTCCCCGATCCCGCCATGGCAATTTCATCGCCCAGATCGCGAAAGGCCGGCTCTTTCCAGCCAGGCAGCGACGGTGGCTCGACAATTGGGCCGGCGGGCGTTTTCACATCGACCGGGCGGGGATCGCTCTGGGGCTTCTCAATCGGTTCCGGTGGCGGCGTGGGTTCCGGTTCCATCGGGATGGGCCGCATGATGATCGGTCCTTTTTCCTCGATATGGGCGGTGATCGCCGGCATCGCCATAACGCCGGCAAATACCGCTGCGTGCAGGCCGATGGTAATTGCCAGTCCCCTGCGGCTGGGTGGTCGGTTTGCGTAGCTCGTTGTGTAGCTCATAGGTTTTCCTTTCATCCGTCTCCTCGGATGACGGCGCAAACCCGTCTTGATGACGTTGTCGCTGCACCGTCATATGTGATGTTATACTATAACATGTATGAAAGCAAATGAGACCCTTAAGCCAGGCTGCAACCCCGCTCTGTCTGGCTGTTAAACGAAGGTCAGGACGCCGCCTGCGCCAATCGCTCCAAGGCCGAATCCCGGCCAATAAGGGGTAGCAAGGCCGACATGTCGGGGCCGTGGTCAAGCCCGGTCAGCGCCTGTCGCAGCGGCATGAACAAGGGCTTGCCCTTGCGTCCAGTCTCCTGCTTGAGCGCCGCGGTCCAATCTTTCCAGGCGGTGTCTGACCATGGCAGCGACTCCAGCGCTACGCGCGCCGCGGCAAGATAGGTCTTATCATCCGCCGTTAAGTCTGGTGCGGCAACTGGGCCGGTCACGACCTGCCACCAGTCGGTCACTTCGCTCAGATCATGAATATTGGGACGGATCACCTCCCAGGCTTCAGCGGTCATCGCTTCAGGCAAGCGATCGGCCACAGCATCATAGGCCATGAGATGCACGATTTTCTGATTCAATTGCGCGAGCTCTTCGTCATCAAAACGCGCCGGAGCACGTCCGAAGCGACTGAAATCAAAGCCTTCGATCAGCGTCATGACGTCAGCAATTGGTTCGACCGGATCGCTGGTCCCGATCCGCGCGAGCAACGCGACAATCGATTGCGGTTCGATATGGCGCTCGCGAAATCCACTGACTCCCAGCGACCCCAGCCGCTTGGACAATTTGCCCTCGGTACCGATCAGCAGCGCTTCATGCGCAAATTCGGGGACCACTGCATCAAAGGCCTGGAACATCTGAATCTGCACCGCGGTATTGGCGACATGGTCTTCGCCGCGCACGACATGGGTGATGCCCATGTCCATGTCATCAATGGTCGACGGCAACATGTAGAGCCAGCTGCCATCCTCGCGCCGGATCACCGGATCGGACAGCAAAGCCGGGTCGAAATTCTGATCGCCCCGAATATGGTCATGCCATACTATCGGATTGGCATGGTCCAGCTTGAACCGCCAATGGGCCTGACGGCCCTCGGCTTCGAAAGCGGCAATCTGGTCCGCGCTCAGGTCGAGCGCCCCGCGATCATAAATTGGTGGTTTTCCGCGACCGAGCTGCACCTTGCGTTTGAGGTCCAGTTCCTGCGCCGTTTCATAGGCGGGATAGACCCGGCCTGCGGCTTTCAGCTGCTCAAACCGTTCCTCATAGCGCGCAAATCGCGTCGACTGACGCTCTTCCGCATCGGGATGGATGCCCAGCCAGGCGAGATCTTCCCGGATCGCGGTGACATATTCTTCCTTGGAACGCTGCTTGTCGGTGTCATCCAGCCGCAACAGGAAGGTCCCGCCATTTTTCTTCGCGAACATCCAGTTGTGGAGCGCGGTACGGATATTACCGACATGAAGATGGCCGGTCGGCGACGGTGCAAAGCGGGTTTTTATGGTCATGATCCAGCCCTATGCCGATCCTCTCGGTTCAAGTCGAGACATGTTGTGTGAAATGCCCCCGGGCCAAACGAGCCGGACGGTGCCCGCTTAGGGAAGGCCCGGTGGCCGCTATGTCGTCCGGAACGCATTGGTGATCGGATAGCGGCGATCCCGGCCAAAATTACGCGTCCCCAGTTTCACGCCCGGCGGGGCCTGGCGGCGTTTATATTCCGCAATATAGAGCAGTTTCTCGATCCGGATCACCACGTCCCTGTCAAAACCGCGCGCCACCAGATCCGAAACCGACAGCTCCTCTTCGATCAGGCCATGCAGGAGCGGATCGAGGATCTCATAGTCCGGCAGACTGTCGCTGTCCTTCTGGTCTTCGCGCAGTTCCGCGCTGGGCGGCTTGGTGATGACCGTGTCAGGCATGACCGGCCCATCCGGCCCGATGCCGAGACTCGGCTTGTTGCGGTTGCGCCATTCGGACAGTTTGAACACGGTCAGCTTGTAGGCGTCCTTGAGCACCGAATAGCCGCCGGCCATATCGCCATAGATGGTGGCATAACCGACGCTCATTTCGCTCTTGTTGCCGGTCGTCAGCAGCATATGGCCAAATTTGTTGCTCATCGCCATCAGCGTGACGCCGCGGATCCGCGACTGGATATTTTCTTCAGTTATGTCGACATCCTCGTCGGCAAAACTGCCTTCGAGCATCGCATCAAACCCTTCGACCGCGGGAACAATCGAAATCGTGTCGAGCCGGGTGCCGAGCAGTTCGGCGCAGCCGGCGGCGTCATCAAGACTCTCCTGCGAGGTAAAGCGCGATGGCATCATTACACACCATACCCGGTCCGCGCCCAGAGCGTCGACCGCAACCGCGGCGGACAAGGCGCTGTCAATGCCGCCCGAAAGGCCGAGGATGACACCGGGAAAGCGATTGGCATTCACATAGTCGCGCAAGCCAACTATCATCGCATTGTAGATATCCGCCGGATGGTCATCGAGCGCGTGCAACTCTCCAGGCGCACAGGTCCAGTTGCCGTCGGATTTGGTCCAGTGCGTATCGACCACCGCTTCATCCCAGTCGGGGAGCTGGTGCATCACCGCAGCGTCACCGTTCAAGACAAAACTGGCACCGTCGAAAACCACTTCATCCTGGCCGCCGACCCGGTTGAGAAAGATCATCGGTATCCCGGTTTCGCGCACCCGTCGGGTCGCCACCTGACCCAGTCGCTTGTCGTCTTTCTCGATTTCATAGGGACTGCCATGCACCGAGATGAAAAGTTCCACGCCCTGGTCTTTGAGATGCTCGCACACCGTCGGGAACCAGACATCTTCGCAGATCGGCAAGCCGATCTTGCAATCCCGAAAAGTGATCAGGTCCGGCAATGGCCCGGAGGTGAACAGGCGCTTCTCGTCAAACGTCCCGTAATTGGGGAGCTCCACCTTGTACCGCACCGCCGCTATGCGCCCTTGCTCGAGCAAGGCGATGCCATTGTACAAATGGTCGCCCTCGCGGAAAATCGAGCCGACCAGCATCGCCGTGTCGCGGCCGGCCGTGGCTTCGGCGAGGCGCTGCAATTCAGCAGCAGCCCGTTCCTGCACGGCTGGCTTCAATACCAGGTCCTCCGGCGGATAACCGATGAGCTGCAATTCGGGGAAAACGACCAGATCGCTATCCGTCTTGCTATCGTAAATCGCAAGCATTGCATCGGCATTGCCGGACAAATCGCCCACCGATTGGGTGAGCTGAGCCATTGTAATCTTGAGCGTTCCGTTCATTCCGTCCTGATAGAAAGCCGCTGGCCACGGGGCAAATGATTTATCCGAAAACCAGCGACCCCAGCACCCGGCCGGGAATGAAAGCAAACAGACCGGCGATCAGCAGGCCGATATAGGGACCGCGCATCGCCCGATAATGTTCCTTCACATTGCCGCGCCGGATCTGCCACACCCCCATCGGAATCGAGACCAGCGTAATGATCGAGAATATATGGATGAAGCTGTACCCGCTGCCAGCAATGCCCGTGCCCGGCCGACCGATCCAGAAACTCGCGATCGCGGTGATCAGCATGAGGATTCCCCAGATTCGACCAAGCATCTTATGTTGGGCGTCGCCCTTTTTCCGCCACAGGATATAGCCGCCCAGGGGAATGGCCGGAATGACGGTAGCGAGATGGATCATGACTGGAAGAGTTAGCGGCCGGGCTGGACTGCCGGCTGGCGCAGATCCGACCGCATAGCCACCGGAAAGGTTCGACAGCGCCATCATCACCAAGGTGAACAGGATTGTCGCGCCAGCCATGAAGATCATGTTCTGGATCGATAGGCCGCTTTGCGTAGCAGGAACCGAAGGCGCATCGCCCATGTCATTTTTCATCTGGATTGTCCTCTTTTGGATGGCGTTGCCAGCGGTGTGGTCGAAGAATGAATGACATAACAGCTTGCTTACGCCAATGGATTGCGCTTATGCGTAAACGCGCCAAAAACTGGTAATTTGCCCATTCACGAAGCGCGAACGGGCCATTGGGGCATCGTATGAACAGCAAGAAACACCTGCCGGTACGCAAGCAGATCGCAGTCGAATTGCTGATCATGGCGGCGATCGGATTGGTGCTTGGCTTTCTCGGGCCATTTGGCACTTATGCGATGCCGGTGGGGATGCGTCTGCTCTACTGGGTCGGGTTCATCATCGTCGGCTATGCGATTTTCCGACCGGTATCGATCACCGCCGAATGGCTCCGGGCCAGCACCGGTGTCCCGGAATGGGCGGCGGTATTGCTGTCCGCCGCCATTGCCGCTTTGCCGCTATCAGTCCTGATCGGATTTGCGATTGCCGGGATGCGGTTTGATCCGCGCTTTTTCGGCAATGCGTTTCTCGTCCTTTATCTGCAGTGTGCCGCTATTGGCTGCGGCATTTATCTGCTGATGCGCCTGGTCTTCGGGCGGGATCATGCTCATGCAACGGCGCCCGCAACAGAAGAAGCAACCACGCCTCCGCCGTCTGGTCCCGCAGACTCGTCCGAGGACCTGCCGATCCAGGCGCGGATTCAGGATCGCCTGCCACCGGGCTTTCCGCCCGAGATCCTCGCCCTGGGTGTCGAAGATCATTATGTGCGCGTCCATGCGCCCGAGCGATCCGAAATGCTGCTCATGCGCCTCTCCGATGCAATTGTCGAAATGGAGCCGCTGGACGGCATGCAAGTGCATCGCAGCTGGTGGGTGGCGCGCAGCGCTGTCATGACGTCAAAAAAAGACGTCCGCAATTGGCGCCTCGTGCTGCACAACGATCTGGAAGTCCCGGTTTCCCGCGCATATGTCGCCAGGCTGAAACAATCTGGCTGGATTTGATCAAAAGGCGCTTTTGATTTTGGCGGCACCTGTCTAACAGTGTCACGAAAGCATCATATTGGGTCCGTGATTCTCAGCTGGTAACGGACCAGATTTCGGGGGAGCCAATTTATGAAACTCATGTCTGGCAACAGCAATTTGCCGCTTGCACAAGCCGTCGCGGATTATCTCGACATCAAATTGACCGACGCCAGCGTGAAGCGCTTTGCCGATGACGAGATTTTCATCGAGATCCACGAAAATGTCCGCGGCGAAGATGTTTTCATCATGCAGTCGACCAGCTACCCGGCGAACGACAATCTGATGGAACTGCTGATCGGTATTGATGCGCTGCGCCGGGCGTCGGCCAAGCGCATTACCGCCGTGATCCCCTATTTCGGCTATGCCCGCCAGGACCGCAAACCCGGACCGCGGACGCCGATTTCCGCTAAACTGGTGGCCAATCTGATCACCGAAGCTGGCGCCGACCGGGTGCTGTCAATCGATCTGCACGCCGGGCAGATCCAGGGCTTTTTCGATATTCCAACCGACAATCTCTACGGCGCACCGGTGATGTCGGCGGACATCCAGGCGCGCTTCTCAGGCCATGAACTGATGGTCGTATCGCCCGATGTGGGCGGTGTGGTCCGGGCCCGCGCGCTGGCCAAACGGCTCGACAACGCGCCGCTGGCGATTGTCGACAAGCGCCGCGAACGCGCGGGCGAATCCGAAGTGATGAACATTATCGGCGACGTGTCCGGGCGTTTTTGTATTCTCATCGATGATATTGTCGATTCCGGCGGCACCTTGTGCAACGCCGCCCAGGCACTCAAGGATCAGGGCGCAACCGGTGTGGTCGCCTATTGTACCCACGGGGTACTTTCGGGCGGCGCGGTGGCCCGGGTTGACGGCAGCGCGCTCAAGGAACTGGTCATTACCGACTCGATCGGTGCCACCGAAGCGGTCCAGCAGTCCGATCATGTCCGCCATCTGACCATCGCCCCGCTGCTCGGCGAAGCGATCAAGCGGATCGCCGACGAAAGTTCGGTCTCAAGTCTGTTTGATTGATCGGAACCCGAATCGGTAAAAGGGGCAGAGGGTCGGGGGGCCAATGACAATGCCAAGTTTGGATCAACTGTTTCGCTATCGCGTGGCCATCGCGCTTTTCGCCATTGCCCTGTCGCTTTTTACCTGGACGACCGAATGGGCCGGCTGGGTCTATGTCTGCCCCTATTGCCGGGCGCAGCGGACGATCATCGGCTTGCTCGGCCTGGCCCTGTTGATGCAGCCGCAGCATTGGTTCAATCGCTGGATTTCCTCGACTCTGGCGTTTTTCGGCCTGGCAGTGGCGGCGGTTCAGCATTTTAACGGCTGGAAAAAGATCATGGCCGGAGAGTTTTCCTGGGGCACCTTCTGGTGGGCCAATTCCTGGGTGTTGTCCGGCGGCGCGCTGTTTATCATCACCGGGCTGATTCTGTATCTGTGGAGTTGGCGATCGGTTGAAAAAACGCTCTGATGCGTTGTTCAAACCCGTATCACGTTACCTAAATCTAGCGTCTGGCAGCGATGGTTCGCAGCATATCTTCGGCAATTTTCTTTTGACCGGCGTGCAGTGCACCACGACCGGTTGCGCCAAGCGCAGCGGTTAGCCGGTCTTTGGCTAGAGGGTAATTGCCCAACAAATAGTAACTGGATCCCGACATATATCGGAAATATCCATTGCCCGATTGCTGTGCCGCAGCACGATCAAATTGCTTGGCTGCCTTTTTGTATTTTCCCTGATTCAGAAATTTGAGTCCACGGTTGGCATAGTTTTGACCTCGCACCATCTTGCCGCGCTCGAGGTCGTCGGCGGGGCCGCGTACACCGCACCCATTCTGACATGCCGGAGAATTTTCTGGCAAAGGTTGTGCGGCAACTGTTCCGCCAGACAGGATTGAACCGGTAATCACCAGTATCGCCAGGAACATCTTAGAGATTAATGTCATATTGAGCCTTGCAACAGCGATGTACTCCACACTTCCTAGGCTGGTCCACTGGATTTGCAAACCGATTCCAAATATCAGCTATAGACAATAGACCCCTGGCCACGGTTCGTTTACAGCATGGCCATGACTCCCAAAGATATTGCCCTTGCAGAACAACTTGCCGACGCCGCAGGCGAAGCGATCCGGCCGCTTTATCGCGCCAAATTCGATCAGGACACCAAGAGCGATTCCACGCCGGTGACAGAAGCCGATCGGGCCGCCGAGGCGGCCATGCGCGGCATCATTGAGGCCGCCTGTCCCGGCGACGGCATTATCGGCGAAGAATATGGCACGATCAACGAAGGCGCGGCGCGCCAATGGGTGCTCGATCCGATTGACGGAACCACCAGCTTCATCGCCGGGCGACCGATTTTCGGAACGCTGATCGCGCTGCTGCAGGACGGCTGGCCAGTGCTCGGGATTATCGATCAGCCGATCGGCCGGGAACGCTGGGTCGGCGTGGTCGGACGTCCAACTACCTTCAACGGCGCACCGGCCCAGAGCGCGCGCTGCCGCGATCTTAAGGATGCCGTGCTGGCGACAACCACACCGCACCAGTTTGACGAGCATGATGCCGATCATTTCATGGGACTCGCCGGCAAGGTGGCCCCGCGCAAGATCATCTATGGCGGCGACTGCTATAATTACGGCCTCGTCGCATCCGGTCATGTCGATGTCGTTTGTGAAGCCGGTCTGATGCTGCACGACTATGCCGCGCTGGCCCCGATTGTCGATGGCGCTGGCGGCATGATGTGCGACTGGAACGGAGAACCGTTACACGCCGAATCCGACGGCCACGTCCTGGCGATCGGCGATCAGGCGCGCGTCGACGACGTGCTGGAGGCGATTGCTTGTCATCACTAAACCAGGCGGACGTCAAAATCCGCTTCTTCCCCCCAGCAGAAGCGCTCAAACCCTATGTCAGCACGCTCTATTTGACCGAAGTGGACAGCCGCAACGGCGAGCCGATTGGGGACCATCTGCATCCCGAATGGGCAAATTTGCGATTCATGCAGGATGAAACACCGGTCGGCAGTATCGGATCAGCACCGCATAGGCGCATGCCGCAATTTGTCGCCACCGGACCGACCAGCATGGCGTCCTGGTTCGAAACCGCCAAGATGCGCTCTTGGGGCATTGGTTTATTGCCATTGGGATGGAGCAAATTTATCCCGGTTTCCGCCGAAGACTATGCCGACCGGACGGTTGACGGCGACACGGATGCCGGGTTTCAGACCTTTGCAGGTCTGCGCAGACAACTGTTCGCCGCAGGCACGGCTGATGCCAATGCCGAAGCGGAGCAGATCAACCAGTTTCTGCTGGCGTTGCTGGACAATGCGCCACCGGATAATGATCTGGTCCACCAGGCCCACCGCATCCTGGTCGATCCCGATCTCGCCACGGTTCAGGAAATGGCGGAGCGGCTAAATATTATCGGCCGTTCACTGGACCGGCTCAGCCGCAAGGCCTTCGGTTTTCCACCCAAGCTCCTGCTGCGGCGCCAGCGCTTTCTGCGCAGCCTGGCTGACAATATGCTCAATCCGGAACAGAGCTGGATCGCCACGATAGACCCGCAATATTATGATCAGGCCCATTTCGGTCGGGATTTCCGGCGCTTCATGGGCATGAGTGCAAGCGCCTATAAGGCCCGCCCCCACCCGTTTCTCAACGCCGCCGTGCATGGCCGGATGGCAGCGGCGGGCGCGGGCATGCAGGTGCTGCATGCTCCTGCGCAACCAAAAGCCGACAATTAGTCTGCGGATTATCCGACCATCTTGGCAGTGACCGGCAACGGTTGGACCTTGCCGTAAATTTTGACAGTCCTTCCTCGAAGGCTTAGTTTCCACGGCATATCCGGCGGAGGGTTCCATGAACAGGCTGCAGATTCGCGACATTGCGTTGATGATTGCATTATTGTTTGTCACGACGATGATCGGGGCAGAAATTTTCGGCCATGTCGTTGTCGGTGCCTTGACCTTTTCGAACCCGCCGGCCTCGTTTGCCATTTTCCATGGTGAATATGCCTATGACAGCAGCGGTTTCTGGCAAATCGTGGCGCCCCTTGCGGTGCTCTTTTTCGCCATCGCCACGGCCTTGAACTGGTCGACATCGCGCAGAATGCTGCTGCTGTCCGGCTTCGTCCTGTTTCTTATTATTTGCGCAGTTTCTATTCTGGTGATCTTTCCGCAGTTTCAGGCGCTGACGGCCATAAATCCGTCCGCCCCCCTTGATCCGGCGCTTGCCGAACGCGGCCGCAACTGGACGATCATCGGTCTTGTACGGTGGGCAGCAACCATTGTGGTGGCGCTGATCATGATGACGGCTTTGATGCGCAGGAATTAGACGCTAATTTCCTTGCATTCGCGCCGAATCCTGTTACTGCGCCCTTTCCTATGTGACGCTCTGGCCAGTGTGGGCTGCCACAAGTGTCCGTAACGGTACTTTTCAAAGGAGACCAAAATGCCCAAGTTGAAGACCAAAAGTGGTGTGAAGAAACGCTTCAAAATCACCGCAAACGGCAAGGTAAAGCACGGCGTCGCCGGCAAACGCCACCGTTTGATGAGCCATAACAGCAAATATATCCGCCAGAACCGCGGCACCAAGAAATTGTGTGATGCGGATGCGCGTACAGTCAAGAAATGGGCGCCTTACGGGCTCTGATCACAAGACGCGTCGCGCTCGGCTTGAGCGCAACTGGATAGATTACAAGGATATAGATAATGGCACGTGTAAAACGGGGTACGACCACTCGTACAAAACATAAAAGATTACTGGTTCAGGCGAAGGGCTATTACGGCCGTCGCAAGAACACCATTCGCGTCGCGCGGCAGGCTGTCGAAAAAGCCGGCCAATATGCCTATCGCGATCGGAAAGTTAAAAAGCGGGCGTTCCGTGCAATCTGGATTCAGCGGATCAACGCTGCGGTCCGCGCCGAAGGCATGACCTATGGCACATTCATTCACGGCACCAAGCTGGCCGGCATCGAGCTGGACCGCAAGGTCATGGCCGATCTGGCGATGAACGAACCTGCTGTGTTTAGCGGCCTGATCAAACAGGCGCAGGATGCTTTGGCCAAGGCCTGAAGCATTTCCATAATTTCAAAAAAGCGCCGGAGAGCAATCTCTACGGCGCTTTTTTATTGGGTTTTTCAGATGGTTTCCCTAGACGGAACGGCGATAGAAGACAGGATAGAACGATGAGCAACATCGAAGCGATCAAAGACCAGTATCTCGCGCAGATCGAAGCCGCGACCGATGGCGAAGCCCTGGAGACGATCCGGGTGGCCGCGCTGGGCAAGAAAGGCGAGATTTCGCTGCTGCTGAAAACGCTCGGCAAAATGACGCCGGAAGAGCGCCAGAGCGAAGGGCCGCGGATCAATGGTGCGCGGCAAGCGGTTGCCGATGCAATCACCGCTCGCAAGGACGCGCTCGATGCCGCGGCGCTCAACGCCAAGCTCGCAACCGAAACGCTGGATCTCACCTTGCCGCCACCCGCCACACCGCTGGGCAGCATTCACCCGGTGTCCCAGGTCATGGACGAACTGGCAGAGATTTTCGCCGATCTCGGATTCTCGGTCGCGACCGGCCCGGAGATCGAGGATGACTGGCATAATTTCTCGGCGCTCAACATTCCCGACACCCATCCTGCACGGGCGATGCACGACACGTTCTATTTTCCCGATGTCGATGATCAGGGCATGCCGAAACTGCTGCGGACCCACACATCGCCAGTGCAGATCCGGACGATGATCGATGCCGCGCAACGCAGCCAGGGCGCGGGCGAGCCCATTTACATCATCGCGCCAGGGCGCACCTATCGCAGCGACAGCGATGCGACCCACACGCCGATGTTCCATCAGGTCGAAGGGCTGGTGATCGACAAGGGGATTCATATGGGCCACCTCAAATGGACGCTGGAAACCTTTGTTCGCGCGTTTTTCGAACGCGATGATATCGAGCTGCGCCTGCGCCCGAGCTATTTTCCGTTCACCGAGCCAAGCGCCGAAGTCGATGTCGGCTTTTCGGTCGAAAAAGGCCGCCGGATCATCGGTGGATCATCGGGCAGCAACGAAAGCGGCTGGATGGAAATCCTTGGCTCCGGCATGGTTCACCCCAATGTGATCCGCAATTGCGGGCTCGACCCTGACGTCTGGCAGGGCTTTGCCTTTGGCTGCGGCATCGACCGGCTGGCGATGCTGAAATATGGCATGGATGACCTGCGTGCCTTTTTCGATGGCGATCTGCGCTGGGCCCGACATTATGGATTTGACGCGCTGGACGTTCCGACGCTCAGCGGAGGAGTGGGCGCATGAAATCGACTGCCATCATGAAATCCCAAAAAGCGCCTGTCGCCCCCGCGAAGGCGGGGGTCCAGCTCCTATCATTTCGGCGCGCATCCACCCCGTTATTGAAGCAGGAGATTGGACAATGAAATTCTCCCTCTCTTGGCTCAAGGCGCATCTCGACACCGATGCCAGCCTGACCGAAATTACCGACAAGCTGACCGCTATCGGGCTGGAACTCGAAGGTCTGGAAAATCCGGCTGATGCGCTGAAACCCTTTCGTGTGGCCAAGGTCATCAAGGCCGGCCCGCACCCTAATGCCGACAAGTTGCAGCTGCTCACCGTCGACGACGGGTCTGCCGAGCCATGGCAGGTGGTCTGTGGCGCGCCCAATGCGCGGCAGGATATGGTCGGCGTGTTCGGGCCTCCCGGCACCTATATTCCGGGCAGCGATTTCACGCTGAAGCCAGCCAAAATCCGCGATGTCGAAAGTTTTGGCATGATGTGCAGCGCTCGCGAACTGGAGCTCGGCGACGATCATGACGGCATTATCGAACTGCCCGCCGACGCGCCGGTGGGCACCAGCTATGCCGACTATGCAGAACTGGACGACCCGGTCATGGATGTAGCGATCACACCCAACCGCCAGGATTGCATGGGCGTTCGCGGGATCGCGCGGGATCTCGCGGCGGCCGGTCTCGGCACGCTCAAACCGCTTGCCGTTCCGGCCCTATCGCGCACCGGCGACGGTCCGGATGTGCGCACGGATGATCCAGAGGGTTGCCCGGCCTTTTATGGCTGTACGGTCAGCGGCGTGAGCAATGGCGCATCACCCGACTGGATGCAGGCACGGCTCAAGTCCGCGGGGCAGAAGCCGATCAACGCGCTGGTCGACATTACCAATTATGTGATGCTCGACCATGGCCGCCCCCTGCACGTCTATGATGTCAGCAAGCTCAGCGGCGGGCTGGTCGCGCGCAAAGCCAAGCCTGGCGAAAAACTGACCGCGCTCAATGACAAGGAATATGTACTCGACGCCAGCATGACCGTGATCGCCGATGACAAGGGCGCGCATGATATTGGCGGGATCATGGGGGGAGCCGAAACCGGCTCGGAAACCACGACGACCGATGTGCTGATCGAATGCGCTTATTTTGATCCTGCCCATATCGCCCGGACCGGTCAGAAACTGATGCTGACCAGCGATGCCCGGCAACGGTTTGAGCGCGGCGTCGACCCGGCGTTTCTCGATAGCGGGATCGATATCGCCACGGCGCTTGTGCTTGATCTGTGCGGCGGAACCGCAAGCGAAGTTACTCGTGCGGGCACGCCGCCGACCGAACAGCGCGTGCTGGCCTATGATCCGCAGCAATGTGCCGCCCTTGGTGGCCTGGATGTCGCGGCCGATGAACAGAAGGCTATCCTCGAAGCTCTCGGTTTCGCGGTTGCGGATGACTGGACGGTAACCGTGCCGACATGGCGTCGTGACGTCGTCGGCTGGCAGGATCTGGTCGAGGAAGTCATCCGGATCAAAGGACTCGATGCGATTCCCTCGGCACCTTTGCCGCGCAAAGCCGGGGTCGCCAAGCCGACCGCCTCGCCCGAACAGCTGGCTGAACGCAAGGCCCGCCGGGCCGCCGCCACGCGCGGGCTCAACGAGACCGTTACCTGGAGCTTCATCTCCGACAAGGAAGCCGCGCCATTTGGTGGCGGAGCCTGGTCGCTGGCCAATCCGATCTCGGAAGATCTCAAGGTCATGCGGCCCTCCTTGCTGCCCGGCCTGATCGCGGCAGCCCAACGCAATGCCGATCGCGGCGCGCCGGCCATCCGCCTGTTCGAAGTCGGCCGACGCTATCTCGCGGAAACCGAACATCCGACCCTCGGCCTGGTCCTCGCCGGCACCAATCAGGCGCGCAGCTGGCAGGGGGAGCAGCGACGAAATTCGATCCGTTCGACGCCAAGGCCGAGGTCCTGGCCATTCTCGCCGCCGCCGGTGCACCGGTCGATAAACTGATGGATTTTGGCGAGGCCGGCGATCATTATCATCCCGGCCAATCCGGAACCTTGCGGCTGGGTCCGAAGAAAATCCTCGCCGCCTATGGCGCGCTGCATCCGAATGTGCTGAAAGCCTTCGGTCTCAAAACCAGCGCGGTGGCGGCAGAGATTTTCCTCGATGCGATTCCGCTCAAGAAAAGAGCCAGCCACATGCGCGATGCCTTTACGCCGCCGGCGTTGCAAAGCGTGACCCGTGACTTTGCGTTCATTGTCGACGCGGCCCTGCCGGCTGGTGATCTGGTGCGCGCGGTCAAGGGCGCGGACAAGAAGCTCATCACCGATGCGCGGTTGTTCGATCTGTTCGAAGGCGCGAGTGTCGGCGAAGGCAAGAAATCGCTGGCGGTCGAGATCACTTTGCAACCGACCGAAGCGAGCCTGACCGACGAGGATCTCAAAGCGTTGACCGACAAGGTGGTCGCCAACGCATCCAAGCTCGGTGCAGAATTGCGCGGCTAATAACATGACCAATCCCCGCCGCACCTTTGCGATTATTTCTCACCCCGATGCGGGTAAGACCACGCTGACCGAGAAGCTGCTGCTGAAAGGCGGCGCGATTCATCTCGCCGGCGAGGTCAAGGCGCGCGGCGACAACCGGCGGGCGCGATCGGACTGGATGAAGATCGAACAGCAGCGCGGGATCTCGGTGACCTCGTCGGTGATGACCTTCGAACGCAAGGGGATTACCTTCAACCTGCTCGACACGCCTGGCCATGAAGATTTTTCGGAAGACACCTATCGCACGCTGACCGCGGTCGACAGCGCGATCATGGTGATCGACGCGGCCAGCGGGATCGAGGCACAGACGCTCAAGCTATTCGAGGTCTGCCGGTTGCGCAGCGTGCCGATCATCACCTTCGTCAACAAGGTTGACCGCGAAGGCCGCGATCCGTTCGAACTGCTCGACGAAGTTGCCGACAAGCTCGCGCTCGACGTCTGCCCGATGAGCTGGCCCACCGGCATGGGCGGCCAGTTTGAAGGCATTTACGACCTCCTTCGCAACCAGCTCCACCAGCCCGATGGCGACAGCAAGCAATATGATGGCCAAGTCCAGCAATTTGCCGGGCTGGATGATCCGAAGCTCGCCGATGTCCTGAGCGACGAGGCGCTCGAGCGGCTGACCAGCGAAGGCGAGCTGGCCCAGGGCGGCTATAGCAGTTTTGATCTCGAAGCCTATCGCAACGGAGACCTGACCCCGGTCTATTTCGGATCCGCGCTCAAGCAATTTGGTGTCGAGGAGCTGATCGAGGCAATTGCCGACTATGCCCCCGCGCCGCGGCCGCAACCGGCCGAACCGGAACCCATCCATCCGGACAGCGAAGACGTCACCGGTTTTGTCTTCAAGATCCAGGCGAATATGGACCCGCAGCATCGCGACCGGATCGCGTTCATGCGGCTCTGCTCGGGCGAGTTCAAGCGCGGGATGAAACTGACGCCCTCCGCGCTCGGCAAGCCAATCGCGATCCACTCGCCGATCCTGTTCTTTGCCCAGGACCGGGAAATTGCCGATACCGCCCAGCCCGGCGATATTATCGGCATTCCCAATCACGGCACCTTGCGGGTTGGCGATACGCTGTCGGAAAAGAATCAGGTGCGGATTACCGGCCTGCCCAATTTTGCGCCCGAGATTTTGCGCCGCGTGATCCTGAAAGACCCGACCCAGACCAAGAAGCTGCGCAAGGCGCTCGACGACCTGTCCGAAGAAGGTGTCGTGCAGGTCTTCTATCCCGAACTCGGCGCAAACTGGATTATCGGCGTCGTCGGCCAGCTCCAGCTCGAAGTTCTGGTCAGCCGCTTGTCCGCGGAATATAAGGTTGAAGCAGGCCTGGAACCCGCGCCCTTTGAAACCGCCCGCTGGATCAGCGGCGCCGAGGATGTGATGAGCGCCTTTGCCAATATCAACCAGACCAGCCTTGCCCGGGATCGCGATGACAATATGGTGTTCCTCGCCAAAAGCGCGTGGGATGTTGGCTATCAGGAAGAGCGCAATCCCGATTTGAAATTCAGCGCCACCAGAGAGCGATAGAGGAACAGCAAATGGCGAAAAATTGGTCGGTCTATTTGTCCGGTGAAATTCACACCGACTGGCGCGGGGCCATTGCGCAGGGCGCCGCAGCCAAAGGACTTCCAGTGGAATTTTCCGCACCGGTTACCGACCATCCGGCCTCGGATGATTGCGGCGTCACGATATTGGGCGCGGAAGATGACAAAGTCTGGCACGATCGCAAGGGCGCACAGATCAACGCCATCCGGACCTCCACGCTGATCAAGCAGGCCGATATTGTCGTCGTCCGCTTTGGCGACAAATATAAGCAATGGAACGCCGCTTTTGATGCCGGCTATGCGGCAGCGCTCGGCAAGCCACTGATCATCAATCACGGACCCGAGATCATCCACCCGCTCAAGGAAATCGACGCTGCGGCCCTCGCCGTCGCCGAAACGCCGGAACAGATTGTCGATATTCTCGATTATGTCATCACCGGCAGGCTCGCTGGCTATACCGCCTGAAACCCGCCGCCGCCGCGCGCTCAGAGAATATAGTAGATCGCCAGACAGGCGGCGATGCCGACGCCGATATTCAGCGGCAGACCGATCTTCACAAAATCGGCGAAGCGGTAGTTGCCGGCCGTGTAGACCAGCGTGTTTGTCTGATAACCCACTGGCGTGGCAAAACTCGCGGAGGCGCCGAACATCACCGCAACCAGCAGGCTGCGCACATCGACCCCGGTTTGCTCGGCAATGCCGATGACCAGTGGCGTCATGATGACCGCCACGGCATTATTGGTCGCGGTTTCGGTGAGCAGCGAGGTCAGCGAATAGACCGCAATGATCAGCCAGAGCGGCGAGATCATGTTGAGCAACGGCAGCAGCGTGTCGACAATCAGCTGCACCGTTCCGGCATTTTCAAGCCCCTTCCCGACCGCCAGCATCGCAAAGATCAGCACCAGGACATTGCCGTCAATCGCCGACCAGGCCTCATCGCTGTCGATACAGCGGGTGACCAGCACCGCCGCCACACCGAGCATCGCCAGCGCCGCGATCGGCATCACACCCAGCGTGGCGGCGATGATGATGATCGCCAGCGTGAGAATAGCGATCGGCGCCCGCGCGCGTCGATAGGCGCGGGATTCCGGTTCCTGCAAATGGACCAGATCGGCATTGTCCTGCAAGGTTTCGACCGACACATCGTCGGTCTGCACCAGCAGGCCGTCACCATGGCGGATGCGCGCTTCAGCCAGCGTCGGTCCGGCAATATGCCGCGGCCGCGAGAGACCCAGAACGCGGGCCGGCACACGCGAAAGAAAGGGCAGATTGGGCAATGATTTGCCGACCGAGCGATGAGAGGGTCCGATCACCAGCTCGACCAAGCGGGTATGGGTGTCGCCAATCGGCGTCGTTGGCTGCTTGACGCCAACATAGCCCAGGGACAGGCCATCAATTTCGGCGAGCGACAATAATTCTTCCTGGGTCACCGCAGCGACAATGGTTTCCCCGCCGACCAGCACATGATCGGAAAAAGCCACGCGGTCGATCGCATTGCCCATCCGGCGGCCGGCAATGGTGACACCGGACCGGGTAAAGGCGGTGATCTCGGAGACTTTCTTGCCGATATATTCGCTGTCTTCCTGTATCCGGATATCGGTCAGATATTGCGACTCCGGGGTCTGATCGGCGAGGTTATTGGCTTTCCTGTTGGGCAGAAAGAAGGGACCGAGAATCGCGATCATGATGATTCCGGTGACCGCAGCGATCAGGCCGACCTGAGTGATTTCGAACAGGCCGAACGGGGCCTGGCCATTTTCCTGGGCAACGCCGTCAACCAGCAGGTTGGTCGAGGTCCCGAGCAAGGTCAGGCTGCCACCGAGGATCGAGATATAGGAGAGCGGGATCAGCAGCTTGCTCACCGCGATGCCGGAAACCTTCGCAATCTTGCGCATGATCGGGATCAGAATGATCACCACCGGCGTGTTGTTGACAAAGGCGGAGGACAGGAATGTCCCGCCAAGAAACGCGCCGATCGCACTTTTGGGCCGGGTTTCCGCCTGCTTTGCGGCAAAGCCTGCCAGCGCCTCGATGACCCCGGTCCGGACAAGCGCGCCAGACAGGATGAACATCGCGCCAATGGTCAGCGGCGCCGGGTTGGAGAACACCCCGAGCAGGTCCGGGCTGTCGAGCAACCCGATGACCAGCATCACCGCAGCAGCGACCACGGCGGTGACCGCAGGCGGGCTGCGTTCGCTGATAAACGCCCAGAACAAGGCGACCAATATGGCCAGCCCGACAAAGGGTTTCGCGGTTTCCCAAATTGATATCCAGTCCACTATGTGCTCCTAAGCCGGCGACCTTGCGATCAGCTTTTGTTCAATTGATCGATCAGGGCGCCAAGCTGCAACTCGCCGTCTCTTGTTTGACCGCCGACATCGAGAAATGTCTGCATATTGGCGCGCGCCGCCGGTGTGCGAATCAGCTGCTGAAACAGGAAGGATTCCTCAGCGAGCCCTGCGTCCTGCGCGCCTGACGCGTTGCCGGTCGATTGCTTGGCGAGCCGGACCGCTTCGACCGGAAAGCGGGCAATCCGTTCGGCCAGCGCACGGACTTTGTCCTCAATCGCGTCTGCCGCATAAACCCGGTTCAGATAGCCCCAGCGCTCGGCAGTCGCCGCATCCATATCCTCAGCGCCGACTATGACTTCGATCGCTCGTCCATGACCGATAATCCGTGCCAGATTTTGCGTGCCGGTCCCGCCAGGCAAAATGCCCAGCGGCACTTCCATCTGATTGAACAGCGCTTTCCCAAGGACACCAAAGCGCATGTCCATATTGGAGATAATCTCGTTCCCGCCGCCGCCGACACGGCCTTCGACCTGGGCGATGGTAATCTTGTCGATGGTCCGGAAGCGCTGGCACAGGACATGAAATGGATTAGCCTCGGTGCTGCGCTCCGCTGGCTCGTCGACGGGAAAGGATAAAATCAGCTCGACATCAAAATGCGCCATGAAAAAGTCCGGGTTGGCGCTTTTGAAGATGATAACCGTCAGGTCGCGATCCGCTTCCAGCTCTTCGGCCAGCGCCATCCATTCGCCAAATAGTTGCTGGGTGATCAGGTTGATCGGTGGATTGGCAATGATCACCTCGGCCAACCGGCCGGTTCGTGTCACCTTCAGAAGCTCATAGTCATAGGCCATAATCAATCCTTATCGTGACCCGCGCGCCGGTTCACCGCCGCAACAGGAACACCGCATGTTCGGCCAGCAAATTAGCCATGCCGCTGCCGGTCTGCTTGTCGCCGCTGAGGAACCATTGTCCTTCCTGATGGAGCTTGTGATCCCGCACCAGCGCGCGAAAATCGTCGATCGTGACATGGTGGATATTGGGCGTATCATACCAGTTTTGCGGCAACAGGCGGGTGACCGGCATCCGCCCGCCCACCAGCAGCGACATCCGCACCCGCCAATGGGCGAAATTGGGGAAGCTGACAAAGGCCTGTTTGCCGATCCGTAGCAATCCGTCGAGGATCGCATCGGGTCGCCGGGTGGTCTGCAAGGTCTGGCTGAGCACGGCATAGTCAAAACTGCCATCCGGATAGGCGCTGAGATCAATATCGGCATCGCCCTGAACCACAGATAGCCCCTTGCTCACGGCGCTGGCCACATTGGCCGGGTCCAGCTCCAGCCCGCGCGCATCGACCTGCTTCTGGTCGCGCAAGGCCGCCATCAGGGCGCCATCCCCGCAGCCAATGTCGAGCACCCGGCTACCCGGCGCGATATTGTCGGCAATGATCTGCAGATCGGGGCGGAGTTTGGTCATCAGGCCTCTCCCGCTTTCAGAAACCCGTCGACAATCTGGTTCATCTCGGGATTTTCGAGCAGGAAACTGTCATGGCCAAAGGCGCTCGACAGCTCGACAAAACTCGCCGCCGCCCCGGCCGCGTTGAGCGCATGGACAATGGTCCGCGATTCACTGGTCGGGTAGAGCCAGTCGGTGTCAAAGCTGATCAGGCAAAAGCGGGTTTGCGATCCGGCAAAGGCATTGGCCAGAGTCCCGCCATGCGCTTCGGCGAGATCAAAATAGTCCATCGCACGGGTGATGTAGAGATAGCTATTCGCATCAAACCGGTCGACAAAGCTGATCCCCTGATGGCGCAAATAGCTCTCGACCTGAAAATCGGCATCAAAGCCAAAGGTCTTCGTTTCGCGGTCCTGCAGGCGGCGACCGAATTTCTCGGTCAGGCCGGCTTCGGACAAATAGGTAATATGGGCCGCCATGCGCGCCACCGCGAGACCTGCACTGGGCGGATTGTCCTGGGCATAATAGGCGCCGCCCTGCCAGCGCGGATCAGCCATGATCGCCTGACGACCGACCTCATGAAAGGCGATATTCTGGGCACTATGGCGCGCGGCGGAGGCGATAATCACCGCCGACCGCACTCGCTCGGGATAGAGGGCGGTCCAGCTAATCGCCTGCATTCCTCCCATCGATCCGCCAATGACGGCATGAAGGCAGGCAATGCCAAGATGATCAAGCAGCAAGGCCTGGGCACGCACCATATCGGCAATGGTCAGCACCGGAAAATCCATGCCCCAGGGCTTTTCGGTCGCCGGATTGATCGTCGCCGGACCGGACGAGCCCATGCAGCTGCCGATGACATTGGCGCAAATGACAAAATGGCGGTCGGTGTCGATCGGCTTGCCGGGCCCGACCATCCGCACCCACCAGCCATCCTTGCCGGTCACCGGATGGGTCGAGGCGAGAAACTGATCCCCGGTCAGCGCATGACAGACCAGGATCGCATTGGAGCAATCGGCATTCAGCGTACCGTAGGTTTCATAAGCAATTTCAACCGGGGTCAGTTCGCCGCCATTGTCGAGCGGCAACGGGCCCATCAAACGAACCGTTTTATCGCGTCCGAACCGCGTATCATCGCTCGGCATTGTGCTCATGAATTCAGGGGCTAAGGCGGGATTGCGTGGCGGTCAAACGATATTGCGGTTGACTGCATCGCTGTGCAGGCTAGTCCGGCGAGACGAAATCACCGCTAGCATGAAGTGAAAGCCATGGGAAAACTGACTCCGCAGCCAAAAGACTGGATCCTCGACATCGCCGCCTATGTGCCCGGAAAAGCCGGCAGCGATGATGGCCGCAAGCTGATCAAATTGTCCGCCAATGAAAACCCGCTGGGCTGCAGCCCCGATGCCAGCAGCGCGCTGGCCGCCGCTGCCGCGACCGCCGACCGTTACCCCGATGGCGGATCCAACGCCCTGCGCGCGGCGATCAGCGAGAAATATGATCTCGACCCGGCGCGGATCATCTGCGGCACCGGATCAGACGATGTCCTGCAGCTGGTTGCCAATGCCTTTACCGGCCCCGGCGATGAAGTCATCTATGTGCGCTATGGCTTCGCAGTTTATGAGATTGCGGCCAAGCGCTATGGCGGCACCCCGGTGGTGGCCGATGATCGCGACTATGGCACCGATATTGATGCGGTGCTCGCCAAGGTGACCGACAAGACCAAGCTGATCTATCTCGCCAATCCGAACAATCCCACCGGGACCCTGTCGAGCGCCGCGGAGATCAAACGTCTGCATGACACCCTGCCCAGTTCGGTGCTGCTGGTGCTCGATGGCGCCTATGCCGAATATCTGGAGGCCGATGAAGATGACGGGGCGATGGATCTCGCGCGGACCAGCGACAATGTCCTGGTCACCCGGACCTTTTCGAAGATTCATGGCCTCGCCGCGGAACGGATTGGCTGGGGCTATGCTGCGCCGGCGATCATCGATGCGATGAACCGGATCCGCCAACCGTTCAATGTCACCACCGCCGGACAGGAAGCCGCATTGGCGGCGCTGGCCGATGATGGTTTCGTAGCCGCCAGCCGCGATCATAACCGCCAGTGGCGGGCATGGCTGACCGAAGAAATCGAGGCCATGGGCAATCATGGCTTGCGGGTTATCCCATCGCACACCAATTTCCTGCTGGTCCTGTTTGAAGGGGCGCTATCGGCAGAAGCGGCCAACTCCGCTTTGATGGAACATGGTTATGTGGTTCGCTGGCTGCCGGGTCAGGGTCTGGTCAACGGCTTGCGGATCACCATCGGCACCGAAACCGAGACCCGCGGCGTGGCCGACGCGCTGCGCCAGATATTGGACCAAGCCGCCTGATGCTGCCCTTTGCGAATATCACCATCATCGGACTGGGTCTGATCGGCTCGTCCATTGCCCATGGCATCAAGGCGAGCATGCCTACCGCCCGGATCACCGGCTATGACGCGGACCCCGCCGTGCGGGCCCGCGTGCTGGACCTCGGCTTTTGTGATGATGTCGCGGATAGCGCGGGCGCCGCGGTGACTGACGCCGATCTCGTCCTGCTCTGCATCCCGGTTGGCGCCATGGCGTCGGTCGCCGCAGACATGGCGGAAGACCTGCCATCCGAAGCGATTATCAGCGACGTGGGATCCTCGAAAGGCGGCGTGATCGAGCGCTTGACCAAAGCCTTGCCGGGCGCGCGGATCATCCCCGCCCACCCGGTTGCCGGCACCGAGCATAGCGGACCGGACGCCGGCTTCGCGACGCTGTTTCACGACCGCTGGTGCATCCTGACGCCGCCCGATGACGCCGCCGAAGGCGATGTCGAACGCGTCCGCGCCTTCTGGGAGAAGCTCGGCGCCAATATCGAGATCATGGATGCCAAACATCATGATCTGGTGCTCGCCGTGACCAGCCATTTGCCGCATCTCATCGCCTATACGATTGTCGGCACCGCATCCGACCTCGAGGATGTCACGCGCAGCGAAGTGATCAAATATTCCGCGGGCGGTTTCCGCGATTTCACCCGCATTGCCGCCTCGGACCCAACCATGTGGCGCGACGTGTTCCTGTCCAACAAGGATGCGGTGCTCGAAATGCTCCAGCGCTTTTCCGAAGACCTCACCGCCCTGCAGCGCGCGATTCTGCTGGGACAAGGGCGACGAGCTGTTCGAACTCTTCTCCAAAACCCGCGCGATCCGTCGCCGGATCATCGAAGAGGGCCAGGACGATGCCGGGCCGGATTTCGGCCGGAGTCACGACTAGCGCTCAGGGATACCGAGCGCGGTTGAAACATCACACAGACGGCCCCTTTTCTGTTCCGCCGTTCATTCTTATAAATACTTATTTATCAGTGGTTTAACGACATAACGCCGATGGCGAGTGTGACCTTTCACCGAAACCCATCCGGCCATTCATCGCCGGGTTGTTCCGACTATAGCGCCCGGGCCGGTTGTAGGACAGCCACCCAGTGGTCGTGGCGCGTGCGGTGACGCCCGGCAACCGTCAGTCGTTCAGCGCGTTGATCGCTTCGTGCACCCGGTCGCGAATATCATCGCGATCGAGCCCGGGTTCGATTTCGGGTTGGACGGCATAGGTGATCACGCCACTTTTCTGGACAAAAGTGTCGCGCGGCGCGACCAGGCCGCTGTCCAGCGCGACCGGCACCAGCGGGAGGCCCATAAGTTTATAGATTCCGGCAAATCCGGTTTGCAGCGGCGGACGTTCGCCATGATGCGCCCGGCTGCCTTCGGCAAAAATCACGATCGGACGGCCTTCGGCCTTGGCCTGTTTGGCCTGCTTGATAATCTGGCGCATCGCCGCGCCGCCGCCGTCGCGGTCAATGCCGAGCAGGCCGTGCCGTTTGGCAATCCAGCCCCATAGCGGAATGACCAGCAGTTCCTTCTTGGCAATCACCACCGGTTTTTCAAAGATCCGCAGCAGGTCGATCGTTTCGAACATGCTTTCATGCTTGAAGACATAGAGCAACGGTTCGTTGCGGATCTCGCCCCGGATTTCGGCCTTGATACCGAGGATGATCCGCGCGCAAAGATAATGATAGCCGCTCCACACTCGCGCCATGAAATGGGTGCCCCGCCGCGAGAAAATCGCCACCAGAAAGGCGAGAATGATGATCGGCGTCGATCCCCCGTAGAAGATCGGCAGGAACAGCAGCGAACGGATTTTGGCCAGCATCATCACACCCCCGCAAAGGCCGCCAGTCGGCGCATCAGAAATTTGTTATATTCGACGAACATCGTCCCGAGCGAAGGCTTGGTGGCCACGGCATCGGGAACGATTCGGATATCGGCCGGGATCGCCCGTTCAAGCTCAAGCCGGGCGCGCCGCATGTGCCAGTCCGACGTCACCAGACGCAGCGAGCTATCCTCCCGGCCGGCCGCCCAGCGCGCGGTTTCGAGTGCGTTGGACCGCGTATCGACGGCCTGAAAGCCGAGATCGATACAGCATTCAAACAAACTGTCCGGGCGATCATATTCCGCGGCGAGCTCGCCTGGCTTTACATCCCGGTCGACGCCCGAGATCAGCAGAGACTTGGCTTGCTCCGCCTCGAGCAGCTGCAGGGCATATTCGATCCGGCCCGGTCCGCCGGTCAGCACGACAATCGAATCCGTTTTGGCGTCGCTTTCTGCCGGACGGGGAAGGTCAATCGCAAACCAGGCAAAGCCGATCATCCAGCCGAGGAGCAAAAAACAAAAGAGGCGCAAGATCATCAGCGTGGACTACAATATTTTCTTGAGGGCGCCGATAACCGTCATCCGAGCGGTCATCATCGCCAGAACCATTCCCAATATCGGAATGGCGGCGATAATCAACCAGCTATACCAGGACAAGCCGAGCGATTCGATCAAGCCGGACCCCAGGGCGGATAGCTGCATGCTGATCAGCACGACGATCGCGACCCCGCCGATCAGGCCCAGGATCCCGCCAAGCAACGCATCAAGGGCGATACGCCGTTGAAAAAGCCTGCTGATCTGCCGATCGGTGCCGCCGAGCAGATGAATCACGCCGATGGTTTCCTTGTGCGTGTTCAGCGCCGCCCGGACCGATATGATCACCGCCGCAGCGGTGGCCAGAGCGAGCAGGGCAACCAGCCCGAAAGCAATCCATTGCAGCGACCGGACCAGTGCCAGCACCGGCGCGACATAGCCGCTGCTCGGTTCCACCCGCGCATTGGCGGTCAGCGGGCGCAGCGCGTTGCGCAAATTGGTCAACCCGGCCTCATTGGCCGGTTGCGCGAGAGTGAGGTCAATCAGACTCGGCAACGGAATATCATCCGCGATGCTGCCCGTGCCGACGTCCTGACCGATCCACGGGGCAATTAATTGCTCGATCTCGTCCTGCGGCACCACCCGGACGTCCGCCACCAGATCCATGCCGCGCAAACGCGCCGCAGCATCCTGTGTCTGCTGGTCCCTGGCCTCGGGATCGGCCTCGACAATCTGGACGGTGACCCGGCTCGAGAGCTGATCGGAAATGCTGGTCGCGGCTTCCGAAAGCGCGAGACCGGTGGCTCCGGCCAGCACGGTCAGGAAAATCATGATCGCGATCACCCACGGCATCGGCCCCGACAATCGGCCTTCCGGAATCAACCGCCGGTCATGACCGGGAAGAAAGAACAGATCGAACATCGGCCCCGGCCGCTATTGCGCCGTATCGCGCGGCAGCGGGGGATGGCGCAGAGATCCGGTCGGATCGGACAATCCGCCTTTTTCCAGCTTCATCATCTGGGCGCCCGGAACTTTGCTGAGCAAATGGATGTCATGGGTTGCCACCACGATCGTCGTGCCCAGCGTGTTCAGCGCCTCGAACAGCTGAAGCAGGCGCACCGCCATTTCGGGATCGACATTGCCCGTGGGTTCATCGGCAACCAGGATTTCAGGCCGGCCGATTACCGCCCGGGCAATCGCCACACGTTGCTGCTCGCCGCCGGAAAGCGTGGCCGGACGGGCTTCTGCGCGGTCCCCGAGGCCAACCCAGTCGAGCATTTCCGCGACCGGCGTTTCGAGATCTTTTTCCTTCACCCCGGCAACCCGCAGCGGCAGCGCGATATTGTCGAACGCCGACAGATGCGGCACCAGCCGGAAATCCTGAAACACCACCCCGATGCGCCGCCGAAAACCGGGCAGGCGTTCGCGCGGCATAGTCACCGCATCCTCGCCGAACAACCGGATCAGGCCGCGGCTGGGCCGTTGCGACAGATAGAGCAATTTGAGCAGTGACGTCTTGCCGGCGCCGGATGCGCCAGTCAGAAAATAGAAGCTTCCCGGATAGAGCGTGAAGGTCAGGTCCGACAGCGTTTCCGCCCCTGCTCCGTAGCGCAGGCCAACATTTTCAAATTGGACAATTTCGTTCATCGGAATTGGTTAAATCGCCTGCTCGGGGCCCTATGCGCCTGTTTGGCGTTCTCAATAGGACGTTACATAGCTGGAAATCAACTGTCGCGTGCCAAAGCCGGTCTTTGATCGCATTGAAAACGCTGAAATAATGGCACTGGCCTCAAAACCGTTAACCATAGACTTGCAGTTTGCCGGTTTGGCGTGTTTAGAAGAACGCGATGATATTGAATTGCCCGGCCTGTAAAACACGGTATCTTGTTCCGGACAGCGCCATCGGCCCGACCGGCCGATCGGTGCGCTGTGCTTCGTGTCGCCACAACTGGTTTCAGGAAGCCGCGGCGCTCACGCCGCCGGAAAAACCCGCCCAGCCGCAAACGCCGCCCGCAACAACCCGCCCTCCGGAAAACCAGAATGCAGCGCCGGCAGAGCCGGTTGCCGACGGCAGCCCGGCAGCGGCTGCAGCCCCGGCTGCGCAGCCGAGCGGGCAACCGGCCGAACCCGACAGCCCGGCACCACAAGCCGCTGTCACCGAACCGGTGATTCCCGCTGCGCCGGCCATGGCGCCGCCCTTTGTGTCGGAAAATAGCAGCTTTGCCCATGAACCGCCGTTCAAGCCCCGCCGCAACCCCGCCAAATTGTGGACAATAGCGGCCATTGCCTTCGCGGCTTTCGTCGTTTTGATCGGTGGCGCACTCTATGCCTTTGGCGCGCCAAACTGGTTTGAAGACTATCAAATGGCTTCGGTCGAAGACACGCCCTTGCTGATCGAACTCAGCGCAAAACAGGACCGCCGCACCTTGCCGGACGGGACCGAATATTTCGCCGCGAGCGGAACGATCATCAATCCGACCGACAGCGAACAATCCGTGCCGCCCATGCTCGTCATCCTGCGCGATGCCAGCGGCCGGGTGGTCTATAGCTGGAAGATGAAAGCGCCCGCCTCGGCACTGGCGCCGGGCGCACGGGTCAATTTCAACGAAGCGAAACTCGATGTGCCGCGCGCGGCCAGCCAGCTCGAGGTCGGCTGGGCTGATTTGTCCCGCGAATAAGGACGATTGGCCGCCGCAGCCGCCACAACCAAAGATTCAACCGATGGTCCTAGTGAAATTCGGTCAACCTTAGCACCGGTTCGCCCGTCTTGACCCGTGTGCCGGATGATCGCGCCATCGGCAGCGCATAGCTGCCATTGCGGGAAAATGTGCCGCTGCCGGACAGTCGGGCGCCAAGATTGCCAAAGCGTACCGGCTCTCCTTTGACAATCCGGGCCCGCGCGGTCGCCGGGGCCCGGGCCACCGGCCGGGTCGCACCCGCGGCGGAATCCGTCTCTGCCGCGTCGCTGCTCGCCAGCAGCAATAAGGGAAGAAGCAATTCAAACATCGGCATCAGGACAGCGCCGATCCGCGCCACCAAACAAGGTAAATAGATAGTTAATGCCGGGTTTTTTGCATGTCATGCCCTAGAAAACGGATGGCCCCGTCGAGATTGTATGGAAAAGGGACATTTTTCTGCCGACGGTTAATTGCGCGCGCGTCGCGGAGCCAAGAATATCGGTTGCGGGTCCAGAACCGCTTTGCTAAGGGCACGCGCCTACCGGAGGCAGATTGCCTTAGTTCGGATGACAGTGCGGTCGTGGCGGAATTGGTAGACGCGCAGCGTTGAGGTCGCTGTGGGGTTAATACCCCGTGGAAGTTCGAGTCTTCTCGACCGCACCAGTCCCGGTTTCGACGGGTTTCGATCCTTCCGAAATATCTGGCTCTGGCGCGATGCCGGCTGCAACCCTTCCCGTTGCGCTTTTGTTTCCCGGACCGCAAAGCAGGCCGAGAAAGCCTTTGTACCCCCTCGCAATCCGATTTAGGACCGTGGTGACAAACGGGAGGCCCAGGGCGATGACTGCGGATAAAATCTATATTTCGGCCGACGCCCTGCTGGCGGATTCTTTCCGGCTTGGCATGCAGATCCTGCAAAGCGACTTTCAGCCGACCCATATTGTCGGGATCTGGCGCGGCGGCGCACCGGTGGGCATCGCGGTGCAGGAAATCCTCGAATATCACGGCGTCGAGACAGACCATATCGCGATCCGCACATCCTCTTATAGCGGCATCGACACAAAAGAGCGGACGGTTACGGTTTTTGCGCTGGGCTATCTGGTCGACACGCTCAATCCCGATGACAGCCTGCTGGTTGTTGACGACGTGTTCGACAGTGGCCGCAGCATCGAGGCTTTTCTCGAGGAACTGGGCAGCCGGTGCCGCCACAATATGCCGCGCGATATCCGTGTGGCAACGGTCTATTACAAGCCGGAGCGCAACGAGACGCTGTTGCAACCAGACTTTTTTCTGCATGAAACCGCCGACTGGCTGATTTTTCCCCATGAGCTGCAAGGCCTGACGACCGACGAAATCCAGCGAAACAAGCCGGAATCGGAAATTATCCTGCGCACCAAATAAGCCGCAAGAGATTGGAAATCTTTATCTCTTGCTGATAACAATGCCGGTCAGTAATCATCCGGGCACAAGCGCCTCGGCGGCATGGATAGTAACGACGATATGTAAGACACCATATTGATTACCGGCGCTGCGGGCTTTATCGGCCGGGCGATCAGTTTGCGGCTGCTCGCGGATGGCGCCGCTATTGTCGGTGTCGACAATATGAACTGCTATTGTGACCCTGCGCTCAAAGCCGCCCGCCTGGTCAATTTGCAGGCCCAGTCCGGATTCACCTTTGCCGAACTGGATATTGCGGATGCGATACGGGATCTGGTGGATCAGCATCAAATTCGCAAGGTCATCCATCTCGCCGCGCAGGCCGGGGTCCGCTGCAGTATCGACAATCCGTTCGCCTATCAGCAGTCCAATCTCCAGGGGCATCTGGCGATTCTCGAGGCGTGCCGTCATGCCGCCAATTTCGAGCATCTCGTCTATGCCAGTTCGAGTTCGGTCTCTGGCGATCGCCCGATGGGCGGTGCCGGCTTTGCCGAAGACGAGGCGGCAATGGATCCGGTTTCGCTCTATGCCGCGACCAAGCGGTCCGGCGAGTTGATCAGCCAGGCCTATGCGAAGCTTTCCGGGTTTCCGCAGACCGGGCTGCACTTTTTCACCGTTTATGGCCCCTGGGGTCGGCCGGATATGGCCTATTTCGGATTTACCCAAAAGATTCTCGCCGGCGAGCCGATCGCAGTGTTTGGCGAATGCCGGATGGCACGGGACTTTACCTATATTGATGATATTGTCGACGGCATCATCGGGGCGCTGCATGCGCCGCCACCAGCGGGCAAAAATCGCTTGCTGAATATTGGCGACAACCGGCCAGTCGGCCTGATGGACATGATCGGAGCGCTGGAAACGGCACTGGGTAAAACGGCTCACAAGATCATGAAGCCGATGCAGCCGGGTGATGTCACCGCCACTTATGCCGATATATCAAAGCTCCAGAATTTGACCGGATATCAGCCCAAGGTGATGCTCGAGGAGGGGCTGCAGCGCTTCGTGCAATGGTATCGCGACTTTTACGACCAGCCAGCGGATCATTGATCCACCATGCGCGCCGCGATCAGCGGCGATGCGAGCCGCGCAACACCTGTTCGGCGACCAGATGCAATTGCTGGTTCACCCCGTCATCGGCGCAGAGGCCGTCCTTGAATATGCCGCCCGACGCATTGATCCCGACACCGAGCGGAGTCGGCCAGCCGCGCAACGCGTGAACGATCGATCGCAACGCCGCGAGCGTGGAACCGGTGGCCTGCCAGCCATAGGCGGTAACGATCAGGCCAACGGGAATGCCATCAAGATAGACCCGCGCATCGCCGGCGGTTTCCTCGATATAGTCCACCGCATTTTTCACCAGGCCCGAAATCGTGCCATGATAGCCGGGACTGGACAGGATGATCCCGTCCGCCCGGCGAACCGCTTCCACCAGGGCCTTGCCGGTATCATTCAGGCCAGCCGGATCTGACCGGTAATGGGGCAGCGCGCAAAGGCGGTCGGAACCGAATAATTCGGTTTCAGCGCCCAGATCGGCCGCCGCCTTCAGCGCAATGGCCAGCGCCTGTTCCGTCGAAGATGCGGGATTCGTCGTGCCGCCGAGCCCGAGAATATACGGTTTGTCTGATGCGATAGCCATAAGCGCCCTTATCAAGGCTTTTCAATATATTGCAACGGGCAACAGCGAGACATGGCTGGGTTGTCAGGAGATGACAGAAGGAACAGGTTGGCGGCCGCGCATCACAGATCTATTAATTGACCGATTAAACCGGACTCGCTAGTCCGAACAGAATCACAATACATACCGCTCACACGACCGAATTGAGGATATCTTTCATGCGCAAATTTACCGAAGAACAGCATATGTTTCGCGACGCCTATCGGCGCTTTCTGGCGGATGAAGTGGCGCCCCGGATGGACGAATTCCGGGAAGCCGGAATTGTCGACCGGGAGATTTTCAAAAAGGCGGGCGATCAGGGCTTTCTGATGATCTGGCCGGACGAGAAATATGGCGGCATGGGCGATAATGATTTCCGCTACGAACAGATCATCATCGAGGAAACCGTCCGCGCAGGCTGTGCCGAATGGTATAACACCCTGCACAGCCGGCTGGTCGGGCCCTATTTCCAGAATATCGGCAATGAGGAACAGCGCGAACGGTTCCTGCCCAAATGTGTCAGCGGCGAAACGATTCTCGCCGTGGCGATGACCGAACCCGGGGCCGGCAGCGATCTGTCGGGCATGAAGACGACCGCAACCGATAGGGGCGATTACTGGCAGCTCAACGGATCGAAAACCTATATTTCCAACGGTATCAACGCCGACATCGTTATTGTCGCCGCGAAAATTGCCGGCGTCGACGACAAGCATGCCATGGTGTTGCTGATTGTCGAGCGCGGGATGGAGGGCTTTGAACGCGGCGCCAATCTCGAGAAGATCGGCTTGCACGCCCAGGATACTGCCGAGCTGTTCTTCAAGGACGTCAAGATTCCCAAGGCCAACCAGCTGGGGACACCGGGCAAGGGCTTTATCCACTTGATGGAGGGGCTCGCCGAAGAGCGCCTGATCGGGATGGTCGGCTATGGCGCCTCGGCCCGCCGCGCTTTCGATATTACGCGCGACTTTGTGATGGAGCGGGATGTTTTTGGCAAGAAGCTCTCCGACATGCAGAACACGCAGTTCAAAATGGCCGAATTGGACGCCAAGATCGACATGTTACAGGTCTATATTGACCATTGCGTCGAGATTCATAACCAGGGCGGCCTCACCGCGAATATCGCCGCCAAGGGCAAGATGCTGGGCAGCGAAATCGAATGGGAAATGGCCGATCTAGGCCTGCAACTCCATGGCGGTGCCGGCTATATGAAGGAATATGAGATCAGCCGGATCTTCACCGACGCGCGGATGAGCCGCATCTATGCCGGCAGCTCGGAGATCATGCGCTATATTGTCGGCCGCGACGTGTTCAGCCAGAAATATCAAAGCATCCTCGAATAGTATAGGGTGAGTTCCCCCGGCCGGTGGCGATTCGTCGACGGCAGGCCTGTGCCAAACACTATTTACGTTTACGTAAACTGCTTGACTATGCTGCAACGCAACATTAATCATGCGGTTAATCACCCTGAACCACGACAATGAGGAATATCGCATGACCGAAGCCTTTATTTATGACGCTGTGCGCAGCCCGCGCGGCAAGGGCCGCAGCGACGGCAGCCTGCACGAAATCACCGCTCTCGACCTGGCCGCACAAGTGCTCGGATCGATTAATGATCGGAATGAACTGGATGGTCACGAAGTCGAAGACATTGCCTATGGTTGTGTCTCGCCGGTTGGCGAACAGGGCGCGGTGATCAGCCGGATGGCGGCGCTCAAGGCCGGCTATGCCGACACCACCTCGGCGATTCAGGTCAACCGCTTCTGCGGCTCCGGCCTCGAAGCGGTGAATATCGCAGCGGGCAAGATCAAGTCGGGCGAAGCCGATCTCGCGATTGGCGGCGGCGTCGAATCCATGTCGCGCGTGCCGATGGGCAGCGACGGGTTGGGCGGCATGGCTGATCCGTCCCTGGTGTTTCAGGAATATTTTGTGCCGCAGGGCATTTCCGCCGATCTGATCGCCACCAAATATGGCTATAGCCGCGACGATGTCGACGCCTATGCGGTCGAAAGCCAGAAGCGCGCCGGGAAAAGCTGGGAAGAAAAACGCTTTGCCAAGTCGATTCTGCCGATCAAGGATGTCATTGGCGAGACCGTTCTCGATCATGACGAACTGATGCGTCCCGAAACCGACATGCAGTCGCTCGGCGCGCTGAACCCTGCGTTCCAGATGATGGGCGAGCAGATGCCGGGCTTTAATGACGTGGCGATCCTCAAGCATCCCGATGTCGAGAAAATGAACCATGTCCACCATGCCGGCAACAGCTCGGGCATTGTCGATGGTGCCGCAGCGGTGCTGATCGGTAACGAGGAAGCCGGTTCCAAATATGGGCTGAAACCCCGCGCCCGGATCGTTTCCATGGCGTCCATCGGTTCAGAACCGACCATCATGCTGACCGGCCCCGAATTTGCGGCCCAGAAAGCGCTGAAACGTGCGGGCATGGATGCCAGCGATATCGACGTGTGGGAATTGAACGAAGCCTTCGCGGCGGTCGTCCTGCGCTTCATGGAAGCGATGAATGTCGATCATAGCGATATCAACGTCAATGGCGGCGCCATCGCCATGGGTCACCCGCTGGGGGCCACTGGCGCGATGATCCTCGGCACCGTGCTGGACGAGCTCGAGCGCTCGAACAAGCAGACCGCCCTGTCGACGCTGTGCATCGGCGGCGGGATGGGCATCGCTACCATCATTGAGCGGGTGAACTAGAACACCCGGATTGTGTCCCCGCAAAGGCGGGGAACTGTTGCGCTAACCTCAAGGAGACTCCCGCCCCGCGCGGGCGTACAGGAGATAAAACATGACTTACGAAACACTCACCGTCGAGATTGACAGCGATGGCATTGCCCTCGTCACCATCGATGTCCCGGGCCAGACGATGAATGTCTGGAACGAGGCGTTGATGGCGGACTTTCCCAAATTTGTCGATGAACTGATCAGCAACGATGCGATCACCGGTGCGGTGATTACATCCGGCAAAAAGTCCGGTTTCCTCGCCGGTGCCGACCTGAACATGCTCGGCTCCTCCAAAGCCACGACGATGAAGGAAGCCTTTGACCAGGCCTGGGGCCTGAACGGCGAACTGCGCCGCATGGAAACCGGCGGCCACAGCGCCAAGGATCTGCTCAAGGGCAAAGTCTTTGCCAAGCCCGTCGCCTGTGCCCTGAACGGTCTCGCGCTCGGAGGCGGCCTCGAGCTCGCACTGGCCTGTCATTACCGGGTCTGTGCCGACAATCCCAAGATCCAGCTCGGCCTGCCCGAAGTCCAGGTCGGATTGCTGCCCGGCGGCGGCGGCACCCAGCGGCTTCCGCGCCTCGCCGGTCTGCAAGCGGCCGGCATGGCGATCATGATGGGCCAGCCGATGAACCCGCAAGCCGCGCTTGCCCAGAAAATCATCGATGAGGTCGTCCCGGCCGACGAAGTGATTGCCAAAGCCAAGGCCTGGGTCAAAGCCAATCCGAAAGCGTCGGCGCCATGGGACAAGAAGGGCTGGAAATTCCCGGGCGGAGCCGGTTCGATGGACCCGCGCGCCGTACCCCTTTACCTCGGCTCTTCAGCGATGGCGCTCAAGCAGAGCAAAGGCAATTACGAAGCGGTCAAGGCGATCCTGTCCTGTCTCTATGAAGGATCGATGTTGCCGATCGATACCGCATTGCGGGTCGAGAGCAAATATTTCACCAAGCTGCTCAGCGGACCCCAGTCGAAAAACATGATCCGCACCCTGTTCGTCAACAAGCAGGCCGCCGAAAAAGGCGCGATGCGCCCCGAAGGCGTGCCGCCAACCGAATTGAAAACCGTCGGTGTGCTGGGCGCCGGTCTGATGGGATCGGGCATCACCCATGTGACGGCCAAGGGCGGCATGAATGTCATCGTGCTCGACCGCAATATGGACGAAGCACAGAAGGCCATCGATTACAGCCAGAAGATCGTCGACAAAGGCGTGAAGCGCGGCAAGATGACCCAAGAGAAAGCCGATGCTTTCATGGCGCGGATCACACCGACCGATAATTATGACGATCTCAAGGATGTCGATCTGATCATCGAAGCGGTGTTCGAACGGCCCGATGTCAAAGCCGATGTGATCAAGAAAACCGAAGCGGTCATCGGCAAGGATGTGGTCTTTGCATCGAACACCTCGACATTGCCGATTACCGGCCTTGCCAAGAATAGCGAACGCCCCGATCAGTTTATCGGCATGCACTTTTTCTCGCCTGTCGAGAAAATGCCGCTGCTCGAGATCATTCCGGGTGCCGAAACCGGCGACAAGGCTTTGGCCGTGGCGCTGGATTACAATGCCCGCATTCGCAAGACGCCGATTGTTGTCAAGGATGTCCGTGGTTTCTACACCAACCGGGTGTTCCCGCCTTATGCCAATGAAGCAACCATGATGGTTGCCGAAGGCGTCAATCCTGCGCTGATCGAAAATGCGGCCGTGTCCATGGGCATGCCCATCGGCCCGCTGGCCATTGTCGATGAAACCACCCTGCAGCTCGGCTATGATATCATGACGTCCACCAAGGAAGAAATGGGCGATGCTTATGTGCCCAGCGGAACCGAGGATCTGATGGAATTGATGGTCAAGAAGATCGACCGGCGCGGACGGCGTTTCGGGGGCGGTTTCTACGAGTATGCCGACGATGGCTCGAAGAAATTATGGCCGGGCCTGGCAGAGCATTTCCCGCTCGCCGAGAAACAGCCAACGGTGGAAGAAGTCAAACAGCGTTTGATGTACATCCAGCTGATTGCAACCGCCCAATGCTATCACGAAGGCGTTGTGTCCGATCCGCAGTCCGCTGATCTCGGCGCCATTTTCGGCTGGGGCTTCGCGCCCTGGACCGGCGGTCCGATGAGCCATATCGATACTATCGGTGTCGACAATTTTGTCCGCACCGCTGACATGCTGGCTCAGAAATATGGCGAGCGATTCAAGCCACCGATGAGCTTCCGCGAAAAAGCCGATGCCGGCGAGACCTTCTACAAGGCCGCCTAGCCGATAGCGACAAACCGAACAGAAAAGGGGCTCTTTGCGGGGCCCCTTTTTTTGCCCGCACGCCTTGCTTATCGGGTTGATAATGGCGGGCGTTTCACCCAAGCTGTTTTCAAGATCACAACAAGCTTTGAGGACAGGATGATGAAAAACCCGATTTGCGACATGCTCGGTATCGAATTTCCGCTGGTCGCGTTCAGCCATTGCCGGGATGTTGTCGCTGCGGTGTCCAGGGCCGGTGGCATGGGGGTGTTCGGCGGCGTCAACTGTACGCCCGAAACGCTTGAGGAGGAATTGCGCTGGATCGATGACCATGTCGACGGCAAGCCCTATGGCCTCGATATCATCGTGCCGAACAAGGTCGAGGGCAAGGGCGAACGCTTCGATGAAGAGGCGGTGCTGGCCAGCCTTCCCGAGGAACATATCCAGTTTGCCAATGACTTGATGAAACGTCATGGCGTTGAAACCAGCGGTCAGGAAGAAATCCGCCGCGAGCAAGTTGCCTTTACCGACAATCTCCGCGGCGGCACCGCCGATGCGATTCTGGACGTCGCATTCCGGCATCCGATCGGCTTGATCGCCAATGCACTGGGCGTACCGCCGCAGGTGATGACAGACATGGGCCGCCAACATGACGTTCCGGTGGCCGCATTGGTCGGCACCAAGGACCACGCGATGGCGCAGGTCGCCGCGGGCGTCGACATCATCATTGCGGTCGGCGGCGAAGCGGGCGGCCATACCGGCGACGTCGCCACCATGGTGCTGATCCCCGAAGTCTGCAATGCGCTGCGGGCGATTGGTGACGACACCCCGGTGCTCGCCGCCGGCGGTATCGCCACGGGTGCGCAAATGGCGGCGGCTATGGCGATGGGCGCCAGTGGCGTGTGGTGCGGATCGGTCTGGCTGACCACCGCGGAAGCGGAAACCAATCCGGTGGTCAAAGAGAAAATGCTCCAGGCGAGTTCGCGCGATACGGTGCGGGCGCGATCGCGCACCGGCAAACCGTCCCGGCAATTGCGGTCGCCGTGGACCGATGCCTGGGAAGCGGAAGGTGCGCCGACCCCCCTGCCCATGCCCCTACAATCGCTAGTTGCCGAACCACCGCTGCGCTCTATCGATAAGCTGAGCCAGGGCGACAATCAGGGCGCCAAGGATCTCGCCACCTATTGGGTCGGGCAAGGCGTCGGTTTGATGAACCAGCCGCTCTCGACCGGTCAGGTGGTGCAGGAATTCAAGGAAGACTTTATCACCGCCTATGAGCGGCTGGCAGGCCAGCTGGAAGGCTGAAAATCGGGAGATATCATGGCAGAAACGACCGCAGAACAGCCGCTTTCAGGCATCAGGGTTGTCGAATTCTCGACCATGATCACCGCCTCGCTGGCGACGATGATGTTCGCCCAACAAGGCGCCGATGTGATCAAAGTCGAACCGCCGGGGATTGGCGATCCGATGCGCTGGCTGGGCAGCCAGAAAGCCGGTATCTCGGGCCTGTTCAACAATTGCAACCGCGCCAAACGGTCGATCACGCTCGACCTCAAGGATCCGGACGGGGTGGCCGCCGCCCGCGCGCTGTGCCTCGATGCGGATGTTGTCATCCACAATTATCGGCCCGGCGTGATGCAGCGTCTGGGTCTCGACAGCGCGTCCCTGCGCGCCGAGAAGCCGGACCTGATCTATTGCGCGATTACCGGCTTTGGCCGCGAAGGGCCGCTCTCCGATCGCCCGGCTTATGACCATGTCATGCAGGCCATGGCCGGCTTTACCAAGGTCCAGGGCCATCCCGACAGCTTTGCCTATATGAAAACACTGATCTGCGACAAGGTCACCGCCTATACCGCGGCCCAGGCGATTACCGCTGCGCTATTTGCCCGGGAACGCAACGGCAACGGCCAGCATATCGACCTGTCAATGCTGGCCAGTTGCCTCGCCTTCCTGTGGCCGGACGGCGGCATGCATATCACCCTGATGGATGAAGACGTGACCCATGGCGCGCCCTTTGCCGACTATTATCAGCTGCCGCTCAAGACCACCGACGGCGCTATATCTTATGCCGCGATGAGCGACGAGCATTGGGACGCCGTGTTCGACATGGTCGGGCGGCCGGACCTGAAAAGCGAAGAAAAATATAAAGGCCTGGCCAATCGCAGCCTGCATATGGCGGAACTGGCGGCGGTTGTGGCGGCGGAAGAGCCGCGGCACAATACCGAAAACATGCTCGCTGGCCTCACCGCACAGGATGTGCCCGCCGCCCAATGTCTGTCGCTCGAAGAGCTCAAATCGCACGACCATCTGTTGGCCATCGCTGCGTTCGAGCAGCAGGATCACCCGATCCTGGGCGCAATCGATATGGTTGCCGCGCCCGCCTATCTCAACGGAAAGAAATTGCCGCCCGCCGGCCCCAGCCCGGCTTTGGGACAACATACCGACGCGATCCTCGCGGAAATTGGACAGAAGGAATGAACCGAACATGATGGAACAGGCCCAGGATTTTCTCGATGAAAGCGAAGCGATCCACGCGCTGGTCAAGGATTTGTCCGATGAACAGATGGAACAGGAAACCGGCTTCAAGCAGTGGACGATCAACGCCATCATCCGCCACCTGCATATCTGGAACATGGCCGCTTACTGGTCGCTGACCGAACCGGAGCAGTTTCACGGCTTTTTCAAGCAGGCCATGGCCGGCATGAAGGGGCAAAGCTCGATGCGCTTCTTTGAATCGGACTATCTCGACGGTCTGTCGGGCCAGCCGCTGGTTGCCACCTGGCGGGATTTCTACCAGAAAATGGCTCCGGAATTTGGTGCCGCCGATCCGGCCATGCGTGTCGAATGGGCCGGGCCGTCGATGAGCGTGCGGTCATCGATCACCGCGCGGCTGATGGAAAACTGGTCCCATGCCCAGGCGATTTACGACGTGCTGGGGATTCAGCGCACCAATCAGGACCGCATCCGGAATATCGTGATGATCGGACTCAACACCTATGGCTGGACCTTCAAGGTCAATGGCGAGGAAGCGCCCGAGCCGGTTCCCTATCTCAAGCTGACAGCGCCGTCCGGGGCAAGCTGGGACTATGGCGATGCCAGCGATGTCGAGCGGATCGAGGGCCTCGCAGAGGAATTTTGCCAAGTCGTCACCCAGACCCGCAATATTGCGGATACCGGTCTGAAAGTGACCGGTCCCAATGCCACTCGGTGGATGGCGATCGCGCAATGTTTTGCCGGCGGCGCCGAGAAACCACCCGCGCCAGGGACGCGTTCTATCGAAATCGTGTAAAAATTCAGTAGCTGTCTATCTTGCGGATCATCGGAATCCAGCTATGCTCCTAGAAAAAATAGGAGAGAATCTGATGAGCTGGCACATGGCCGATATCTGGGAAAATATAGCCCAGGCGATTCCTGAAAAACCGGCGCTGATCGATGGCGACAAGCGCTATAGCTGGGCCGAATATGAAAACCGCGCCGCGCGGGTTGCGCAGGTGCTGACCGATCACGGCTTGGAGGCGGGATCCAAGATCGCCATCTATGCCTATAATTGCGCGGAATATATGGAAGCACAATTCGGGGCGTTCAAAGCGCGTATCTGCCCGGTCAATGTCAATTATCGCTATCTCGAAGCCGAGCTGACCCATGTGATCAATAATAGCGATAGCGAGGCTCTGGTCTTCCACGCCGAATTCGCGCCGCGGGTTGCAGCGATCCGCGATCAGCTCGAGCATGTGAAACTGTTCCTCGAAATTGCCGACGGTTCCGGGGAGCATCTGGAGGGCGCGGTCGACTATGAAACCGCCGTAGCCGCCGCCAGCCCGATGCCAGTGATACCGCGATCGGATGACGATCTCTACATGCTGTATACCGGCGGCACGACCGGGATGCCCAAGGGCGTGATGTATGATCACAAGACCTTTTCCAGCGCCTTGTTCACCAAGGGCTTTGAAATGCGCGAAATGAGCCTGCCCGAAGGCGCGGCCGGCTTTGGCCCGCTGACCCAGGCCTTGCACGCGGCGGGCGCCGCCAGCCGGTCGATCCCGGCCTGCCCGATCATGCACGGCACCGGCATGTGGATCGGCGCGATGATCCCCCACGCGCTGGGTGGCTGCGTCATCCTGTTCAATAATCGCCATTTTGATCCCGCGGCGCTGTGGGACCTCGCTGAAAAGGAAAAAGCCACCGACCTCACCATTGTCGGCGACGTGTTTGCCAAACCGATGCTGGCCGCACTAAACGACGCCAAGGCAGCGGGCAAAAGCTATGATTTATCAGCGCTGCAGATGATGGGCTCTTCCGGTGTGATGTGGTCCTCCGAAGTCAAGAAAGGCCTGCTCGAGCATATTGAAATGGTGATTGTCGACAGCATGGGCTCGACCGAAGGCAGCATGGGCGCGTCCATGGTGACCCGTGAAAATGTGAACGCCGACAAGACCGCCAGCTTCGACATGGCCGACACCACCAAGATTCTCACCGAAGATGGCGAAGAAATTCAGCCGGGATCCGGTGATATCGGGATGATCTGCAACGGCGGAATGGTCCCGCTGGGCTATTATAAGGACGAGGAAAAAAGCGCTGCGACGTTCAAGACGTTTAACGGCGTCCGCTATTCCATTCCGGGCGATTTCGCGACCGTCGAAGCCGATGGCTCGGTGACCCTGCTTGGGCGCGGATCGGTCTGTATCAATAGCGGCGGCGAAAAGATTTTCCCGGAAGAGGTCGAGGAAGCGCTGAAGACCCATGACAGTGTCTATGACTGCTTGGTGGTCGGCGTGCCGGATGATCGTTTCGGTGAGAAAGTGACTGCTGTGCTGTCGCTCGCGGATGGTGCTCTTGATGACAGCGCCCTGCAGGCGCATGTCCGCGGCAAGCTGGCCGACTATAAAACACCGCGCGCGTTCCTGCCGGTCGATACCGTGCCTCGCGCAGCCAATGGCAAACCGGACTATAAAAGCGCCAAGGCGATGGCCTTGAAAATGCTGGATCTGCAGCCGGCCTGATACCAGACAGCTGGACCCGGCCGCGCTTTGCGTTCAGGGGGTCCAGTCAAATTCGCGATAATAGCGAGGCAGGAACAGTTTCTTGCCCTTGATCGCTGATGTCAGCAGTGGGCCGGTCACCCCGAAAGGCAAAGCGCTGGCGCCTTTATCGGGGCCCAAAGGCAGCAATATCAGAGGTTTAGGCCAGGGCTTGTAAGGCCTGATGGCGGTCATGGCTTTGCCGCGCAAGCGCGCCTTGATCGCCTTGCCCAGCCAGCCGACCTGGCGAGTCAATCCAACAATTGTCATGCTGTCGCCGGTCTCGGCCATATCGCCAACAACGAACAGATCGGGATTGTCGGTCGGGCGCAGCCAGTCATCCACGGTGACTTTGCCTTGATCATTGACCGTGACACCATCACAGCTCTGGATCACATCAGTGACCGGCTGTGCCCCGATCACCGGAATCACGAGATCGGCGCTGATCGGAAATCCGTCCGCCAGTTTCAACTTTCCGCTGGTCGGGACATAAGGTTGATCGGTGCGTTTGAGCTTCCTGATCCGTTCGCCCAGCCGCAACTTGACCCCAAGCTCGCCCAGCTGGCGCTGAATCGCCTTGCCCAATTTGGGAGGATAGTCCGGAAACAAATGGTCGCTCGCGGACAGCAAGGTCACCTGCTTTTCCGGATGGGCAAAAGCAATTTCCCCCGCCAATTCCGTCCCGACAGCGCCCGCGCCGACAATCGCCAGCGCCTTGGCTTTGCCGATTTGCGTGGCGACCCGTCGGGCCTTGGTCAGAAAGGCTGCGCTGTCGTCGCCCTGCATTTTAAACGGCGCGGCATAGCTGGAACCCGTCGCGACGATCAGCATGTCGCCAGCCATTTCGGTCCCATCGGTCAGGGTCACGGTGGTCCCGTGGATCGCGGTTGCCCGGTCCCGGATAACCCTGCCCTGTTTCAGCAACCGATCATAAGGCAGGACAATTTCGTCCAGCAATTCCGGTCGCGCCATCGCCCGGATCAGGGCGACATTGTGAACCCAACGGTCGCGCGGTTCGATCAGCGTGACCGACCCATGGTCGTCCAGCGCCCGCGCCAGCATGGTCCCGGCATATCCGCCGCCGATTATGGTGATTGTCTTGCGCATGTCCTGCCCCCCGCTCTCCCGCGAACCTAAGCGGTTGACAGCCGGATGGAAACAGCAATTGCGACAGAAGACGTTGACGCGCCCGCCAGAATATCGCCATGTCCTGTCGATGCGCGTGCAGTTGATCCATAATCCGGCGTCGGGGACCCACCATGCCTTGCGGCTGGATGTCCTCGCCCAGGCCTTTGAAGCCTGCGGTGCCACGGTCGTTCAGAGCCAGACCCAATCCGACGGCCGGGTGGCGCTCGCGCATGACAGCAACCTGATTTGCGTCGCGGGCGGCGATGGCACATTGCGGCTGGTCCTCGCAGCGATGGCCGATGACATGGCATCGGTTCCGCTCTGCATCTTCCCGTCGGGCACGGTGAATCTGGTCGCTCGCGAACTGGGCTATCCCGCAGATCCGGAACGGTTTGCCAGCCAGGTCATGTCGGGATATTTGGCGGGTGCGGCAGGCCGGTTTGAAGAACCCGTCGTCACCAGCGACGATCGCCCGTTCGTCGCCTGCCTCAGCGCCGGCCCGGATGGCATAGCGGTGGCGCGCCACTCGCCCGCATTGAAACGGAAAACAGGTGCATTTGCCTATGCCCTGTCCTTTTTGCGCCTTTTCTGGCGCTGGCCACGGCGCCGTTTTCTGCTGACGGTGCAAACCCGCAGCGGCGGGTCAAAACAGCAGCTCTGCGAGGCTTTTTATATTCTCAAAAGCCGTCAATTTGCCGGTTCCTGGTCGCTCTCGCCGGATGCCGCGCTGGGATCCGATCATTTCATTCTGATCAGCCTGACCCAGGCCAGTCGAAGCCGCTATCTGCGATTCATGCTGGCCGTGGCGCGGCGCAAAGACCCGGCGGCCCTGCCCTTTGTTGAACAGACACGCGCCGATTCCCTGACGATCGATTCCCTCGACGGATCGAATAATATTGAATTATTTCAGGTGGATGGTGACACAGTCGACGAAATACCGAACCGCATCAGCATGTCCGGCTATACGGTCAGCTACTGCCTGCCGGTGGACGATTAGACCCGTCAGGCCGCCCGGCAATGGGCCGCGATCATTTCCACCATCAGCGGTAATTTACTTGGTGGCAGGTCATGCCCCATGCCTTCGACCAGCTCGAGACGGGCCTCATTGACATTGGCCGCAATATCGGCGCCGCACGGATGCGGAATAAGCGGGTCTTCGACACCGTGGATCACCATCGTCGGCACCGCAATTCGTCGGGCCACCGCCCGCAGATCGCCAGTCTCGATAATCGCCGCCATGTGGCGGCGTGGCCCGGGGGGATAGAAACAGCGGTCAAGCGCGGTTTGCAGCAAGGCCTTGCGTTCTTCCTGCCGGTTGCGGCCTTCTTCCGATGCGATAATTGTCGAGAAGGCCATGCCGTTGACCAAGGCCTCATCGGGTGTTCGTGCGCGCGATCGGGCCGATCGGATCAGCGCCTTGCGCACCGCCGGTTCCGCGCCGGGCAAGCCGGGGCCGTTGGTTGATGACATGACCGGCGTGAAACTCAGCACCCGTTCGGCATGGTCTGCGGCGATCAGCTGCCCGATCATCCCGCCCATCGACGCCCCGACGATATGGGCCTTGTCGATATTCAGCGCGTCGAGCACGCCAATCGCATCTTTCGCCATATCGCTGAGATCATAAGGGGCGAGTTTCCGGCTGGGGAAGAACCGCTTGGCGAACAGCTGCCGCAGCGGCCCGGGCGCGTCTGCATTGTCAAACTTGTGCGACAAACCGACATCGCGATTGTCAAAGGTGATGACGCGAAAGCCGCTATCGACTAGCCCGTTGACGAAATCGAGCGGCCAGTAGACCAGCTGGGCGGAGAAGCCCATGACCAGCAGGATGGCCGGGTTTTCGGCATCCCCATGATCTTCGATTTCAATATTAATGCCGTTGGCGATGACTTGCATGATAGGGACCTGTTGCGCGAAAAGGGTTGATCGGATCGCTCAAACCCTAGCAGGACTGCCCTTGCGCACAAGATGAATCAGGGCTCCGGAAACCCGAGTGGCGCACCGGTCGGCACCTCCGCCGCCTGCGCCATTACGGCATCGCTGGCAGCGACAAGCGCGCCAAGCTTCGCAACCTGATTGGCATCATTGACCACGGCCACCACATTCAGCGTCGGCGAGACCTTGATCACCTGGGCCGACAGCGCTTCGATCTGGACGCCATATGTCCCGTAAGGCACGCTTTCAAAGAGGAAAAAGCCGTCAAACTCGCTCTGCGTCTTGCGCACCACGCGCCCCTTGTTATCGAGCAATTCCAGCCCGACACCCGCCAGTGGCGTGCCACCGGAGCGGATCAGCGTGCCTTCGACTTCTCCGGCGCTGACCAGTGGCAGTTCGACCGTCGACGCAATACCTGGCCGCGGCGTTACCACGATGCCCGGCAGCGCGGGCTGAACATAGGGATCAGACAGGCTGCTGCTGTCAATGCCGATCAGCACCGGCCGGAACGGCTCGAGATTGTCGATGATCGACTGTCCGCTGGCATCGGTCGGCGTCAGCGCAGTGGTCTGGCCGGCGGTCAGTTCGACATTTTCCACCACTTCCTCGTCCGGCTGGCGTTTGCCATCGCGGTTTTCGTCCCGATAGACGATCGCCAGCGCTTGTCCGCTATTGGCTAACTTATTGTTAGAAAAGCGAATCTTTCCATTGCGTGGATCGGGTCCCAGACTGAAGGCGAGATTCAGCCCCGCGGCGATCGAGCCATCGGTGGCGGCTTCGGCGCTGGCCGTCAGTGAAAATCTGTCAAAGCGCCGGATCAGGCCCATGCCAATCCGGCCGCGATCCAGTTCGGCATCATAGCCCAATTCCGCGCGCCAGTCAGCGCGGTCCCCGGCGCGCCATTCGCCGGTGAAATTAACCCTTTGGAAACGTTTTTCGGGCGCAACCTGATAGGTTGCCTCGCCGCGCAACCGGACTTTTCCGACCCGGCCATTGGCCAATAGCCGCGCCTCGGCCCGATCTGGCGGATCGGGACCAAAATCGCTGAACCGCTTTTCCCAACTCAACTCGCTGGTTAGAGAAAAACGTCTTAAATTCAATGATGTACGGCCCGTGACTTCGAGCGATCGCCGGCCATCCGTCCGGGTTTCATATTGCGCGTCAATATGGAAGGGCATGATCTTGCTGCCCAGCTTGAAATTATGATCGATCGAGATGCTGTGGCGCCCATTCACCCGTTCGGCGATCCGGTCCGAGCGAAATCCGCCTTGCGCCCATATCGATTCCGCGGTGATGAAGCTGCTGCCCAGGCGTCCGAGCAGCTGACCGCGAAAAGCGGTTCCATTTTCGAAATCGGAAGACCCGGTGAGCTCCACCAGGGTGGGGCCAACCGCACGGCGTACCGATGCTTCGAGATAATTGCGCCGAATTCCATCGAGTTGCAGACTGAACAAGGAGGCCGACACCGCGGTTTTGGCGTTCAGGCCGCGCTCGAGGCCGAAACCGCCGCGCCAGCCCGCCTGGCGGATCGGTTCAAAATCGCTGAAACTGATCAGATCCTTGCCGGTTTGCTGTCCACCCGCCCAATAATAGGTTTTCCGCGGCGGGATCGAGTCCAGGCCGACAGGCACATCCTTGACGTCCCTACGAATCTGGCCCTGCGGACCGTAAAGCACCACTTCAAACCGGTTTTGGCCGTAAAGCAGCGGGATATCGATAAATTCGTAGCGACCATCGGCGCGATTATCGGCAAAGGCGAGCAGCTGGCCATTGCGATACAGTTCGGCGTCCCAGCCGGCTGGCAATTCACCGCGAAAACTGGTGCGATCAAAACTGTCCGGGCGGTCTACCGGCCGATTGGTGACCAGCGCGCCCCGGCCCACCGTGCTTTGCGAGACCAGAGGTGTCGAAATGGTCGAAATATCGCCCAGCGCGAAATGCGTGGCCTTGAGCGGCCCGAGCAACTCTCCCTTCGGATCCGTCCGATAGGCCCGCACCCGCAGACTTTCGGGAATCGCACTGTCATCCGATGACAGGCGCGCATCAAACGACGCCTTGCCAATCTCTCCAGAGGCAAACAGCTCGTAGCGGGCATCGAGTTTCTGGCCGGAACGCTGGTCTCGCAAGCCACCTGCGGACACCACGACATCGACCGAAGGGGTGCGCCAGAACTTGTACGGTTCGGTCGATTGCGGCAGCGAGGACAGATCGAAATTCTTGCGAGGCCGGATCTTGGCGGCGCGCTCCTTGCGCTCCAGCGCCTGCTGGAACGGCAGCTTGCGGTCGGATTCAATCACCAGCAACGCGTTGGACAGATCCGGGCGCAACGCGATATCGAACCAGCGCGACAGGCTGTCGACGTTGACGCACCAGCCTTCCGGCGTGTCGTAAATGTCCCGGGATTGCAGCTTTTTCCGGTCGTTCACCTTTTGTACCGTAGCACTGTCCCGGTCGATCACCAGGCTTTCACGCTCGGCAAACACCCAGCCAGTTGCGCGGCGCGACTTTTTGTCTAACCGGATTGGTACATCAAAGGCCATGATCACATCGGCAAAGTCGACGCAGACACCGCGATCGGTCTGATAGCCGCGAATGCCGTCACCGAGGCGATATTTGCCGGACCGCAAATCAAACAGCAGGGCATCATCATCATTGGCCGTCCAGCTGGTCGCAGACGCTGCCGTCGAAGTCTGCGCCTGTGCGGCAGGCACCAGAAACGCCGAAGCCGCCGAGATCAGCATGATCCCCGCGGCCCGGGTCAGCGTTTTCAGGCGCTGACAAATGATGTTTTCTGGTTCTGTCATCTTGTCATATCTGGCTTCTTAACGGCGTGAAGTCAGAGCAAGTTATTGTTAAACAGTCTTATCTAAGAACCATTTGAGTCTTGGTGATCAAGCCGCCGCCGACATTGTCGGGCTCATAATATTCCACCGACAGAGCGCCTTTCAGCTGTGCGGCAATTTCCGGCGGGATCGGCAGAGCAACCGAGCGCTGCGAGACTTCGGGGTAAACGGCAATGCCCCGGGCGACCAGAATCGGCTCGGATTGGCCCTGTTTGAGGACCCGGATCTCGCCATAGGTTGATCGGTCTCCGGTCCGGCTAAGATCGAAGGCAAACGCCTGGCCATTATCATCGGTTTCGACTCGCGCATTGGCAATGCCAGCGGTGGCCTGCAAATTGCCCTGACGAATGATAACCGGAATGGTTACACCATAAATGGGCGTAAGCGCGATGGTCAGGCCGCCATTCGGATTGCTCTGTTCGGTGACCGCTTGCGCTTTGGGGATTGCGCGAAACAGCAAATGGGCGCGATATTCACCGTCCGGCAGATCGCGTGGTGGGCGAATACCCAGGCGAATGGCCTGCGGTTGATTGGGTGGCAGAGTCACGCGGCGCGGCGCATAACGAATCATGGCTTTCGCGGCTTGCTCTTGGGCATTGGCTTCCTCGTCGGTGACCTCATCGAGCTTGCCCTCGGGCGTCATCCGGCGCAATTCGAGGGAGATCCGGTAAGTAGCTGTTTCTGAACCAATATTATTCAGAATTACTTCGGTACCGCGCTGACCGTCCAGAACGATCCGGGTCGGCGCCACGAGCAGATCGCCTGCGGCCTGGGCGGCTGTTCCGGGCAATCCCAAGGCGATTATACCAAGAGCAAGGCCCGTCCAGTTTCTGGTCTTTCTGGTCAGGCGTTTTGCAGCACTCATTATCATTGTCTTCTCCGGTTAATACGCATTCCGGATAATGCGCTGGTCCACGCATATCCCCACAGGAAACACTATGCCGAAAGAGGGTTACCAAAGCGCTAACCATAGCAAATTTGGGCCGGTTTCCAGGGATGCGACTCGGTGTCATGACTTCACAACGGATCGCCAAAACGCAGAAAACCCGCCTGCAACCGACGCTGCAGACGGGCTTTCCGCTATGTCGTCAGATGGCCGCTGGGACCACCCGGATCGCTATCACTGATAGTTGACGGTAACGTCAAACGTACCGGCATAAGCACCATCAGGCTGGTTAGCACCAACCGTCAATACACCACCAACGGTGAAGGCATCGGTACCGTCCAGAAGGATGGTGGTGACGCTAGGAGCCAGAGTTGCGGTCATGTTGTTGCCGCCGCTGTTCAGCGTAACCGTAGCATCCGAAGATACGTCTACGGTCTGACCGGTCGTGCCGGAGACAGCAAAAGCAGCTGCAGTCGTCGTACCCGAGCAGACCAGAGCGGCGCCACAGGTCACGGCACCAGCGGAGCTGACCGAAACGGTGTCTGAAGAAGCGCCGGAAATGATCGTTGCAAAGTCAAGATCGGTGGAGTTGGTCACGGTAACCTGCTGCAGGATGTTGGCCCGTGCGTCGGCAGAAGCGGTCGCAGCGTGAGCGGCATTGGCACCCATTGCAGACGCAACAAGCACGGAAGAAGCCACAGCGGCTTTGATAAATTTAGACATATGTTCTGGTCCCTATATATTACTACTTAACAGTCGAAAGAGCATCCCGAGCGCAATCACCAAACCCACTGGTCATTGCTGGTATGCCAACATTCAAAAATGCTTATCCACGGGAAAGGATAAGGTTTTGCTGCCAGTCATAGTTAATTTTGCCTTAAGATATTAAGACATTGTTTTATAAGTGTTTTTAGCGGGCCATTCGATCAGGCGGCAACTAGATATGCTCACCGGTCAAGCGCTGGCAGATCAGATCGAGCTGGTCGAGATTGCTATAGTCTATCGTCATCGACCCCGCGCCCCCTTGCCCATGGGTCTGAATCGTCACCTTCAATCCAAGCAGATCCCCGAGATGGTTTTCGACCGCCCGGATGTCGGCATCGTTCTCGGTCACCGCAGATCGGCGCTTCGCCGTCTTGCGGCCCGGGCCGCCGAGGGCCTTGCGGACGAGCTTCTCGGTGTCGCGCACCGATAGCCCCTGTTTGACGATCCGTTCAGCGAGCTCTTCGCTTTCAGGCGCATTGATGAGGGCGCGGGCATGGCCCATGGATAGTTTGTCATCGCTGACCAACGCCCGCACGGGCTCCGGCAGTTCCAGCAGACGGATCAAATTCGCGATATGGCTCCGCGATTTTCCGACCAGGTCGGCCAGTTTCGACTGGCTATGGCCAAAATCTTCCTTCAGCTTGGCATAGGCCTCGGCTTCCTCAATCGCGTTGAGGTCCCGACGCTGAACATTCTCGACAATCGCTATCTCAAGGGTTTCCGCATCGTTCAAGCTGCGGACAATGGCCGGAATCTGGTGCAAGCGCGCCCGTTGGGCCGCGCGCCAGCGCCGTTCGCCAGCGACAATCTGAAAATTCTTGCCATGCGGCCGCACGACAATTGGCTGAATCACGCCGCGGGCTTTCATGCTGTCCGCCAGTTCATCGAGCGCATCGGTATCAAAATGCTGGCGTGGCTGATCGGGATTCGGCCGAATATCAGAAATCGCGACCAGACGCAGACCATCAACCGGACTATCTGCGCCGCTAACCACTCCATCTCCAGGCGGCGATTCTTCTATCGATTCTTCGCGGCGGATATCACCAAAGAGCGAATTTAATCCACGCCCCAGCCCCGTCGGCTTCTTGCTGGCCTTTTTCGGCGTCTGGGTTTCATCCTTGTCAGCCATTATGCCGCCACCTTTCGCTCAGGCAGACGGGAGATCAGTTCCCGCGCCAGATTTATATAGGCCTCGGATCCGCTGCAGCGATGATCATAGATCAGCGCCGGCAAGCCATGGCTGGGTGCCTCGGAAAGCCTGACATTCCGCGGAATGACGGTTTCAAAGACGACATCCCCAAGGCAGGCCCGCACGTCATCCGATACCTGCTCGGTCAGTTTATTGCGGCGATCATACATGGTCAATACAACGCCCATGACCGACAGCACCCGATTAAACCGAGCGCGAATACGTTCCACGGTTTGCAACAGCTGACTGAGCCCCTCAAGCGCGAAAAACTCGCATTGCAAGGGAACCAGCAGCGATTCCACCGCCACCATCGCATTGAGCGTCAGCAATCCCAAAGAGGGCGGACAATCGATCAGACAAATATCCCACTGTCCTTCGTCACCGGCATCAATCGCCCGCTTCAGACGATGGGTGCGCTCCTCAAATTCGACAAGCTCCACTTCAGCACCGGACAGATCGACCGTGGCCGGCACGACATCAAGCCCAGGCACGCGGGTGGTCAGAACACAGTCCTTAAGCGGGGTTTCCGACACCAGAAGATCATAGCTACTATGCACCCGAACCGCCTGATTCAAGCCGAGTCCGGTCGACGCATTGCCCTGGGGATCGAGGTCAATTAACAGGACTTTCCAGCCACTGGCGGCCAAGGCTGTGGCCATGTTGATAGCTGTTGTCGTCTTGCCGACACCGCCCTTTTGATTGGCTATTGCTATCCGAATCATAATTCGAAGACCCTTTGCATCATCACCGCAAAACCAGGGTTTCAACCCAATCCGATTAAAATTCCGGCATCGGTATCGGTCAAACTCTGTTCCACGTGAAACATTTTTTGCTTTTCTGCCGGCAAGCTCTTCATCTCCCTTACCGCATTTTTCCCTTTTGGTAAGAGCCAAACCGTCTTTTCTGTGGAAAACCGGTGCGAAAGTGCCAAAAGTCTGTCGAGCGGAGCAAAGGCGCGCGCGCTGATCACATCAACAGGAAGCGTCGGAATTTTTTCAAGGCGATCGCCAAATATCACGGCATTCCCTGCAATGCCGGCTTTTTCCACGACCGACTGCAGAAATTCTACACGGCGGTTTCGCGATTCCACCATATGGACTTTGAACGAACTCAATATCGCAATCACGATACCGGGAAAGCCAGCACCCGTTCCCAGGTCCAGCCAGACCTTGTCCTGCTGCTCCTTGGGGGCGTGCAAAAGAAGCTGGGCGCTATCGACAACATGGCGGGCCCAGATATGGTCCGCGCTGGCGCGCGAGATCAGATTCTGCCGTTGCATCTCTTCGGCCAGCAGCGCCAGAAAAAGCTCCAGCTGGGCCCATGTTTCACGCGAAACATCGCAGTGGCTGCGCAACCATGTTTGCGCTTCTTCTTCCGTCACGCAGCGATGGTCCCGGTTCCGAGGCGCCGCGCATGGACCAGTATTGCCGCCAGGGCAGCCGGTGTCACCCCGCGCACCCGCGCCGCTGCCGCCAGCGATTCCGGACGCGCGCTATTGAGCCGTTCGACCATCTCGTTCGACAGACCGGCTATCGCGGCATAATCAATCGCGTCACCCAGAGCGATCTTCTCATTCGCTCGCAATTCGCGGAGCTCCGATTCCTGGCGTTCGAGATAAGGCGCATAGCGCGCATCCTCTTCAATCTCGGCCACGATGTCGGCATCATAGTCCGCAAAGCTGGGATCCACAGACTGCAGATCAGCAATGGCAATGTTGGGAAAGCGCAGCCAGTCAAACAGAGATTGCTTGGTCCCGTCGCGACGGACATTGATCCCCGCATCAGCCAGTGTTTCGCTTGAAGAGACGGTCTGCAATTGTTGCAACAGCGCAGACCGATCCGCGTCGCGCTGGGTAAACCATCGGCTGCGCTTTTCGCCGAGGCAGCCCCATTGTTGCGCCACCGGCGACAGCCTTGTGGTCGCATTGTCGGCTCTCAGACGCAGACGATATTCCGCCCGGGCCGTCAGCATCCGATAGGGCTCGGTTACCCCTTGCAGGATCAGATCATCGATCATCACCGCCATATAGCTGGTACCGCGATCGAGCTCCGGGGCAGCCCGTCTCTGTATTGCACAGGCCGCGCCCATCCCAGCGATCAGGCCCTGAGCCGCCGCTTCTTCATAACCGGTCGTGCCATTAATCTGCCCCGCACAGTAGAGACCCTCAAGATCCCGGACCATCAAGTTACGATCCAGCGCGCGCGGATCAATATGATCATATTCCACCGCATAACCTGGTACGACAATTTCAGCCTGCGACAGACCTTCCATCGTACGAACAAAGTCCAGCTGCACATCGGTTGGCAATGAGGTGCTGATACCATTGGGATAGACCAGAGCCGTATCAAGACCCTCGGGTTCGAGAAATACCTGGTGGGAATCGCGATCCGCAAACCGGTGAATCTTGTCTTCGATTGACGGACAGTAACGTGGCCCCTGCGCATCAATGGCCCCGCTAAACAGCGGTGACCGGTCGAGCGAGGCGCGAATAATATCATGGGTTGCCGGAGTGGTCCGGCTCACTGCACAGAAAGTCTGCGGGACGGTGCGTCGCTCGGATAGGGCTGACATCGTCCACGTACCACCATCAGATGGTTGTTCAGGCAAAGCAGCCCAGTCAATCGTCCGCCCGTCTATCCGAGGTGGTGTCCCTGTTTTCAGGCGGGCGATCGGCAAGCCAGCATCACGAATTTGCTGGCCGAGCGAAACCGCACTGGCTTCCCCGGTGCGGCCGCCAGCCACCGCCTCTTCCCCGCGAAACAATTTGCCATTGAGAAATGTCCCGGTGGCCAGAACAACCGCCGCTGCTGATATTATGGTGTCATCGACCATTCGGATTCCGCGCACCGACCGATCGACGATAACCAGCGAAGCGACTTCGCCTTCGACAATCGACAAATTCTTCTGTGCGTCGAGCATCTCGTGGATCGCTGCTTTATACAGCTTGCGATCCGCCTGCACCCGCGGCCCTTGCACTGCTGCACCCTTGGACAGATTCAGCATGCGATAGTGAATCGCCGCAGCGTCGGCCGCGCGGCCGATCAATCCATCAAAAGCGTCGACTTCGCGGACGAGATGGCCCTTGCCCAGCCCGCCAATCGCGGGATTGCAGGACATTGCGCCAATGCCATCTTTGGTGAAACTCACCAGTGCCGTGCGCACGCCCATCCGTGCCGCAACCGCAGCCGCCTCGCAGCCGGCATGGCCGCCGCCCACAACTATCAGATCAAAATCTTGAGTCATGCCGCGCCCATACCGCAACCCCCGGTCGAGGTCAAAATGATCCGGCATCGATTCGGCTGTTCCACGTGAAACATCTGTCGATCATTTGCCGATACAGAATTTTCCAAACAGGCTGTCGAGCATATCCTCCGTACTCGCGGTTCCGGTTAACGCATCGAGCGCCGCGCGCGTCAAACGCAATTGCTCGGCGATAATCAGATAATCATCTGTTTCACCGACAGCATCCAATTGCGCCAGCGCGGCCTTCAAATGACCGGCTTGTCGTTCGTTGACACTGGTTTCATCAGCGCGCGGCAGGATCGTCCGTGCACGCTCTACCAGCAAAGCCGTCAAGGTCTCCATCCCCTCTCCGGTCGTCGGCGACAGGGTCAGAGCCGCTCCGCTCTTCGGTTGATGGTCGGGATGATCCAGCCGGGACGCAATTTCCAGCACATGGGGATGGTCTGGCCCCTCGCCTTCTGCGCCCAGCCACAAAATCATGTCCGCTTGCGCAAACTGATTCCGCGCCCGACCAATACCAATCCGTTCAATCTCCTCGGCCCCTTCATCACGAACGCCGGCAGTGTCGACAAACACAAAGGGAATGCCGTTAATTGCCACCGGGACCTCGATCACATCGCGCGTCGTTCCGGCGGTCGCGGACACGATAGCGGCTTCACGCTCGACCATTGCGTTAAGCAAAGTCGATTTGCCGCTATTGGGTGGACCGCCGAGCACAATCCTGATGCCATCGCGCAGCTTTTCTGCCCGCGGTCGCGCCAGAATGGCTTGGACCTCCCCGCACAGATCGGCGGCAATGCCGCGAACCTCGTCCAGCTTGGCTGGAACCACATCATCTTCGTCAGAGAAATCCAGTTCGGCTTCGACAATTGCTGACAGGCGCAAAATCTGTGCCTGCCATTGGGCGATCTGGCGCGACAAGCGGCCACCAGCCACTTGGATCGCGGCCTGACGCTGCAATTCGGTTTCGGCAAATAGCAGGTCCGACAGACCCTCCGCCTCGGCCAGGTCCATTCGGCCATGGGCAAAAGCCCGGCGGGTGAATTCGCCAGGCTCCGCCTCGCGCAGGCCGTCTTGCGCAATTAATGCGCGCTCGATCGCCCGCACCACCGCCCGACCACCATGGCAATGAATTTCAGCCAGATCTTCGCCAGTCGCTGTATTGGGTCCCGGGAACCAGAGCAGTAACGCGCTATCCAGCAGGTCGCCGCTATCCGGGTCATGCAAATTGGCCAGACTGGCGCGCCGCGGCTTCGGCAACGCGCCGTTCAGCAGCCGGATCGCATCCCCGGCGCGCGGCCCGCTGATACGCACGATCGCAATCGCTGCTGGTGGCTGTCCACTGGACAATGCGACAATCGTATCAGGAGCGGACATGCGCTGGAATTCACACTAAATTATTGTTTTTCAATCTTTTTCTTGGTCGAAGACTTGCCATTCCCACCGGTCATCGCGCCGCCGAGAAAGGAGGAAAACATCTTCAGACCGGCTTCACCCATCGGGGCAATTATCTTGGTGAAATTCTGCAGCTGTTCGACCGAACTCGCGCCCTGGAGAAACTTGGACAATTCCTTGACATAGGTCTCGTTCAATTTTCCGACATCGGGCAATCCCATCATCCGACGTGCTTCTTCCGGCGTGCAGTCCAGTTCTACGGTTACTTTCATGATATCATTCCTCTTCTGCTGCCACCGCAAAGCTTCCCCCTTACGCTGCCAGATGTTGTTTCACCTTGCCTCCTCTGGATATGGGGATATTGTCCGGTAATAATCAAGGGATGATATGAAGGAGCCCCCCAATGAGTGGAAATATATCCGTGGAAACCCTGAGCGGCAGCGAGTCCTTTGATTGCTATGTGGCGCGACCGGATCAGGCTCCGACCGCTGCGATTATCGTGATTCAGGAAATTTTCGGCGTCAATGATGGCATCAAGCGGAAATGCGACAAGCTGGCGGCCGAAGGCTATCTTGCGGTCGCGCCGGATCTGTTCTGGCGGTTGCAACCGGGTGTGTCGCTCGATCCCGATGTTGAATACGAATTTCATCAAGCGCTTGAATTAATGGGTAAATTTGATCAGGATCAAGGGATAAGAGATATTGAAGCAGCGATTCATTACGCCCGCGCCGAAACCAATGGCGGCAAGGTCGGCTGTGTCGGCTATTGCCTCGGCGGCCGGCTTGCCTTCATGGCCGCGGCCCGCACCGACGTGAATGCATCGGTGGGCTATTATGGTGTCGGCATTGACGGCTTGCTCGGCGAGAAAAACGCCATTGCCCATCCCGTGATGCTGCACATTCCAACCGCAGACGGTTTTGTCGACGCCAACACCCAAAAGGCCATGCATGACGGTCTTGATGACCATCCCAAGGTCCATTTGCACGATTATGAGGGTCTCGATCACGGCTTTGCGACCGAATTTGGCAAACGCCGCGACGAAGCCGCAGCGACGCTGGCCGATCAACGAACAGCGGCCTTTTTCGAGGAGAATCTCGCATGACCGCGCAAGAAAATCTGAAGGTCTGGCATGCCCGTATGGAAACCAAGAGCCACGAAGAGCTGAGCGCCCAGCTGGCTGATGACGCGGTTTTCCATTCGCCCGTCGTCCACACCCCGCAAGCGGGCAAACCGCTGGTCATGGCCTATCTCACCGCCGCCGATAATGTGCTCGGCAATGATAGCTTCCGCTATGTCCGGGAGATTGTCGACGACAAGGCCAATATGGCGATGCTCGAATTTGAGCTCCAGCTCGATGATATCCATGTCAACGGTGTCGATATTATCGCATGGAATGACGACGGTCTGATTCAGGACTTCAAGGTGATGATCCGGCCGATGAAAGCAATGAACAAAGTGTGGGATGAAATGGGCAAGATGCTGGAGAAAATGAAGGGTTAGTACCCTCCTGAATTACAGCTTAACCCATTATAATATTACGCTAAAATAGCGTCCAGACCCCGATTGTCTGTTCATCCCCAAACCAGCCGGAATAGATCATTTTGCCAGCCACATAGACGATCACCGCCAGGCCAAGATAGGCGATCCACTTATACCGTTCGATATATTTTGCGATGACGTTTGCCGCCAGGCCCATCAGCGCCACCGACAGCAGCAGCCCCACCACCAGGATTCCCGGATGCTCGCGGGCAGCCCCGGCCACGCCAAGGACATTGTCGAGGCTCATCGAGACATCGGCCGCAGTGACCGCCCAGACGGCACCCCAGAAGGTTTTCTGCGATTTTACGCCGCTATGTTCGTCTCCGGCAATCTCCGGCGATCCCTCGGATTCGCCTTCGTGGAAAATCTCGCGGTAAAAATTCCAGGCGACCCAGAGCAAGAGCAAACCGCCGGCCAGAACCAGTCCGACAATCTGCAGCAATTGCACGACGATCAGCGCGAACAGGATCCGCAACACCAGCGCCGCCCCGATCCCGATCAGGATCACCTTGCGGCGTTGATCCGCCGGCAAGCCGCCAGCGAGCGCGCCGACAACAATCGCATTGTCTGCCGCAAAAACCAGATCGATCAGAATGACTTGTCCAAAAGCGGCCAGGGCTTCCGGTGACCCGATATTGCTAAAATCATGCAGAATCGCGGCCCATATTTCGGACGGCGATCCCAACCCGGTCGGGGCTGCGGCAGACAGGATAGTAAGAAGATCAATCATGAGAATAAGGACGGTCCAAAATAGCTGATTTGGGGCATAGGATCATAAAATTCATGGAGCAAGTCGCGCCATTGCTGATAATCGGCCGACTGCCGAAAGCCGTCGCGATGGGCTTCCACCGTGTCCCAGACGACCAGCAACAGATAGTGATCGGGATGGTCAATCGCTGGATGGACCGCCAGCGATTGAAAACCGGATTGTCGTGCAATCACTGGCCGGGCTTCAGCCATCGCCTGGCGAAACGCGTCCGAACGGCCCGGTTTCACCTGCAACAAGGCCTGTTCGACAATCATTCCAGCCAGCTACAGGCTTACTGGTTCATGCTGTCGAAGAAATCGTCGTTGGTCTTCGAATCCTTCATCTTGTCGAGTAGGAATTCCATCGCATCGATTGTGCCCATTTGCATGAGGATCCGGCGCAGCACCCACATTTTCTTGAGCTTCTCGTCCTCGACCAGCAATTCCTCTTTGCGCGTGCCGGACTTGCCAACATCGAGCGATGGGAAAATGCGCTTGTCGGAGACTTTCCGGTCGAGCACAATTTCCGAGTTGCCGGTGCCCTTGAATTCCTCGAAAATAACCTCGTCCATGCGACTGCCGGTGTCGATCAGCGCGGTTGCAATGATCGATAGCGACCCGCCTTCCTCAATATTACGCGCCGCGCCGAAAAAGCGTTTCGGGCGTTGCAACGCATTGGCATCGACACCACCGGTCAGCACCTTGCCGGAGCTCGGAACAACAGTGTTATAGGCCCGGCCAAGACGCGTGATCGAGTCCAGCAGGATCACCACATCATGTTTGTGCTCCACCAAACGTTTGGCTTTTTCAATAACCATTTCAGCAACTTGCACGTGGCGGGTGGCGGGTTCATCGAAGGTTGAACTGATCACCTCGCCCTTTACCGAGCGCTGCATGTCGGTCACTTCTTCCGGCCGCTCGTCGATAAGCAGGACCAAAAGATAGACTTCCGGATGGTTGTCGGTAATCGCCTTGGCGATATTTTGCAGCAGCACGGTTTTACCGGTCCGTGGTGGCGCCACGATCAGCGCCCGCTGGCCTTTGCCCTGTGGCGAGATAATATCGATCACCCGCGCGGACTTGTCTTTCACGGTCGGGTCGAGGCTGTCGAGTTTCAGCTTCTCGTCCGGATAAAGCGGAGTCAGGTTATCGAAATTGACCCGGTGACGCACCGCATCCGGTTCGTCAAAATTGATCGCGGTCAGCTTGGTCAGTGCAAAATAGCGCTCGCCATCGCGGGGCGCGCGAATTTCACCCTCTACCGTATCGCCGGTGCGAAGGCCGAATTTGCGAACCTGATTGGGCGACACGTAAATATCGTCAGGACCTGCGAGATAATTGGCTTCCGGCGAACGCAGAAAACCGAACCCGTCAGGCAGCACTTCGATCGTGCCCAGCCCCATGATCAGTTCGTCATTGTCCGCCAGTTCCTTGAGGATCGCGAACATGAGATCCTGTTTGCGCAGGGTAGAGGCTCCCTCGACGCCCAATTCTTCAGCCATGGAGACCAGATCAGCAGGCGATTTTTCTTTTAATTCTTTTAAATGCATGGAATTTTATCCAAAAATGTCAGGAAGTTATATTTTGTTTTTGCATGTGCGCGGCGTGTGCGCCGTCAAATGTTCACATGAAATTTCGCCCGGACGGGCTTTGGCGTTCAATTACGCTGTTGCCCTGCCACTGTCAACACGCGGCGATACCGATTATCCGGCGCCACCGAGATCAAAATCAAAAAGGCTTTACGACCACCAGGATGATGATCAGCGCCGCAGCAATACCCGGCACTTCGTTGACCAGCCGCAGCCGTTTGTCGCTCCAGCTCCGCTCGCCCCGCGCCAGCTTCTTGCTATAGCCAACCATCCAGCCATGATAGCCGGTCAGCAACAGCACCGCGAGCAATTTGGCATGAAACCAGCCTTCGGCAAAGGCGCCGACATTATAGGCCAGCACCAGTCCAAGCACCCAGACGATGATCAGCGAGGGATTGAGAATGATCTTGCGCAGTTTCGCTTCGCGATCGATCCATTTGCCATCTTCTTCCGAACCGGCGGCGATTTCCTGATGATAGACAAAGAAGCGCGGCATCATGAATAGCCCCGCCATCCAGAAAATGACAAAGATAAGATGCGCGGATTTGAGCCAGAGATAGAGCATAGTGAGATACTGATCCATTACCGGACTAGTGTAAGAAGCTTTTCGACATGTTCAATGGGGGTTTCCTTGATGATCCCATGGCCGAGATTGAAGATGTGCGGCCGATCACGAAAGGTTTCCAATATATGCGCGGTTGATTTCTCGAGCGCTTCACCGCCAGCGAGCAACGCCAGCGGATCGAGATTGCCCTGCACCGGAATATCCGCGGGCAGGCTTTTATGCGCCAGCACCGGGTCGACCGTTTCATCGAGGCCAATGGCGTCGGCGCCGGTTTCCCGCGCATAAGCGGCGAGCTTGTCGCCTGCGCCTTTCGGGAAACCGATAATCGGCAGATCCGGATGAACCGCCTTTATCCGCGCTATGATTTCGGCATTGGGCGCGATCACCCATTTTTCGAACTGGGCCGGTGACAAGGACCCTGCCCAGCTGTCAAACAATTGCACGGCATCAACGCCCGCCGCGATTTGTCCAAGCAGATATTCGACCGTGGTTTCAACAATTCCGGCGATCAGGGCACCAAAAGCCGCTTCGTCCTGATAGGCAAATTGCCGGGTCACGGCCTGGTCCTTGCTGCCCTGCCCGTGCACCATATAGGTCGCGACCGTCCAGGGGCTACCGGCAAAGCCCATGAACGTGGTTTTGTCATCCAGCTGTGCGGCGACGGAGCGCACGGTGGCATAAATAGCCTCCAGATGCTCCGGAGCGGCTTCGAGAGACGTCAAAGCGGTCTCGACCATGCGCGGCAGCAGGCGGGGGCCTTCTCCGGCCTCAAACCATAATTTCTGGCCCATCGCATGCGGCACGATCAGGATATCCGAAAACAGGATGGCGCCATCAAAATCAAACCGTCTGATCGGTTGAATCGTCACTTCAGCGGCTGCTTCCGCGTCATAACAGAGCTCGAGAAATCCACCCTTTTGGGCACGCAATTCCCGGTATTCCGGCAAATAGCGCCCCGCCTGTCGCATCAACCAGATCGGCGTCTCGGCGCTTTTCTGGCCACGCAGCGTGTTGAGCAGAAGTTTTGGGGAAGCGGAGGCATTGGGCATGAACTGACCGGGGTCCTGTATACTAATAATTATTATATTATAGAATCTTGATTATGAAGATAGGCAGTGGAAAAGGACGGTAACGCGGCTTTGCCGTGTTTACAAACAGATTGACAACAAGGCGTTAACGAAAAATTTACGATTCCCGAAATTCATCCCCGCTATCCACAGAGTGTGGATGGAAAAACCAAAGCTTGATGGCTTGTGGATCAATTTGCGAATGTCGGGGAAGAAATTGCCGATGATGGTTATCCCTGGATTCATCCCTTGCTTTATCCCCAATGAAATCACAGGGTTCCGGCCATGAATCGGCTACACCTCCATTTGCTTTCGGACTCCACCGGCGAGACGCTCGAGAATATCGCAAAAGCCGCGCTGGCGCAATTTGATGGTGTCGAGATCATCAAGCATTTCTGGCCGATGGTGCGGTCTGAAACCCATCTCAACCGGATATTGGTCGAAGTCGCGGATAATCCTGGCCTGGTTATTTTTACGCTGGTCAACCGGGAATTGCGCGCCCGGCTTGAGCGGGAATGCCGGCACCTCGGTCTGCCGGTTGTGGCGGCGCTGGATACGGTCACCGATGCGCTGTCCAATATGCTGGGCCAAGAAGCGAAAGCCCGGCCGGGGCGGCAGCATATTCTTGACGCGGCCTATTTTGCCCGGGTCGAAGCGATCCAGTTCACGATCGCCCATGATGATGGCATTGGGGCCGACAATTGGGAGCAGGCGGATATTATTCTGGCTGGCGTCTCGCGGACGTCGAAAACCCCAACATCAATCTATCTCGCCAATCGCGGCTACAAGACCGCCAATATTCCGATTGTGCCGGAATCCCCGCCGCCGGACTCGCTCTTTCATCTCAAGAATCCGCTGGTTGTCGGCCTGGTAACCGGAGCCAGCCGCCTCATCCAGGTGCGGCGCAATCGCCTGTTGTCGCTCAACCAGACCCCGGAGACCGACTATGTCGATGAAGACAAGGTCAAGGCGGAAACCCAATATGCGCGCCGGATGTTTGCTGATAATGGCTGGCCGACAATTGACGTGACTCGGCGTTCCATTGAGGAATCGGCGGCGGCGATTATCAATTTTTACAACGAGCGCCATACGGCCCAAGCCGACAAGGACAATGCCGGGACCCATGACTGATCCGCATCCCGAACCGATGCTGATATTGGCATCGCGCAGCAAGGCGCGGCGTGCGATGCTGGAGGCAGCGGGCGTTACTTGCGATGCGCTGGCACCAAATGTCGATGAGGACGCCCTCAAGGCCGGATTGCAGGCTGATGGTGTGACCGCGCGCAATCTGGCTGATGCGCTGGCCGAAGCCAAAGCCGTGCGGCTGTCCCGGCGCCTGGGTCCGGCCCTGGTTCTTGGCGGGGATCAGGTGCTTGCTCTGGAAGATGGAACAATGCTGGACAAGCCCAAGGACCGTGATGATGCCAAAGCCCATTTGCGTCTGATGGCGGGCAAAAAGCACAAGCTTTTCAGCGCCGCTGTCATTGCCGATCAGGGCTCACCGGTCTGGCGCCACATCGATATTGCAACCCTGAAGATGCGGACGTTAAGCGATGAATTTGTCGACCATTATGTCGAGCAGGAATGGGACAATATCCGCCATTGCGTAGGATGCTACGAGATTGAAGGCCGGGGCGCACAGCTGTTTTCAGCGGTTCAGGGGAGTCAGTTCACGATCATGGGATTACCACTTTTGCACATCCTCGACTATTTGCGCGTGCGCGGGATCATGGCGTCATGACGGACCAACCTTATGCAGAAGTAATCGGTGATCCGATTGCGCAAAGCAAATCGCCGCTGATTCACAAATTTTGGCTCGAAAAACTGGGTATCGAAGCGGATTATCGCGCCTGTCATGTGACCCCGGACGGGCTTGCGGACTATATTGCACAGCGACGGTCCGACCCCGACTGGCGGGGCTGTAATGTGACGCTTCCCCACAAGCTGGCGGTGATGGACCATGTCGCGGATCCGGGCAACGTGCGCCAGTCGATCGGCGCGATGAATACGATTGCGCGTTCGGAAGCCGCTGATGGCCAGCTCGGCGATTTATTCGGTACCAATACCGATAGCGGCGGCTTTTACGCGCCATTGGCGGATGTCCCGCTGGCCGGTGAGGAGATTGTCGTGATCGGGGCCGGCGGCGCTGCCCGGGCAGTCCTGTTTGCGCTCTCGCGGATGGATGTCGGGCCGGTGACGATCCTCAACCGCAACGTGCTCAAGGCCTCCGCCCTGCTTGCCCAATTTGGCCTGAAGGGTCAGGCCCTGCCGCACGGGTCGCGCTTGCCGCCAGCGCGCCTGCTGGTCAATGCCAGCGCGCTCGGCATGGCGGGCCAGGAAGAGCTGGTCATTGATCTCGCTGATCTGCCGGACGATGCAATTGTCTATGATCTGGTCTATGCCCCGTTGCAGACCCGATTGCTGAAACAGGCCAAACAGCGGGAGCTCGATTCTATCGACGGATTGACGATGCTGATTGGCCAGGCAGCGCTGGCCTTCGAGATTTTCTTCGGAGCGGCTCCCCCTACGGAGGATGACGCTGAATTGCGGGATCTTTTGCTGCGATGACATCTTCTGCTTCCTCTCGACCGATGATCATCGGTCTGACCGGCTCGATCGGCATGGGCAAATCGACGGTTGCTGCAATGTTTGCCGATGCCGGTGTTCCCGTCTTTGACGCCGATGCGGCGGTCCATGTTCTGCAAGGGCCTGGCGGAGCGCTGGTTGCGGAAATTGAACGCCTGTTTCCGGGGACAACCAGTGCGGCCGGGGTTGATCGCAGCAAGCTGGGCGCGGTCGTGCTGGGTGACAAGGCGGCGCTGCAGAAGCTCGAAGCGCTAATCCATCCTGCTGTCGGGCGCTTGCGGCAGGACTTTCTCGCGCAGCATGCGGAGGCGCCTCTCTTGCTGTTCGATATCCCGCTGTTGTTCGAGAAAAGCGGTGCCGAGGGCGTCGATCATGTGGTTGTGGTTTCGGCCACGGCCGCAGATCAAGAGGCGCGGGTGCTGGCCCGGCCCGGAATGACGCGGGAGAAATTCGAGCATATCAAACAGCTGCAAATGCCAGACGCTGAAAAGCGAAAGCGCGCGGACACTGTTATCGATAGCTCGACACCGCTCGAAGAAACCCGGCAGCAGGTGAAAAATACTGTCAAAAAGTTGAAAGCTTCCCTTGCTTAACGGCGAGATGAGTCCGATATTGGATTCATGCGGGAAATAATTTTTGATACCGAAACCACCGGCTTTGATCCGCAAAGCGGCGACCGGATGGTGGAAATCGGCTGTATTGAAATGATTGACCGGGTCGAAACCGGAGAGAGCTTTCACTGCTACTATAATCCGCAGCGCCCGATGCCCAAAGCGGCCGAGGATGTTCACGGATTGTCCGATGTTTTTCTGTCCGACAAGATCCTGTTCAGCGATGGGGTCGATGACCTGCTCGCCTTTCTTGGCGATGCGAATCTGGTGGCCCACAACGCCCAGTTTGACTTTAATTTTCTCAACGCCGAACTCGCCCGGTGCGAACGGGCGGAGATATCCCGTTTTCGCATGGTTGACACGCTGGCCATTGCAAAAACGAAGCACCCGGGCGCGAAACTGTCACTGGATGCCTTGTGTAGCCGTTATGGCATTGATCGCAGCCATCGGGTCAAACATGGCGCTTTGCTGGATGCCGAACTGCTGACTCAGTTATATATCGAACTCACGGGTGGCCGCCAGATTGGACTGGGTCTGCGCGAGGATACCGAAAAAACAAATGCGGAAGAGATGGTGCCAGATCGGCAGGCATCGGCTGGACGGCGCACGTTCATGGCGCCGCGCGCGCATCAACCGACGGCGGAAGAACTGGCGAAACATGCAGCCTTCATGGAAGGCATAGCGGACCCGCTCTGGGGTCAGACATAGGCGGGACGAGCGCGTCGCGCCTGTCCCCGAATATTGCGTAACCTTGATTGGAGAAAAAATATGGAAAATCGTGTTTCAGGACATCAGGTGGATACCGGTGAATCATTGCGCAACCATGTCGATGACCGAATGAAAGCGATTGCCGACAAATATTTTCCCAAAGCGATTTCCTCTCATGCGACCTTCAGCAAGGCACCGCACAACCAGTTTCAAAGCGATATTGTCGCCCATATTATGCAGGGTTTGATGCTGAAGGCCGAAGCGCGGGCGGCCGATGCGCATCAGGCCTTTGAACAGGCCGCTGAAAAGATTGAAAAACAATTGCGGCGTTACATGCGCCGGCTGAATGACCATCATGTCCAGGCGCAATATGCCGCGAAGCAGGAAGAAGCCGCCTATCGTGTGGTTGATGCTGGCGACGAGGAAATCGAAGTCGAGAATAGTGCCGATGCCCCGGCAATTATCGCGGAAACCAGTACCGATATTCCCGAAGCCACGGTGTCTGATGCGGTCATGATGCTCGATTTGCGCAACACCAGCGCGCTATTGTTTAAAAATGCTGGAACTGGGTCGCATAATATGGTTTATCGCCGCCCAGACGGGACAATTGGTTGGGTCGAACCGAACAATTAGTCCATTCATCGCCGAATTCCCCCGTTTAGTGTCATTATTGGCGGAATTTAATTTGTGATTCATCGCATCTGGCTAGCACGATTCGTCGTCGCGGCGAGCATGCGGAGCTTGGGATCGGGCCAAATAAGGGTTCTCGAGAATGAAAATGGATTATTTGTCAGTCAGGATAGACCCCGCTGCGGTTATGACCGATTCAGCGATGGTCTCCAAAGCCGACATATTTGCAACGATCGCCCAGAAAGCAGCCGATTGCTATGGTCTCGACCATGCTGCGGTCGAGCAGGCCCTGCATGCGCGCGAGGCACTGGGTTCCACCGGCTTTGGCGCCGCAGTGGCGATTCCGCACGCGCGCATCAAGGGGCTTGATCAGTGTGTTGGCCTGTTCATGCGGCTCACGGAGCCAATCGCCTTTGATGCGCATGACGGCCAGGCGGTCGATATTATTTTCGGTTTGCTTTCGCCCGATCAGGCCAGCGCCAGCCACCTCAAGGCGCTGGCGGAAGTCTCCCGCTTTCTGCGGGATGACAGCGTGCTCGCAAAATTGCGGGGCGCGGCCGGTGAAGATGCATTATATGTACTGCTGACCGGGCAGCAGGGACAGCAAGCGGCCTGACGGATGACAGAGGGGCGCGATTTGCAACAGGATAGTGACGGATCCCAGGAACATTTTCGCGCCTTGGAGCGCCTCTACAGACAGGCGCCGATCAATCAGCTGTTCGAATCGGATCTCGCAATCACCGAACGCGGCTTTGCGCGGATCACCTTCATGGTCGATGAGCGCTATTATCACGCCGCTGGCGCCGTTCACGGCACCAGCTATTTCAAGATGCTCGACGATGCCGCTTTCTACGCATCCAACAGTCTGGTATCTGACCGCTTTCTGCTGACCACCGCCTTTAACATGCTGTTCACGCGCCCGATAAAAACCGGTTCGGTGACCGCCGAAGGGCGTTGGGTGAGCGGAAAAAGGCGTGTTTTTGTGGCGGATTCCCGTTTAATCGATGCCGATGGCGAAGAGGTGGCGCGCGGCACCGGAACCTTCATGCGTTCGCATATCCCGCTCGCCTCTCTTCCTGGCTATGCCCAGGGCGGATTGACCGAAAGCCCATGATCGCCCCGCGGCTGTCAGCGGAAGTGACGGTGCAGGCCCTGTTGCGCAAAACCAGTCAGGAAGGTGGCTTTGGCATGGTGCTGCGCAAAGGCGATCGAATTTCGGGAGCGATCCTGATTCTGTGCCTCGAAAAGGGTAAAGATCCGCGGCTTCTAGAGAAAATGCCAACCCTGGAAGGCGACTCGTTCTGGACCAGGATATGGCCGCAAAGCACTGATAACAAAGACAATTTGGAAGATTATATTGCGCGTCGGACAGCGGTTGACCCGGACTTGTGGTTAATTGAACTGGACATCCCGGATGCGGAACGGCTCACCGCTGATATGACCGGAAAAACTTGACTATGTTGCAATGCAATATATGTGGCAGTCAACTTTTGACGCGCAGGTTGCCCCGGGGATAGTCACCGACCGATATTTTTGGTGATTGGGGAAAACACGCAGACGGAGGGAACAGGGATAGACCATTTGTTGGTTTTTCGGTCTATTCACGCCGGTGCAAGCCGGTACTGAACCCGCCGCATAAATAAACAGGTATATGAGCAAAATTTTCAAGACTGCGAGCGCTGTGTCGCTTGCACTTTCCACGGTTGCGGCCCTTTCGGTCACCGATGTGTCTTTCGCTTTGGAAGCCACCGATGAAACACCGGAAACCGATATCGTGATTGATCCCGCCCTGTTGGAGCAACCGGGTGCGGAAGATCGGGCTATGACCGTAACCTTTGGTGAAAGTCAGGAAGTTACGGCAGAAATTCCAGCAGATGTGATCGAAGCCGACCGGCTGGCCAATGAAGAACAGACGGCCGGTACAGAATTTTCAAACAGTGGCGCTGGATCCTTGCGCGAACTGGTTAACCAGCAATCCTGGCAAGGCGAGTTGAGCGCAGAAATGCAATGTCTGGCCGGCACGGTTTATTTTGAATCCAAAGGCGAATCGCTGGCGGGACAACTGGCCGTCGCGCGGGTCGTGATGGCGCGGGTAGAATCACCACGTTTTCCCAACAGCATTTGCGGTGTGGTTTACCAGCGCAAGCAATTTTCCTTCATCCGCAACGGACGGATGCCGCGGATCAACACCGGTCACCGGCACTGGCGCAACGCGGTATCGATTGCAAAGATTGCGATGAACGATGGCTGGAAAAGCCGGGTTGAAGGCGCGTTGTTTTTTCACGCGCGCTATGTTTCTCCCGGCTGGCGGTTGAAGCGGATGGCGACGATCGACAATCATATTTTCTACCGTTGATCAGCTGATAACATAAATTAGCTTTGAAAAATAAGGGCTTCCGGATGGAGGCCTTTATTTTGTTCTTTTTATGTTCTATTGCATTCCGATGACAGAACAGATTGATTCGGTACGGGAAACCCGGTTTCCACCGCCAACAGCCAATGCGGCTCCGTCGGATTTGTCGACCGAGCAACCGCTGCCGGAAGGCGCTGCTGCAGTGGCGCGCGGTGTCGCAAGACTATTCTCGCGCCATGATATTGTTCTGCTGTCGGAAGTCAGCCTGCCGAACAAACGCCGGGCGGACCTGATGGGTGTGGATGCGAAGGGACAGATCATCATTGTCGAAATCAAGGTGTCCCGGGCCGATCTGCTCGGTGATGACAAATGGCATGAATATCTTGATTATTGCGATCGTTTTTACTGGGCTTTGCCGTCAGAATTTGATCTTTCTCCGCTTGATCGCCCCGATTTTCTTCCCGATCGCGCCGGCTTGATCGTTGCCGACAGCTATGATGGCGAAATGGTGCGTCCGGCGTCGACTCATGCCTTGTCACCAGCCCGGCGCAAGGCCGAAACCATGCGTCTCGCCCGGCGCGCAATGCAACGGCTGTCGGTCATTCACGGCTGGATTGATCCTGCGACCCAAGGCCAATATTAGCGCTGGATTGCGGGTGTTCGACTAGCCTTCCGGCCCAAAGAAGCGGCCGGATGTTTTCGGTTTCTCGCGGGCATCCGCTTTTTCAATTTCTGCCAGAATCGGTGCCGCGCGGCGATCGCGTTTGGCATAGTCACGCGCCGACAAGCCCGCCAGCGTATCGGGAATGTCAGGATCGGCGCCCATGGTCAGCAACAGCCGGGTCATTTCTGAATCGCGCAGCTGAACCGCGCGGATCAGCGGGGTTTCGCCCTGGTTGTTGGTCATATCGACCTTGGCTTTCTTGGTCAGCAAGACCCGGGCGCCGTCGACAAAGCGCAATTGTACCGCCCGCATCAACGGCGTGGTGCCTTCCTTGTCCCGGACATTGGGATTGGCGCCTTTTTGCAGAAGAAAAGCGGTCCAGGTCGCATCCCGGCGCGCAACCACGATATGCAGCGCGGTTTCGCCGGTCGTGAAATCCTTCGTGTTGACGATCACCGTACCGGGCTGATTGAGAAATTTGGTCGCTTCGGTACCATCGCGATCGCGCACGGCCTTGAGGAAATTATAGCTGGCCGAGAATTGCGCGCTGGCGGTGTTTGGCAATGCCAATGCGAGCGCGACCAGCAAGGCCGCGACGACCTGCCAAACCGGGCGACGCATCGCCGGCGCTTTGTGTTGACCTGAAGTAGAAAAATATGTGCCCCGAAGCATAATGCAGCTGCCCTGTTTCAATCCGATCCTCATGTAAGCCCAAAAGACCATAGACGTCATCAATTATCTGTTGAATTCTGTCATCTAGCAGACCATGTCTGGCCGGATGATGAACAAATGTCTTTCGCTGCTCACTTCCGGACTATTACTCCTGCTTGTCGCTGCCTGCAACCCGGCAGCAACCGGCGACGCTGGCACTGAGCCGCCGCTGGCTGGCGCGAAAATCGGGGGTGGATTCACGCTGACCAATCAGGATGGTACGAAGACCTCGGACAGCGAATTTGCCGGGCAGTATCGGATCATCTATTTTGGCTATAGCTATTGCCCGGATGTCTGTCCGGTCGATCTCGCCAATCTGATGAACGGCCTGTTCCTTGCGGAGAAAGCCGATCCTGCCATTGCGCAGAAAATTCAACCGATTTTCATTTCCATCGATCCGGAACGTGACCGTCCGGAACAGCTCAAGCAATATGTCGCCAATTTTCATCCGCGGCTGATCGGTTTGACCGGCAGCGTTGACGAGATTGCCGAAGTGGCCAAAAAATATCTGATCATCTACGGCAAGCGAGAAGCCGAAGGCTTTAGTGAATATCTGGTTGATCACAGCCGTCAGGCCTATCTGTTCGGTCCCGAGGGTGAGCCTATAGCCTTGTTGCCCTTTGACGGTACGCCACAAGAAGTGGCCGACGAAATTCAACGGTGGACATCATAACGGCCCCGCCCCCTTTCTGGGAACAGCCGCTCGAAACACTGGATCGGGCGCAATGGGAGGCCTTGTGTGACGGATGCGGCAAATGCTGCCTGCTCAAGGCGGAGGATGAGGATGACGGGCAGGTCTATATGACCAATATTGCCTGCAAACTGCTCGATACCGACAATGCGCGGTGCAGTGACTATCGCCGCCGGCGCTATTATGTGCCCGACTGTGTGCGGTTGACCCGGGACAAGCTTGACCAGTTTACCTGGTTGCCGGACAGCTGCGCCTATCGGATGCGCGCCAATGGCGAGCCCCTGCCCGCCTGGCACTATCTGATCTCGGGGGACCGGGATTCGATCCACGCGGCCGGGCAATCGATTCGCGGCAAGGTGATTACGGAGGTGGAAGCTGGCCCGATTGAGCAGCATATTCTCGACCGGCCGCTCTGATCGTCCGCGCGCAGCCGATCGGCGCGCCGGATCCGATTCCACAACGGATCTGGAGATTATCATCGACGGGATGGCCTATCCGGTTCTGATCCGGCGCCTTGCGAGGTCCCGGTCGATTGCGGTCTCGGCCGATATTGTCAAAGGCGCGGTGCGCTTGACCATGCCAAGCTATGCCAGCACCGGTCAGGCCCTGCGCTTTGCCGAATCCAAAGCCGACTGGCTGGCAGAGCAATTTGCCAATTCCCCGCCACCAGTGGCTCTGGTTGACGGCGCAGCCATTGCTCTGGCGGGCGAAACCGTTACGATTTGCTGGTCGCCTGCTTATCCACGCACGCCCGAACGGGTGGGATCGGAGCTGCGTCTGGGCGGACCCGAGCACCGGATCGCCGATCGCGTGATGGCCTGGCTCAAAGCCCGGGCCCGGGCCGCATTTGCCGAAGATCTCGATCATTATTGCGCCCAAGCAGATGTCGCGGTTCCAACGCTATCGGTTGGCGATGCCCGTCGCCGCTGGGGCAGCTGTTCATCCCGGACATCCGGAAAGGCGGGTTCGCGCCGCGCGATCCGGCTGAATTGGCGGCTGATCATGGCCCCGTCTGCGGTGCGCCGTTCGGTGGTGGCCCATGAAGTGGCCCATCTTACCCATATGAATCACAGCCCGGCCTTTTATGGCGAGCTGGACCGGATATTCGAAGGGGATCGCAAGGCGGCTGACCGCTGGTTGAAAGACCATGGCATGGCATTGCACCTGATCGGCGCGAAAGCGGCATAGCCCGTTTCGGTGTTGCTACTCGTCGTCGGATTTGGGGAGCAAAGATACCGGGGCATTGGGTTGATCGGGCGTGTCGGGCTGATTTGACGGCGCCGGTCGTTGGTCTGCCTGGGCCGGTGGCCTTTCGTCGCGGCCAAGCACCGAATCAATCCAGTCCTGATCTAGTTCCGGCGGGCCATCAGGCGCTTGTCCGCCTTCCAGATCATATTCCAGTCCCTGCCCGGTTTCGATCGGCATGCCGTTTTCATCGACATAAATACCGTCTTCCGGCGCGCCGTACAGGTCCTCCTCGTCCGGTTCGAGCTGCCAGTCTGGCAGCACCAGTTCGGTATCAAATTGTTCGACTTTCCGTTTCGCAACCGCGACTTTCATGAACGCGGCAAAGGCGGAAGCCGGCGCGCGACCGCCCTGCAAGCCACGCACCGGTTTCGCATCATCCCTGCCCATCCACACACCCGTGGTCAGGCCGCTGGAAAAGCCCAGAAACCAGCCATCCTTGTTGCTGCTGGTGGTGCCGGTCTTGCCCGCAACCGGTCGTCCGATCCGGGCCGCACGACCGGTGCCGGTGTTCACCGCGGTCTGCAGCAGATCGGTAATGCCAGCCGCGACCCAGGGATCGACGAGCACCCGGCTGCCGTCAAATTTGTTCTGATAGAGCGTGTCGCCCTTCATCGTCGTCACCTTGGTGATCGCATAGGGTGTAATCGCAATGCCCTTGGCGTTGACCGATGCGAATGCCCGGGTCATGTCGAGCAGCCGGGTGTCAGAGGTACCGAGCACCATCGAGGGATTGGTATCGATCGGTGTGTTGATGCCAAAGCGCCGCGCCATATTGGCAACCGACGAGGTTCCGATATCATTGCCAATTGCGGCGGCGACGGTGTTTTTCGAATAGGCGAAGGCGGTGCGCAGCGATATATCACCCGCATAGCGATTGCCGCTGTTGCGCGGGGTCCAGTTGCCAATCTGAATCGGGGCATCAGTAACGATATCATTGGGTGAATAGCCGGCTTCGAGCGCCGCCATATAGACAAAAATCTTCCACGCTGATCCCGGTTGCCGAACCGCTTGGGTGGCGCGATTATAGTTGGACGTCACATAGTCGGTGCCGCCCACCATCGCGCGAACCGCACCGTCGCGGTCGATCGCGACAAGCGCGCCCTGTGCGCCGGCGGGTGCACCGGTTTGGATGGCATTGGTCGCGGCGCGCTGCATCCCGAGATCAAGCGTCGTCCAGACCTCGATCGGTTCGACCGTCTCGTCGATCAGCAAATCGAGCTGCGGCAAGGCCCAGTCGGTAAAATAGCGGACGCTGTTCTGGCGGGGCTCCGGCGCCATCTTGACCGCATCAGGATTGGTGCTCGCGGCCTGCTCTGCGGTGATCGCGCCGGCATCCTGCATCACTTCCAGAACCACCGCCGCGCGGTCGATCGCGGCTTGCGCATCGGCGGTAGGCGAATAGCGCGAAGGCGCTTTGACCAAACCGGCTATGATCGCGGCTTCAGCCAGATCCAGCTCGCGCGCGCTGTGCGCAAAAAACCGGCGGGAGGCGGCATCTATGCCATAGGCGCCGCCGCCATAATAGACCTTGTTGAGATAGAGTTCGAGTATCTGTTCCTTCGAGAACTTGCGTTCCATCGCCAGCGCCAGCAGCATTTCGCGGCCCTTGCGCCCGAAGGTGCGATTGTTGTTGAGAAAGATATTGCGCGCCAGTTGCTGGGTGATGGTCGAACCGCCCTGGGCCCAGCGCCCCCGTTCGAAGCGAACTTTCACCGATCGTGCAATGCCGATCGGATCAACGCCGAAATGGCTGTGATAACGGCGATCCTCGACCGCGATCATCGAATCCTTCATGACCTGCGGAATGACGTCATAGTCGAGCCATTCGCCATAGCTCGGACCCATGGAGAAGAGTTCCCGGCCGCTGACGTCAAGCACCCGGATCATCTGGCCATTGGGCGAGGATTTGAGATCTTCAAAGCCGGGAAGAGAAGAGCGCACGACGAGCACCGCCACGATCAGGGCAATAGCCGCCAGCAGGCCGGCAAACAGGCCGGCCTTGACCAGTCGCATCATCCATGTGCGCACCGGTCCCGATTTTGTGCTGCGTTTTTTGCCCCGCGCCATATTATTCCATTCACTCTACGCTGATAGTGGTAATTTGTAGCGTGTTACCGCCTTACTGCAGGCTGAACGGTGTTGGATAGCGAAATCGCTCAATTGTCGCTGGGTTCGAAATCCAGCGCCGCACTGTTCATGCAATAGCGCAACCCGTTGGCGGCTGGTCCGTCGGGAAAAACATGCCCGAGATGACCATCGCAGCTGCTGCAACGCACCTCGATCCGGCGCATGCCGTGGCTCAGGTCTTCGATTTCGGTCACCGCTTCGGCAGCCGCCGGTTCGGTAAAGCTCGGCCAGCCGCAGCCGCTGTCAAATTTTGTGGCGGTTTCAAACAATTTTGTGCCGCAGCCAGCGCAGAAAAACTCGCCGTCGCGTTTTTCTGCGTTGAGCGCGCCGGTAAAGGCCCGTTCGGTTCCCGCTTCGCGAAGCACGTGATATTGTTCGGGGGTCAGTTTTTCGCGCCATTCGTCGGCGGTAAGGGATATTTTTTCCATACCCGTAAAATGGGAGGGAAAGCCCACAAGGTCAAGCCACTCGCTGCAATCAACCTGTTGTTAACCCTATTTTCAACAGTTTCCGGCAAAATCTGTGACTGTGGGAAAATATTGGAATTTCTGGCCGCTGCTGTGGGCTTTTGGCGCAACGATGATCCTTTCATCGCCCGGCGCTCAAGCCCAATGCCGCCTGTGCGGTGGCGCATCGTCGGCTCCTGCGCAGGGCCGTGCGGCCACCGATAAAACCATTCCCCTGCAGATTGAAATCACCGCCAATCTTGATTTTTCGCGGCTCGCTCTGCTGAACCCTTCGGGCGGAGAGATTGAACTGGATCCGCTGACCGGACAGCGCCGGATCAGTGGCGGTCTGTCTGATCTGGGCGGTCTTTCGCTGCAGGGTGAAGGCCGTCTGACCGGGGAACCCGGCCGCTATGTGCGGGTGCAACTGCCGGACCGTATCATTCTGAGCGCGCCCAATGGATCGACCGCAGAGCTGGTCAAGCTCGACACCGATTTGCCAGCCCAGGCACAACTTGGGCATGACGGCCGCCTGACATTCTCGTTTGGCGGGCGGTTAAAGGTCACCGGCAACGCGAGCGGCCAGTTTCGAGGCCGGATCGCGATTACTGCCGATTACGAAGAATATTAGCGCAAACGTGCTGCCTTGCGGGCGATCGTCAGCAATTCATGTTCGACCAGCACCGCTTCCGGCTGACCGCTGCTCTTGAGCGCGATTTCCAGCGCCAGCAGCCGCTCGATCAACCGCTCAATATGGCGGGATGGCCAGATGTTCAGTTGGCGTGCGAGATTGTCGCGATCCTTCCAGAAAACGCTGGGATGATTGACCAGCTTGCTGACTGCCGCGCCCTGATCAGCCTTGGCCCGCATCTCGGCCAGCTTGTTGAGGTGCCGCAGCATGAGCCGGATCAGGCCGATTTCGCTGAAACCGATGGTGCTGATGGCCGCCATTTCGCTCGCCAGTTTCTGCGTATCGCCGTTAATGGCCGCGTGAATCAGCAAGCCGAGATCTTCTTCTTCATTCTCGGCGCCGAGCAGGGCCAGCAAGTTGAGCCCGGCTTCCTGCTGGGCTTCCGGGGAGGCGTCCAGATAGAGCGCAAGCTTCTCGATCTCGAGTTTTGCGAGAACCAGATCATTGCTGGTCAAGGCCGCAATCGCCGAGGAGACGTCGCGGGTCATCCGCAGACCCTCCTCGCGCGCCATGCTCATGATTTCAGCAATCGCATCGCCTTGTGAAGTTTCATAGCAGGTGGCGATCAAGGCATCGGGGGCGGCGGCGATTTTCTTGGCGAGTGCGGTTTTGTCGGCCATGCCGGCAGCGACGATGAACACCGGATCGCCGCGGGTCTCGCTGGCCAGCAGATTTTCAATCGCTGCCGTGGCGCGGACCGCCTCGCCGCTGTTCAGGCGCAGCATGATGAAGCGCTTGTCGCCGAATAAAGAGGCCGAAGTGGCTTCGTCCTGCAGGCGCGCCGGACTGTCCGACAGGTCGGCAAGGGCCATTTCGACGCGTTCGGCCGATTGTGCCAACGGCGCAGCGAGATCATTGGCCAGAGCCTGACATCGCGTCGCATTGGGGCCGCATAACAGCGCCAGCCGAAAGGCATCGGGATCGGCATGAAAGCGGCGGACAATCTCCTTGTCTTTGACTTTCATGACGTCATGGCTTGGGGATTGCGCGCGCTCACCGTCCGGCTGCGGCCTGCTCCTGCGCAAACAGCGACAGGCGCTTGACGATCTGATCGGCGACCCGGGTCGAGAGATTTTCCAGCGCGGTATCTTCGGCCGCGACGGTCGCATATTCCGAGGACACGACATCAATACCGGCATCAGAGCCGGCGGTCGCATCCAGCACCACCTTGCTGTCGGACAAGCGCACCAGCTGATAGCGCGCCCGCAGGGTCCGGCGTTCGCGGGTGACCCGGTCATTGCTGCGCACACCCAGCCCGGCAATCTTGTCATCGAGCGCGATCATCAGGCGATATTTCGCGTCCGTGCCTTCCAGCGCGCCGAGCTGATCGCGCAACGCATTGCGCATCAACCAGCCGGCCTTGCCGGCAATCGGTTCGATTTCAACCGCCCCGAGATTTTGCGCAACCACACCGTTGGTGCCGCCGGAATAAAGCGGCTGCAGACCGCAGGCGGATAGCAGAAGACCGCTGCAGGCGACCGGAACCAGCAACCGAAGACGGCCGAAAAGACGGTTCATATTACGATATTGACCAGCCGGTCCGGCACGACGATCACCTTTCTTATTGCTGCTCCGTCAATGCTACGCTGCACTTTCTCCGAGCCGAGAGCAAGGGCTTCGAGTACATCCTTGTCGCTGCCTTTGGCGGCGGTCAGCGTGTCACGCAGCTTGCCGCGAACCTGGACCGCGATGGTGACTTCATCTTCCACCAGCAGGCTTTCGTCCACGTCCGGCCACGGCGCATGGGCGATCAGGTCGGTTTCCCCGAACAGCGCCCAGGCCTCTTCGGCAATATGCGGCACCATCGGCGCGACGATCCGCGCAAGCGACCGGATGGCTGCGAAGCGATCTGCCGAAGGCTCCGCTTTTTCGATCATGTTGACCAGTTCAAAGATTTTCGCGACCGCCTTGTTGAAGGACAGCGCTTCGATATCGTCGGCAACACCGGCGATGGTCTGGTGCAATTTGCGTTGCAGCGGTTTGTTTTCGGAGCCGGATTTCGCCGGCGCTTCAACCGCAGTGATGAACAGGCGCCAGAGCCGCTGGACAAACCGCCAGCTGCCTTCGATACCGGCTTCGGACCATGGCAGATCGCGTTCTGGCGGGCTGTCGGAGAGCATGAAAAAGCGCACCGCGTCAGCGCCATATTGGTCGATGATCGGATCGGGATCGACGACATTTTTCTTCGATTTCGACATTTTCTCGATGCGGCCGATTGCGATGGGTGCGCCACCGGATTTCTTGAAAACCCCGCCTTCGCGATGATCTATTTCGTCGGGACTGTAATAGACGATCTTGTCGGTCTGGGTCTCCTCCGACCAGATTTTCTCGAAATAGGTCTCGTGGGTTACCATGCCCTGGGTGAACAGGCTGCCAAAGGGTTCGGTGAAATCCAGCTTGCCAATCGACGCCAGCGCGCGCGTCCAGAAACGGGCGTAGAGCAAGTGGAGGATCGCATGTTCGATACCGCCAATATATTGCGCGACCGGCATCCACTTTTTGACATCCTTGGCATCAAACGGGCGATCATCGGGTTGGCTGGCAAAGCGCAGGAAATACCAGCTGCTGTCGACAAACGTATCCAGCGTGTCGGTTTCCCGCACCGCCGCCTTGCCACATTGCGGGCAATCAACATGCTTCCAGCTGTCATGGCGCTCGAGCGGATTGCCCGGAATATCGAAGCTGACATCGTCCGGCAGAACGACGGGCAACTGGTCTTTCGGCACCGGCACTGCCCCGCAGTCGGTGCAATGGATGATCGGAATCGGCGTGCCCCAGTAGCGCTGGCGGGAAACCCCCCAGTCGCGCAGCCGCCAGGTCGTCTGGGCCCGGCCCCAGCCCTCTTTTTCAGCCTGATCTATCACCGCCTTCTGGCCGGCTTCGATGGTCATGCCGTCAAGGTCGCGGCTGTTCACCAGCTTGCCGGGTCCGGTATAGGCTTCGTCGTCAATTGACGCCTCTTCTTCGCCTTCGGCAGCGACCACGCGCGTGACCGGAAGGGCGTATTTGCGGGCGAAATCGAGATCGCGCTGGTCGTGACCGGGGACGCCGAACACGGCACCGGTACCATAGTCCATCAGCACGAAATTGGCGACAAAGACCGGCAATTCCCAACTGGGGTCGAGCGGGTGGACCGCTTTCAGGCCGGTATCAAAGCCCTTTTTCTCCATCGTCTCGAGTTCGGCTGCGGTGGTACCGCTCTTGCGACATTCGTCACAGAAAGCCGCCAGCGCAGCATTGTCTTCGGCCAGCTGCCGGGTCAGCGGGTGATCCGCGGACAGGGCAACAAAGCTCGAACCGAAAATCGTGTCCGGCCGGGTGGAAAATACTTCAACAGTCTTGATCGTGCCCTGGGCTTCGCTGAGCGCAAAATGGAATTGCAGTCCCTGCGATTTGCCGATCCAGTTGGCCTGCATCGTGCGGACCTTTTCCGGCCAGCCGGTCAGGCCATCGAGTTCGTCGAGCAGCGGATCGGCAAAGTCGGTAATTTTCAGGAACCACTGGCTGAGGTTGCGCTTTTCAACCGCTGCGCCCGATCGCCAGCCCTTGCCGTCAATGACCTGCTCGTTCGCCAGCACGGTCATGTCGACCGGATCCCAGTTCACCGCCGATTCCTTGCGGTAGACCAGATCGCCGGCGAACAGGTCGAGGAACAGCGCCTGTTCCTGGCCATAATAATCCGGCTCGCAGGTTGCGATTTCGCGGCTCCAGTCGAGCGCGAAGCCGAGCCTTTTTATCTGGTCCCGCATGCCGGCAATATTGGCCCGGGTCCACTCGCCGGGATGGACCTTCTTTTCCATCGCGGCATTTTCAGCCGGCATGCCAAAGGCGTCCCAGCCCATCGGGTGCAGCACTTCAAAGCCCTGCATGCGCCGGAACCGCGCGAGCACGTCGCCCATTGTATAGTTGCGGACGTGGCCCATATGGATCCGCCCCGAGGGATAGGGAAACATTTCGAGCACGTAGCTGCGCGGCTTGGTGCTGTCATTGTCCGCTTCGAAAACCTGTTCGTCGGCCCAACGGGTCTGCCAGCGTTTGTCCGCCGCTAGAGGGTTAAAACGCTGTTCGGTCATGGAAATCCTGTGGTTATCGGCGGATTGTGGCCGTAGAAACAGCCCATCCGGAGTGGATCAGTTGGACATCGATCCGCGGCGCAAATCCCGCGCCTTGGTGAGGATGATTTGCTCCAGCTTCTGGGTGGTTGCGGCCTTGACTGGTGCATCGACCCAGGTGTTTCCGCTGCGGACCTGGCGCGACGCAGCGACGCGCAAGGCGTCCGCCCGCAAATCCTGATCGAGGATCGACACGTTCAGCTTCATCCGTTCGGAGGGATTTTGTGGATTCACATACCAGTCGGTCAGGATCACGCCGCCATTGCTGTCGGTCTGGGTCAGCGGCATGAACGAAAGACTGTCGAGCGTGGCCCGCCACAAATAGCTGTTCACACCGATCGTGGTAATCTGCGATGCGGCGAGATCGGCCTGCGGCCGCTCTTTTCCGGCACAAGCGGACAGCAAGGCAACAGCCGCGAGACTGATTATCATCGGGCGCACAGGCGCTGCGGTCAGAAAATGGCGGGACATGGTTCACTCCTCATGGACAGGTCGGCCAACGGGCCTTCGTGCCGGATCTTGTACGGTTCTGGCTTCTCTATAATTGCTTTGCCGCGCGGGGCAAGCCAAAGCACATAAAAACGCCCTAACCCGCCCATGCTGATCGCGGCGTGAACGGCGGTTGAATGATCGGCGCCGGATTTATCGCAAGGGCCCTGTGACCTGAATCATCTCCTGTTCAGAATATCTCCGCTAGGGCGCAGACGATGCGAAAAACCGTAACCGATCTGCAACAGAAAGCGGCCCGTTCGGGAAAATTGAAAGAAAAATGGACGAAATCAGCAAGTTGACTCGTCTGACCGGAAAAAATTTGATATGCAGGGAAACAGTTAAGGGGACTATGACACCGTCATGAAGAAAAATGGCAATCTTTTGGGTTGGTTAGCCGCGGGACTCGCGGCTTCTGGTCTTGCCATGACTCCGGCGTTGGCGCGTGTTCTCTCGGGTGAAAGCGGAGCGTCATCGCTCTCGAAGCTCGATACGATAGGATCTTTTACAACTGCCGGTGCTGATCCGGAGCTGGCGGCGAGTTTCAAGCTCAACGCCCTGCGTGGAAACACCAAGTTCAAATTCACGCCAGCGGGCTCCGATAGCGAAGGCGATCGCGCCGTTACGGTTGTGGTCCGGCAAGGCGGCTCGCAAAAAGCGCTGACGATCCGTGAAAATGTGATCGCAGCCGCGCCCGGTGCCGGTGTCCTGACGCCAACCAAGATCACCCCGATTTCCTACAGCCTTGGTGCTGCCAAGGGATTGAAGAGTTTTGCCATCCCCGTGAAGAAGCTGGGTGACAATCTGCCAGACCTGTCCGAGATCGGTTCCGGCATTGCAGAATCGGACGACAAGAAAACCGGCAAGAAAAGCCGTTTCAATCCACGGATGTCGCTGGACGCCAAATCGCCAATTGGCGCGGCACCGCGTGCTTTGCGGGCGAGTGAACAGGATTATTCTATTGATGTCGGCGGCAGCTATTCGCTGACCCGCAACCTCGATGTGACAGCCGGTGTTCGTTACAAGAACGAGCGGGACCGGATGGCCCCGCTAACCGATTCGCGGCAGGACAGCCAGGCGGTCTATGTCGGAACCCAGTTCCGCTTCTGATCTTCAGATACTTATTCGATGATGCTGCCGGTCGCGCTTTGTGACCGCCGCTGACGCGTGCGCGTTCAGGCGGTGGCGCCAAAGGCGTCGATTGCGGCCCAGCCCGCGACACCCGGAGACCATTTCCGTTCAAATCGGGACGCATCCATGCCGCCGAGCAGGATGACCGGTCCATGGCACATCGCCGTCAGGCGCCGCAGCTGGGTTTGCGACAGCGGCTTCTTGCCGGGGTGCGACCGGGTTGCGCAAACCGGCGAGAGAAAAAACAGATCAGCGCCATTGCTCCGCGCTTGCTGAATCTCCGCACTGTCATGAACCGGCGCGCTGTGGATCAGGCCTGCGGTCCGGTGGCGTTTCCACTGCCGGCCATGGACACCATCTGCGCCCCATTGCCGGGCGAGCGCCGGTGGCCCGGCCAGCAACACCATCAAACCCCGCTGCCGCGCGCATTGTTGAACCGCTTTGAAGCGGCGCGCCCGCACTTGCTGATCGAGATGATGGTGCCGGAAGATAATGCCCGACAGGCGCGGCAAATTGGCGATCCGCGTCTCCAGCCCGGCATCGTTCCGCTTGTCGGTCATCAACCAGATTTTCGGAACAGGCGATAAAAAGCGGGACTGGCGCATAGCCATTCCCTGCCATATAGGCGGCGCACTGCCAATCGAGAAAAAGACCCCATCACGATGACCGACGCCGAAACCCCGCTTGCAGAGATCACCGCCAGGATTGCCAAAGCCGCAGAAAAGGCGCGCCGCAAAGCCGATGCGGTGGAATTGATCGCGATTTCCAAGACCCGTTCAGCGGCAGAAATCCGACCGTTGCTCGATCAGGGTCACCGGTTGTTCGGCGAAAACCGGGTCCAGGAAGCGGAATCCAAATGGCCCGAGTTGCGGGCCGACTATTCCGATGCGAAGGTTCATCTGGTGGGCCAGCTGCAATCGAACAAGGCCGAAGACGCGGTCGCCCTGTTTGATGCGATCCATTCGCTCGACCGGCCCTCCCTGCTCAAGGCGCTGGCCAAGGCGATGGACAAGTTGAACCGAAGAATACCGGTCTTTGTTCAGGTGAATATCGGAGAGGAGCCGCAGAAAGGCGGCTGTGCGATTGGCGATCTGCCGGACTTTCTCGCCAAAACGCGGGCCACTGATATCCCGGTGGTTGGCCTGATGGCAGTCCCGCCCAGCGAAGTCCGCGCGGCGCCCTATTTTGCCTTGCTGGCGAAACTCGCAAAAGACAATGGCCTCGAGAAACTCAGCATGGGCATGTCGGGAGACTTTGAAAGCGCGGTAATGATCGGCGCGACCCATGTCCGCGTTGGGACGGCGCTGTTCGGAGCCCGTGCCTGACCCGCCTTTGCGTTCGCAAATCGCGGCTTTCTAACTATTGGCCTCGCTCGGCTCCGCGCTGCCGTTTCCATTTTTCTCCGCGTCCCGTGCGGCGCGTTCGGCCTTGCGCTCTTCCGGTGTGTCGGGCGCAATGAAGCTGATCACGACATCGCCATCTTCGATCACCGGACCGGCATCGGTGGCAAAAAACAGCAAGCGCCGATCGGGCTTGAACAAGGCAAGTGGTTCTTCCCCGGGCTCGAGATTCTTGCGATATTCGTCGGCGGTGAAAATCTCGGTGATATTGGTTTTGCTGAACCGCCAGCCATCCCGCTCGCGATCGAGCAGGCTGTTAAAGTCGGCACCGGATTCGAACAGCAAACGGCCGTGACCGACCTTGCTTTTGCCGCGGCTGTCATTGGACAGGCGGCTGATCTGGTCGAAACCCATTTCCGGTCCGAGGTCGGCTGTGATCAGCTGGTTGTGGCTGTCATTGTCGGTCGCGGCGATGAGATGCTGGAACTCGCCGAGATCGATATTGTCATTATGGGCCTCATCGAGAATATCGCCCTGATGCACGCGCAACTGTTCGCTGCGGGCGCGGCGCAGCGCAAACTGGCTCGTGTCTGCGATCAGCACGTCGAGATCGAGCGACTTGAGAATCTTGCCGAGCGCAATCGACCAGCGGGTTGCGCCGACGATCAGTACGCCCTCCCCCTTGCCTTCATTGATTCCGAGTCGTTCGGCGACCCAGGCAGCGGAAAAGCCGTGCGCAAATATGGTCGCGATGACCACCGCGAAACTCAGCGGGACGAGCGCTTCTGCGCCAGGGAATCCGTAATCCACCAGGCGGATGGCGAACAGGCCGGTAATCGCCACGGCGACGATACCACGCGGGGCGATCCAGGCGATGAATAACCGCTCGCGCCATGGCAGGGAACTGAACAGCAGCGCCACCAGCACCGAAATCGGGCGCACAACGAAGAGCAGCAAAAACAGGAAAATGATGAATTGCGGCCGGAATTGCTGCACCGTTTCCCAGTCCAGCGTCGCGGAGAGAATGATGAACACCCCGGAGATCAGCAGGACCGCAAGATCTTCCTTGAACCGGTGGAGCGCCTGACTGGAATAGATATGCCGGTTGGCCAGAACTACACCCATCACCGTCACGGTGATCAGGCCGGTTTCATGCTTGATCAGATCGGCGATGACAAATCCGCCGATCACCGTGATCAGCAGAAATGGCGCCTTGAGATATTCCGGGACATGGCCGCGCGGGAACAGCCAGGTAATGGCAAAACCGAGCGCCGCGCCGAGCAGACCAGCCAGAAAACTTGCCGCCAGCACGTCCATGCTGATCGCCGCGATATTGGCGTCGGGGCCTTCATAGGTGATATAGGCATAGATGCCGACAGCGAGCAGGGCGCCGATCGGATCATTCACAATGCCTTCCCATTTGAGCACGTTGCGCACCCGGGCCGGCACCCTCAAGGTACGCAGCATCGGGCCGATAACGGTCGGACCGGTAACGATCATGATGCCGCCGAGCAAGGCCGAGATTTCCCAGGACAGACCTGCGCCATAATGGGCAGCGGCGGTGCCGAGCACCCAGGCAATCGGCCCGGCGACGATGACCATCATCGTCACCGCACCGCCGGCCTGGCGCAATTCGCGGAAATTGAGACTTAGCCCGCCTTCAAACAGAATCACGGCGACCGCCAGTTTGATAATCGGTTCCTGCAGCGCACCAAAGTCGCGCTCTGGGTCAATGATTCCCAGCAAGGGCCCGGCAATGATTCCGACAATCAGCATCAGCGCGATGGCCGGCCGCCCGGTGCGCCAGGCGACCCATTGGGCGCCAATGCCCAGCAAACCGATCAGGGCGATCTTCACCATCAACGAATCAACTATAATCATTTGTAATATATGCCGTTTCCAGAAGGCTTTTGCAAAACGCATCTGTTTTGGTGATGAAGGCGCTAGCCGAAATGATCGATAGCGTCGGTGATACCGGCGTAGATTTGAGCCAGCTGATCTTTGCTAACACAATATGGCGGCATGACGTAGACCGTATTTCCCAGCGGCCGCAAAAGCAGATCCCGGTCCCGGAAAAAGGCCAGCAAGCGCGGCCCGAGATCGGACATATACTGGCCACTGCCATCACCTATTTCCATAGCGATTAAGGTGCCACATTGCCGTATGGCGGTCACGCCGGGCTTGGTGGCCAGCGTCTGTGCAAAGGCATCATGCTGGCCGACAATGCCGTCGATCCGGCTTTGTACCGGTTCGTCGCGCCAGATGGCGAGATTTGCATTGGCCGCCGCGCAGGCGATCGGGTTGGCTGTGAAGCTGCTCGAATGAAAGAACATTTTTGCCCTATCATCCGATAGATGGGCGTCGAATATCGCTTGCGTGGCGGCGGTTACCGCCAGCGGGATCACACCGCCGGTCAGACCTTTGGCCATGCAAAATATGTCTGGCGTCACGCCTGCCTGTTCGCATGCGAACAGGGTGCCGGTCCGTCCCCAGCCTGTCATCACTTCGTCGGCGATAAACAGGACGCCATGGTCCTGGCAAATCGCGTGCATCGCAGCGAGCAGTGCGGGCGAATAGACTTTCATCCCCCCAGCGCCGAGAATCAGAGGTTCGACAATCAGCGCGGCTGGCGGGTTTTCGCGGTCTGCACACAAGGCGGTCAGGCGGTCGAGTGCGGCCTGTTCCCGTCCGGCATCGGGGAACGGGATCGTGCCGACATCGAACAGTAAAGGCCCGTAAGCCTGATTGAACACACCGCGGGCACCGACCGACATCGCACCGATGGTATCGCCGTGATAACTGTTGTCCATCACCAGAATGCGATGGCGTTGCTCGCCCCGATTATGCCAGAATCCAAGCGCCATTTTCAGCGCCACCTCCACTGCCGTCGACCCGCTGTCAGAGAAGAAAATATGGTCGAGGCCGGCTGGTAGAAACCCGGTTAGGTCGGCGGCGAGCTGCTCGGCCGGCTCATGGGTCCAGCCGGCAAAGATGATCTGGTCCAGGCGGGCGGCCTGATCCTGAATCGCGGTGACAATCCGCGGATGGCAATGGCCGTGCGTTTGCACCCACCAGCTCGAGATGGCATCGATAATCCTGTTACCATCCGCGGTATGGAGGATCGCACCATCGGCAGACACGACCTGCGGGATCGGCTCGTTCAGCCCGTGCTGGGTGAACGGATGCCAGATTTTCGCGGTCATGGGAGAAAATTCGATCGGTTGAAATGGGTGTCAAAAGCAGTCTGCAGGCTATCCGGCGTCAAGGGATCGAGATGCGGCAGGCGTCCCAATGCTGGCACGTCGCCAATCCGGCATATCGTATCCTGGCTGTCCGGGACCGCGTCGCCGGTAAAGGCGATGCCGAGAATCGGGACGGACCGGGCGCGCAAGGCTTCTATGGTCAACAAGCTGTGATTGATGGTTCCCAATTTGGTTGACGCGACAATGATGACTGGCTGATGCCAGTGGGCGAAGAGGTCTGCATAGAGCAGTGAATCATTGATTGGAACCAGCGCCCCACCCGCGCCTTCGACAACCAGCGGACCAGGCACTGCGGGGAGTGCGAGTGCGTCTGCTGTGATCGTGACGCCATCGCACGCCGCGGCAAAATGGGGTGATGCGGGTGTTGTCAGGCGATAGCGCTCCGTCAGGATGCGTTCGGCGGGACAACAAGCCAGTCTGCGAACCGCCGCGCTGTCGGTCTCGCCGTCCAGGCCGGCTTGAACCGGTTTCCAGTAGGTGGCGTCCAGCGCGGCCGTGAGCGCCGCGGCAAACACGGTCTTGCCGATATAGGTATCGGTTCCGGTGATTACAAAAACAGGGTTCAAGCGGCCTCTCCTTCTGCCCAGGCGCGCAGCAATGCTTCGGCCAGAGTGATGATATCGTTTGCGGTGATGTTCAGCGACAAAGACAATCGCAGCCGGGCCGTCCCCGCAGGCACTGTCGGCGGCCGGATTGCGCGGACATCAAAGCCGGCCTTCTGCAACTGGCCGGCCAGACGTGTGGCGTGGCCGTCCTCGCCGAGAATGATCGGAAAAATCTGGCTGTTCTGCCGGTTGCTCGGGCATAGCGTTGCGAGCCTGTCTTCGGCCAATCGGATAAGATCATGCAGGCGCTGTCTGAGGCCCGGTTCATCGGCGACATGCGCAATCGCCTTGTGCACCAGATGCGCGGTCAGCGGACTCGGCGCAGTCGAGAATATGAAGGGCCGGGCGCGGTTGATGAAAAAATCGCGCAGCACCGCCGCCATGGTCAGCAGCCCGCCTTCGACACCCAGGGCCTTGCCGCACGTTCGCATGACAATGATATTGTCCCGGCGGCCCAAGCGGTCGGACAGGCCTTTACCGCCCTCTCCAAACACCCCGACGGCATGAGCTTCATCGATCAGAAGCATTGCATCATGGCGGTCAGCCACCGCGGCCAGCGAGGATAACGGGGCCTGGTCTCCGTCCATGCTGTAGAGGCTTTCGACAGCAATCCAGACTGTACCGGTGCGACCGGACTGGCGATAGACCTTGATCCGGCGTTCGAGATCATCACAATCATTGTGCCGAAACGCAGCGGTCGACGCGCGACCGAGCTTCATGCCGTCGTGGCTGCTCGCATGGATCAGGCTGTCAAACAGAACCAGATCGTCGGCTTGCGGGAGGGTCGAGAACAGCGCCAGATTGGCGGCATAGCCGGTGCTGAAAAAAGCGCTGCCTCGGCGCCATAATGGGCGGCGGCAAAGCGCTCGAGCGCTTCATGTTCAGGATGATTGCCGCCGAGCAGCCGGGATCCGCCGGAGCCATGGGGGATGCCAGCGTCGATCGCGGCCCGGACGACATCCTGGAGATAGGGACTGCGGGCCAGTCCCAGATAGTCATTGGAGGAGAAATCCTTGCCGGCGAGCAGGACCAAGGCGCGCTTGCGATCCGCAGCGGCAAGCGCGGTTAATTGGTGATGAAAGGGGGCGAATCGGATCATGGGGGCGGCCGCTATTAGCAGCCCCTAGTCGGACATGGCCAGTGGTAAAGACAGCTGATCGGCAGCATTGTTATCGGACAAGGTCGGACGGGCCGTTGGCGCAAAACTAAGATCGAAACGCAGCAATTTTCCCGTCACCGCGATCAGCGCCTCGGCCGGGCCGCCTGCCGCCTCGGCAATCGCCGGATGATCGGCTGCGAGACCGCCGGTCAATGCCCCGAAGGCCGGCATGATCAGCGCCTGCTCGCTGCGCACAAAACAGCGCCGGGAGACATGCCGCCCGCGCACCGGCACGCGGATCTTGGGGTGAAAATGGCCGGAAATCTCGGGAACAGCGGGATGAGCGCTGGCTTCATGCCGCAGGACCACCGTGTCGCTGATCCATTCGGAAAGCACCTGACCGCCCCATAACCCGCTGACATCACGGTCGTGATTGCCGCTGATCCAGATCCATTCCACCTGGCTGGTCAGGCGTTTCAGCACCGTCACCGCGGCGTCAGCCAACCGCGCTTCGCCGCCATCATCATGATAATTATCCCCCAGACAGAAGACTTTTTCAGCCCCGCACTCCGCAATGAGGCCCGCCAGTTCATCCAGCGTGGCCTGGCTGTCATAAGGGGGCAACATCTGTCCCTGGCGGGCATAAAAGCTCGCTTTTTCCAGATGAAGGTCGGCAACCAGAATCGCCTTCTCCGCAGGCCAGTACAAGGCAGCAGGGGCAATCACATCAAAGTGGTGCCGGGCGAACGAAAGGGGAACCATGCCACTGCTATGCGATGATCAGGCGACCGGTGCAAGCGCGAACCATTGGAAATTCGCATCGACCCGGACTATAGCCGCGCCATGACGGAATCACATCAAACCTGTAAAGTTGCCGCGCTCTATCATTTTGCGGTGGTCGACGACCCAGCCGCCTTGCGCCCGGCTATTCTCGCGCTGTGCGAAGATCAGAATCTCAAGGGAACGCTCCTGCTCGCGTCCGAGGGGATTAACGGGACGATTGCCGGTACCCCCGACGCGGTGGACCAGGTGATCGGGAAGTTGCGCGACGTTCCGCAATTTGCAGGTCTTGAAGTGAAATATTCGACAGCCGAAACCATGCCGTTCCTGCGGATGAAGGTGCGCCTGAAGAAAGAAATTGTCACCATGGGCGTCGATGGCATTGACGCTGCGCGCGCAAAAGGAGATTATGTCGATCCACGCGACTGGAACGCGATGATCGCGGACCCGGACACCGTCGTGATCGATACGCGCAATGCTTATGAAGTGGCGATTGGCAGTTTTGAAGGGGCAATCAATCCCGATACCGAAACCTTTCGCGATTTCCCGGTCTGGTTTGATAATTTTGCCGAGGGCTTAAAGGACGAATCCGGCAAACAGCCCAAGATTGCAATGTTCTGTACCGGCGGGATCCGCTGCGAAAAGGCGACCGCCTATGTGAAAGCCCAGGGCTTTGATGATGTCCATCATCTCAAGGGCGGGATTCTCAAATATCTCGAAAATATTCCCGAAGCCGATAGCCGCTGGCAGGGCGACTGCTTTCTGTTTGATCAGCGGGTGGCCGTGGGTCACGGCCTGAAACAGAGCGACTATGACCAGTGTTTTGCCTGCCGGATGCCGCTCAACGCCGAGGACCGTGCGTCGCCGCTCTATCTGCCGGGCGAGGCCTGTCCGCATTGCCACGACCGCCGCAGCGAAGACCAGCGCGCCCGCTATCGCGAACGGCAGCGGCAAGTGGACAAGGCGGCACAGGAAGGCCGCCAGCATCTCGCGCAGAAGCTGGCAGAGAAATGACCGACCTGGCGCCGATTCTCTACAGCTTCCGGCGCTGCCCCTATGCGATGCGCGCCCGCATGGCCCTGCTGGTCAGCCGGACGCCGGTCCGGCTGCGCGAAGTGGTGCTGCGCAACAAGCCGGAAGAAATGATCGCCGCCTCACCCAAGGCGACCGTGCCGGTGCTGGTACTGGACAATGGGCAGGTGATTGATGAAAGTCTCGCGGTGATGCGATGGGCGCTGGAGCGGAATGATCCCGAAGGCTGGCTGGATGATCAGAGCGCATCCGCCGATCTGATTGCGACGGCGGACGAGGATTTCAAATATCATCTCGACCGTTACAAATATCCCAGTCGCTACGACGATGGTGATCCACTGCCCCACCGTGCGGCCGGCTATGCCTTTCTCGAACAACTTGATCAGAGAATCGCGCGCGAGGGTCAGCTTTTCGGCGCGCGGCCGGGCTGGGCGGACTATGCGATTTTTCCGTTTGTGCGCCAGTTTGCCAATCACGATCGCGGGTGGTTTGACGCTCAGCCGCTGCCCGCTCTGCAGACATGGCTGGCCGGGCATTTGAAGTCGGACCTGTTTGGCACGGCAATGGAAAAATCCCCGCAATGGCGCACTGGCGATCCGGAACCTTTATTCGGCGCGGCCTGATTGGGTTCTTGCTAAGGAAGCGGCGTCAGGATTTGATCCGCGTGTTCTTCGCCCTTTCATAATGCTGCCGGGCATTTTTCGGCGGGACGAAATGGATCTTGCGCTTTTCAAAGTCAATCGCGACGGAATCAAATTTCCGCAACACGTCCATGCCCAGCAACAACGCCGGCTTCTTGGCCATGCCCAGCCGTTCAAACGGCGGTGCATCGGCAAAGGCCACGGACAGGTTGGAAAAGCGGGCGCGGCCGATCCGGAAATCGCGCGCGCGGCCGAATTCGACGCCCAGCGTATCTCCGGTCACCGCGATCAGAATATTGTCATCGCCCTGATCCTTGGCCTGTTTGATCAACCGCTTTTTCAGCACCGAATTTGCGATCGAAACCTGGGCCCCGGTGTCGACAATGACATTGACTCGAATCCCCGAAATGGTCGCTTCGGTAAAAATCAGCTGACCGGACCGGCGCTTCGCCGTGACCACAATTTCCCGGTTGGGCGATCGCCTGGGCGCTTCGGTATCCTCGATCGTGATCTCGTCGGCAATGAAATCAAACAGGATCCGCTGGTTCTGCAAGCCGTCGAGACCCAATATGCCATCCGCGCCGATATTCCGGGCCAGCAATACGGGAGCGATCAGACTGTCATAGCTTTTTGATCCGAGCGTCAGCTTGGGGACATAGACCATGTCGACCGTGCTGTTCCCGGCGATGCTGAGCAGCTGGGCCGGTTCCTCGGCTTCGAGATCCAGTTGCGTCGCGATGCGCCGCGACAGGACGGTGCGTTCGGCGCCGGTATCAATGACAAAGGAAAACGGACCGCGGCCTTCAATGCTGACCGGCACGGTCATCCGGCGGGCCCGGTCTTCATCAATCGCCACGGTTTCGGTGCCGGATTTCGTGAGTGCACCGGGTTCAATCGACTGGCCCATTGGCACCGGATAGGCGAGCGCCAGCACTGGCGCGAAAATGGCGGGAAGAAAGGATGCAGGGAATAACGACATCAGGGTCTCCAGTCGATGGCTCTAAAATCCGGCATGGTCATGAACCCGAAGCGTGTCATGAGGCGCCTTTGGGGATCAGAAAATAGATTTTCCGGTTGGCGAAATCGATCGCCATCCGGTCAAATTTGCGCAGAGCGTCCATGCCCAGGAACATCGCCGGCTTGTTTTGCAGATTAAGCGCCGCAAAGGGGGCGATATCGGCAAAGGCGATCGGGATCACGCCAAACCGCGCCCGTCCGATGTGCAATTCGCTGGCGACGCCATAGTCGGCGGGCACCGACCGGCCGGTCACATCGACCAGCGCGATTTGCTGCATCCCGGAAGAGCGCATCCGCAATTTGCGTTGCAGCGCCTTATTGCCAATCGACAGTTCGCCGCCGGTATCAATGATGACGCTGACTTTGATTCCGGCTATGGTTGCGTTGGTGAAGATCAATTGTCCGGACCGCCGCCGGGCTGTGACGACAATTTCCCGGCGCGAGCGCGCCTTGAGCTTCTTGGTGGTGTCTTCAACCGAGATTTTGCGGTCGATAAAATCAAACAGGATGCGCTGGCCTTGCAGACTGTCGAGCCCGAGCACGCCGTCGGCGCCGATATTGGTTGAGCGGAAGGTCGGAGAAACCAGGCCGCCATAGCTGCGGGTTCCGAGCGTCAGTTCGGGCACGTACACCGTCTGGACGATGGTGCTGCCAGCCAGCGCGACAATATTGACCTCATCTTCAATTTCGAGTGTCAGACTGCCGGCAATTTCCTTGGACAATATGGTGCGCTGGGAAGCCGTATCGATGATGAAATCATAAGGACCAGAGCCCTCGATATTGACCGGCACGGTCATCCGCGCGATCCGGTCTTCGGCAATGGTGATCTGTTCGGCATCCGATTTGATGAACTGATCCGGCAGGATGTCCGCGACAATCGCCTCGGGCTCCGGCTCGGGTTCCGGTATCGCGCCATCAGCGGCCATGGGCGCGGCAATTTGCCAGGAAAATAACAGCGGCAGGGCGGCGGCAAAGGGGAAAAAACTGCTCATCACCAGGATGCTACTCCAATTTGCGCGTCGCGACAAATATTGTCGCCATTCCGTCGCTCACTAATCGCCGCGCATTGCTTCGGCGATCAGGCCTTCCGCCTCGATCAACTGGGCGTCGTCGGTGGCGCCTTGCGCAACATGCTCGCGGCCGATCATCACCAGCACCGGCACCGCCAGCGGACTGACCCGTTCGAGATCGACATGCACCATCGATCCCGCCGCGCGGTCGAGCAGGTCACCGAGGCGCGCGACATCGGTCATCCGCGCGCGGGCATCGGCCCACGCTGCCTGCATCAGCAGATGGTCGGGTTCATATTTGCGCAGGACGTCGAAAATCAGATCGGTTGAGAACGTCACCTGTTTGCCGGTCTTGCGCTTGCCGGGATGCTGGCGGTCGACCAGCCCGCTGATCACCGCCACTTCGCGAAACGCGCGCTTGAGCAGATAGGAGCCTTCGACCCAGTCGAAAAATTCCTCCTCCAAGATGTCGGCGCTGAACAGGCTGGCCGGGTCGGTAATCGGTTCCACGCCCCAACAGGCCAACGCATAGTCATTGGCGACAAATCCGATCGGTTTCAGCCCGCGGCTTTCCATCCGCCGGGTCAGCAGCATGCCGAGCGACTGATGGGCGTTCCACCCTTCGAAGCAATAGGCCGCCATATAATATAGCCCCTTGTGCGGGAAGGTTTCGACCAGCAGCTCGCCCGGCTCTGGCAGGCGCGAGCGATAGTCCTGCATCTCGAGCCATTCGCGGACATCATCCGGAAAGCGCGCCCACCCGGCCCGATCGGTCAGAAAGCCGCGGACGCGATCCGACAAATGGGTCGTAAGCGGCAGCCGGGCGCCCATATAGCTCGGGATCATCGCCGCTTTTTTCGACGCGCGGACAACCACATCGGCCGTGTCGATTTTCAGCAATTCGAGGCTCATCCCCGCGAAGAAAAACGTGTCGCCGGGACTGAGCATGGCGGCAAAACTTTCCTCGACCTTGCCCAGATTGCGGCCATTTTTGAACCGCACGGTCATCATTGCCGCATCGACGATAATCCCGGCATTGAGCCGGTGCTGGACCGCGAATTTGGGATGGGTGAGATGCCAGAATCCGGCGCTGTCGCGGCGCAGCCGTTTGAACTTGTCATAGGCCTTGAGCGCATAGCCGCCGTCGCGCGTAAACCCGAGCACACGATCAAAACTGGCCTTGTCGAGCGCGCTATAGGGCAAGGCCGACTGCAGCTCGTCGAGCAAATCCTCCTCCTGAAACGGCGCGGCACAAGCGCAGCTCATGACATGCTGGGCGAGCACATCGAGACCACCGGCGCGAAACGGTTCGCCGTCGCGGCGCCCTTCGTTGACCGCGTCCAGCGCCGCCTGCGCCTCGAGATATTCGAACCGGTTGCCGGGCACCAGCAGCGCCCTGGACGAGATATCAAGCCGGTGGTTGGCGCGGCCGATCCGTTGCAGCAGGCGCGAAGAGCCCTTCGGCGCGCCCATCTGGATGACGCAGTCAATATCACCCCAGTCGACCCCGAGATCGAGCGACGCGGTGCAGACCAGCGCCCGCATCTGTCCCGACGCCATCGCATTTTCGACCTTGCGCCGGGCTTCGCGGGACAGGCTGCCGTGATGAATGCCGATCGGCAATGTTTCGTCATTAATATCCCACAGCTTCTGGAAGGTGAACTCGGCGAGAAAGCGGGTGTTGGTGAACACCAGCGTCATCCGGTTCGCCTTGATCTGTTCCATCACCTGCGGAATCGCATAGACACCGGCATGCCCGGCCCAGGGTACGCGGACCTTGTGGCCGTCGGGTGTCTCCGGGATCATGATTGCGATATCCGCCGGGGCGCCCTCATCGCCAAGCACATGCGCGGCCGCATCAATATCGCCATAGGGAGCCAGCCAGGCCCGGAAATCATCGGGTTCGGCCACAGTTGCGGACAAGGCGGCGCGCTGCAGGGCCGGCGCAATCCGCTGCAACCGGGCGAGCGACAGGGACAGCAGATCGCCTCGCTTGCCGGTCGCGAAAGCGTGCACCTCGTCGATGATCACATGTTCGAGATTGGCGAACAGGGTAAAACTGTCTTCCTGGCTGAGCAGCAGATTGAGCGATTCGGGCGTGGTCAGCAGGATCTGTGGCGGTTTGACGCGTTGCCGCGCTTTGCGGTTCGCCGGCGTATCGCCGCTGCGGGTTTCGACGCTGATCGGCAGGCCCATTTCGGCAATCGGCGTCAGCAGGTTGCGCTGCACATCGACCGCGAGCGCCTTGAGCGGGGATATGTAGAGCGTGTGCAGTCCGTCAAAATCCGGTTGTTCAATCAGATCCACCAGCGTTGGCAAAAACCCAGCCAGCGTTTTCCCCGCTCCGGTTGGCGCCGTCAGCAGCGCATGTTTGCCCGATCGCGCAGCGGCCAGCATCTCGCGCTGATGCCGCCGGATCGTCCACCCCCGCGCGGCGAACCAGCTGTTGAGAATTTCGGGCACAGGCGGTGTTGGCATGGTCCGGATATGGAATTAATCGGCCGTCAAAGCAATGCGCAACGCCGGGCGTCCGATCTCAGTTCCGCAACTCTGCCATCAGGCCGAAAAGCTGAGTCACGTCCGGCGCTGATGTGTCGCCGGCATATTCCCGGTAGAGGGTCGAGACATTGACCGCGATCCGCTCGCTGTCACCCCAGCTTGAAAAGTCCCCGAGCGCAATATCATGCGCGGCGTCGCGGACCGACACACCGGCGTCATAGCGTTTGCGGGCTTCGCCATCGATATAGTGAAGATAATCCTGCACCCGGCGGACACCGGCGGCGTCGGTTAGCGGGCCATGGCCTGGCACGATCGTCTCGGCATCGAGCGCAATGATCCGGTCGCAGGCCGCGATCCAGTTGGCCACCGGCCCGGCCCACATGATCGGCGAGCCTTCGATAAACAGGATATCACCGGTAAACACGGTCTTGTCATCCGGCACATGGACCAGCACATCACCAGCGGTATGCGCCGGACCCACTTCAATCAGGTCGACCTGCTTGGTGCCGACGGTGACGCTATATTCGCCGCTGAACGTCTGGGTCGGGTGCTTTTCCGCCACGTCGGTAAAATCGAAACTGCCGAAGATATCGACCAGATACTGACCCGCCGGGCCCATGTCCCGTGCCTGGGCCATGATCGCTGCCAGCTGCGGTGCGGGCAGTTCTGCCATTTCCCTGGCGCTGGCATCAGAAGCGATGACCTCGGCATGCTGGCACAGGCCGTTGCCATGGCAATGATCGCCATTGGCATGGGTATTGACGATCGTGCCGATATCATCCGCGCTGACACCCGCGGCATCGGCCATTGTCGCGAGCATGTCGCGAGTCAGGCTGGCATCGAACAGGGTGTCCACGAGCAGGGACTGCCCGCTATCGGTTACCAGACCGGCATTGGACCAGCCCCATCCGCCATCCGGCTGGAGATAGGCGAAAATGCCGTCGCCAGTTTCATACAGGCCTTTTTGAAAGGGAATGGCGGTGGTCATCGGGCGCTCCTGTCCTGACCGGCCGGCTTGCCTTGGCGTCGGTCTATTTTCGCAAATGATAGGTCAATGCCATCGCAATGCAATGCTGTACCGCTTCGGCTGGCATGGGATCTGTCACCGTAAATACCACAGCACGGGAGCCTTCGAACGTCAGGATATCACCGTAAATCGCCTTGTACCGCTCGACCAGGTCGGTCTGGCAATGGACATAAAAGGCATATTCGTCATCGGATTTCTTGTGGCGATTGATCCGGATGGTGGTCCCCGATTTGGTTGCGCTGGGAAGAAAGGCCGGCTCACCCCATTTGAGCGTTTCCTCCAGCGGACCGATAGCAGGATCGTCAGCGGCGACAGCAAGGATATGCGCGCGAAGCTCGCTCAGCCGGGCCGCCATCGGGTCTGGCAGCCGATCAAATATCTGTTGTGTCTGTTCCGGGATATCGGATTGTATGATCGTCATTTGCTGGCCGCCTTTCGCATGGCCATCCGGGAGGTTATCAGGCGCCAGAACAGGCGGACAGGAAAGCCGCGATAGGCTGGAGCGTCATTCGCGATCGGAAGGCTTGATGTCCTATGCTTGATCTTGGTTCGCATTTCAATCAGCGGCAACGGGTTCGCAAAGCGCATGCGATAGGCCGATACCCAGTGGCCGGGCGCGAATTTGACAAACATGCCGGTATTGCAGCAGGCCGCGACAAATCGCTGTGTCGGCGAATCATCGCGGTTCCTATAGCCGATCAACCGGTTCTGTCCCGCGACACAGGCGAAGCGGTCGTCCCGGTAGGTCATATAGGGCGTTCCACCATCCGGATCGCGGACTTTCGGTGCTGCAGCCAGCGCTTCCAGGGTTCCGCCACCTTTCTGGCAATCGGTGCAATAGCAGATGGCGACGACGATCGGCGTGCCGACGGCCTCGCAACGGACCCCGCCGCAACGGCACGTCGCGACGCGTATGACAGGCGGGTCAGTGGCCAACCGTTTCTCCGCGTTCCAGCCCGGAGAGCGCCAGCTGTTCATCAATCTGGGCCATCAGCCGGTCGAGACCCTCTTGCGACTTGGCTTCGGCCCGCGCAACCAGAACATCCTGGGTGTTCGAAGCGCGCAGCAGCCACCAGCCATCATCGGTATTCACGCGCGCGCCGTCGGTATTGTTGACGTCGGCGCCGCTCCCGGCGAGCCGTTCCAATATTTCATCAATCACCGTGAACTTGCGGCTTTCGTCGACCTGAAAGCGCATTTCCGGCGTGTTGATCATCTCGACCATGTCGCTGCGCAACTGGGTGACGCTCTTGCCGATATTGGACGCAGCCTGGATCAGCCGGACCGCGGCATAGGGGGCGTCGTCAAAGCCATAATAGTCATGTTTGAAAAACACATGCCCGCTCATTTCTCCGGCGAGCGGCGAGCCCGTTTCCTTCATTTTGGACTTGATCAGGCTATGCCCGGTTTTCCACATCAGCGGTTTGCCGCCGAGACTGGCGATGCGGTCGTAGAGCGCCTGCGAAGCCTTGACGTCTGCGATAATTGTCGCGCCCGGTTCCGACACGAGAACATCCTCGGCATAGATTTGCAGCAGCTGATCACCCCAGATCACCCGGCCTTGACCGTCAATCGCGCCGATGCGGTCACCATCGCCATCAAAAGCCACTCCGAAATCGAGATTCTTTTCCGCGACAAGCGCCTTGAGATCCGCCAGGTTTTTCTCCTCAGTGGGGTCGGGATGGTGGTTTGGAAAATTCCCGTCAACCTCCGTGTAGAGAAGATGATGCTCCCCCCATTGATGCGGGTGAGACTGGCCGTCAGCTTCTCTATCACCGGCCCTGCTGCCCCATTGCCGGCATCCCAGGCGATGCGATAGGGTTTCCCGGTGAAATTATGAGTCAATCTTTCGACATATTGGTCAATGATATCAATGCGCTCTACGGAAGCGCCATTGCCATCCTGGGGACTATCCCAATCGCCATCCGCTGCCATCTGGCCGAGCTTCTGGATGTCTGCACCAAAAAAGGGGCGCCCCTGAAAGACCATTTTAAAGCCGTTATAATTGGCGGGATTATGACTGCCGGTAATCTCGATTCCGCCTTGCACCTGATCAAGAACGCATTCGGCGTAATAGAGCATCGGGGTTGGGCCCATGCCAATCGAAACCGCGCTGATGCCGCTGTCGTTGAGACCCTTGATCAGCGCGTCTTCGAGCATGGGCGAGCTGGTCCGGCCGTCATAGCCGGTAGCCACTGCCGTCCCACCGCCCCGCGCGATGAGTGTCCCAAACCCCCGGCCAATGGCATAGGCGTCGTCTGCGCCAAGGGTTTCACCGATAATCCCGCGAATGTCATATTCGCGCAGGCTGGTCGGATGAAAAGCGTGGGAGATAGCAGAACTCATCAAAATTGTCCTTCGGTATTAGGGGTTTGACCAGATATGGTCGAGTCCGGATCGGCGCTCCTCATAGAAAGAAAGGCATCGGAAATCCAGCCCTTCGGCGACCAAGGCCGCGATGATCAGGCTTCTGCGCCGGCTTCGAGCTGTTCCAGCAGAAGATCCCGGGCGCGGTTGATCTGGCGGGCCAGCTGTTCATCCCCACCCCGGTCGGGATGATGTTCCGACAGGCGCTGTCGCCAGGCATTGTTGATCGTCGTGACGTCGGCCCGGTCATCGACGCCCAGCAGGGCGCGGGCGCGATCCACTTCAAAGTCGCGCGGTTTCGGTTTGCGATCCGGCTTGCCCCAGCGGGCCTTGAGACCTTCCCAGAAGAACGACCCCCGCCAGACGGCTGCCCCCGCAATCAGCGCCGGGCCGGCGATCCAATTGCCGCCGCGCATGAAATTGACGCCAATCAGGGCAATGGCGACGGCAAGCCAGTCATTGGCCTTCATGGTTTTGGCGTGGCCGGACAATAGCAACGAAGCAATGACGGCACTGCTGAAGATCAGCATGAAGGTCATGGGTCAGGCGACCAGTTTCGGCTTGCCAAAGGCGGGCTTGCGCCCTTCCGGTTGCGGCAGGGCAAGATGCTTGATCAATTCCCGGAGTTCCTGACGGGCGGCGATATGACTGGTCGCGAGCCGCCCGAGATGCTCCTTGTCGAGCATGGTCAGGCCGGCTGGAAATAATTCGCGATAAATGACCCGTTCGCTGAGACCGGGAATGACGCGGAAGCCGACACGCCGCGACAGTTCGGTCAGCGCGTTGACGATGCGCTTCATATTATGCGCTTCGACATGCTGTGTCCGGTTGCGCAAGACCACCCAGTCGATCGAAGTGCCGTCGGCCTGGGCCCGCGCCTTGCGCGCCTCCCAGATCAGTTCGGCGTAAAAGCTCAATTTGCGGACCTTGTAGGTTTCCGGATCGACCTGGCCGATCAGATCGAAATCGACAAAACTGTCGTTAATCGGTGTGACCAGCGTGTCCGCCCGGGTCGCAACAAAGCGGGCATATTTGTCATCGCGGCCTGGCGTGTCATAAAGCAGATAGTCGACACCATGACCGAGCCGCTCCACCAGCTGTTCGAGCCGGGCCAGATTATCCTGATCAAACACTTCGAAAAACGGCTGGGGAATGGTGATTCCGAGCCGCTCCATCGTGGCATGCCGGTTTTCCAGATAGCGATAGAGCGTGCGCTGACGCGGATCGAGGTCGATCACCGCAACCTTATAGCCCTGATAGGCGAGCGCGACGGCGACATGCACAGCGGTGGTCGATTTGCCGGTGCCGCCTTTCTCGTTCGCGAAGACAATATGGTGCGGGCTTTTGTTGATCACGATATTGAAAACCCCCTCACTCCAATGGTTGCGGTGACAGAATGCCGCCAGCTCACCACGGCCCATCCTATCGGCTGATGTTGCTGACAATCCACCGGAATTGCTCTTGCGATAGGTGGACCATCGCCGCATAGTTCGCAACTTATTAGGCGTAAATTCTAGTGATATCGGGACTGACATGCAAATCATAAGACAGCTTGCCCCGCTGCGGGGCGCTCTGGACGGGCTTCGCGATGGCGCGCGGACGGTCGGGCTGGTGCCGACCATGGGTGCTTTGCACGCCGGCCATATGCGGCTCGTCGAGACGGCTATCGCGCAATGCGATGCCGTCGTGGCGTCAATTTTCGTCAATCCAACCCAATTTGGCGAAGGCGAAGATCTCGACGCCTATCCGCGCCAGGAGGCCGCCGACGCGGGCCAGCTCGAGGCGGCCGGCGTCGATCTGCTATGGGCGCCCAGCGTCGACCAGGTCTATCCGCACGGTTTTGCCACCAATGTCAGCGTCAGCGGCGTCAGCACCGGTTTGTGTGGTGGATCCCGCCCTGGCCATTTTGATGGTGTGGCGACGGTGGTGGCAAAACTGTTTAACCAGGTCCGTCCGGACGCTGCCTTTTTTGGCGAAAAAGACTATCAGCAACTGGCGGTCATTCGCAGAATGGCGGAAGATCTCGATTTTACCCATGCGATTGTCGGCGTGCCGACGGTCCGGGATGCCGATGGCCTCGCGCTGTCTTCGCGCAATGCCTATCTGGATCCCGAACAGCGCGCCCAGGCGGTGGCGCTTCCTGACGTCATGAAACGCGCTGCCGAGGCGATCAGAAACGGCGCGGATATTGACGCCATATTGGAGCAATCATGCGCCGAATTGCTGGCGTCAGGTTTTCATAAAGTGGACTATTTCGAGCTGCGCGATGCCGAAACGCTGCAAAATATGACTGATTTTACATCTTCCGGCCGGCTTTTGGCCGCCGCTCATATCGGAACCACCAGATTGATCGATAATATCGCTGTAAGCGAGCGTTAGCGCGGCTTCGGTTAACCTTGCAAAATTGTGTAAAATGTTCGTTTCCGGGCTATTTTCGTCATTTTGGATCAAATAATCGCGATTCGCGTTAACCATTCTTTTAAGAAATTGCGTTGAATGTCCGTGTTGTCACCAGATGTGGTGGCCGAAAACAGGGACTGAAAATTATGGGCAACAGCATGAAAAGCGCAGCCTTCTTGATCGAAAGCCGACTGGCCGAAGCGGCACAGGGAAGCAGCAATGCTTATTTTGAACTCGGCGTGATCTATTCCACCGGATCCGAAGGTGTCGATGTCGATCTGACCGAAGCACATAAATGGTTCAATCTGGCGTCATTGTCCGGTCATGAAGAAAGCAAGGTCTGCCGCGCAGAAATTTCGCTTGAGATGACCGCGCGCGAAATTGCCGAAGCCCAGCGCGAAGCGCGCAACTGGTTGCACGAAACAACCCGCCGCGCCGCTTGATCGTCACCATTTGACTCAGTCCGTTTTCTTGAACGGGCCCATTTCTGCCAGAAATTCGATATCCGCTGCGACCGCCTTGCGTTCGCGCTCGAGATAGTCGGCAATGGCAGTCCGAAAACCGGGATCGACAATATAATGCGCCGACCAGGTCGGCACCGGTTGATAGCCGCGCGCCAGTTTATGGCTGCCCTGTGCCCCCGCCTCGACAAATTGCAGGCCGCGCTCGATCGCCGCGTCAATCGCCTGATAATAGCAAATCTCGAAATGCAGAAACGGGATATCGCGGGTGCAACCCCAATAACGTCCATATAGCGTCGTCTCGCCGACGATGTTTAACGCGCCCGCCACCGGCTCGCCGCCTTGCAAGGCCAGGATCAGCAACAGCTGATCGCCCATTTTCTCTTGCATCAAGTCGAAAGCGCTGCGGGTGAGATAAGGCGTTCCCCATTTGCGCGCTCCGGTATCCTGATAGAAGGTCCAGAAACGGTCCCAATGCGTGTTGCTGATTTCCGTGCCGCGCACATGAACAATCTCGACCGCTTCCTGGGCCTTGCGGCGTTCGCGCTTGATCGCCTTGCGTTTGCGCGAGGACAGCGCAGCGAGAAAGCCATCAAAATCCGCATAATCATCGTTGCGCCAGTGAAACTGGCTGTCCGATCGGATCATCCAGCCGGCCTCGCGAAAATAACCGAGCTGGTCTTCGGTCACAAAGGTCGCGTGGACCGACGAAATCCCGTTATTTTGCGCCAGCTGTTCGGCCGCCCGCAGGATCGGAATGGCCATGCATTCGTCACGCAACAGGATTCGGGGCCCGGGAACCGGAGAAAATGGCGCCGCGATCTGGATTTTGGGATAATATTGGCCACCTGCATTTTCAAAGGCATGGGCCCATTGCTGGTCAAAAATATATTCGCCCTGGCTGTGCGATTTGAGATAGCTGGGCAGACAGGCGACAATCTCTTTGGCGTCATTCTCGATCAGGATCGGCAGGGATTTCCAGCCGGTTCCCGGTCCGACGCTGCCGGATTCTTCCATCGCCGACAAAAAGCCGTGGGAAACAAACGGATTGGCCGATCCCGCGCAGGCGTCCCACTGCGCGGCCGGCAGGCTCGCAATGTCATTCGCAACGCGGGCCAGGACAGCGGAAGGGGGAGATGAAGAATCAGCCATGGAAACAGGATGTTATCAGGTCTCGGCAATCTCATAAACCGGTTCGTCGGCATAGCGGCTCGCGCGCTTCTCCTGCTCGGCCGTGCGCACGGTCCAGGTGACCACGGGAAGCCCGCGCTGGCGATTGGCGGCGGCGAAGGAGGATGGCAGGTCGCGAATGTCATAAGCGAGAAAATCCGGCCGGGCCGTCCACAGATTGCGATGCCGCGCAATGCGTCCCTTGAGGCCCTTGCTGCCTTCTTCAGTGACAACAAGACCACGCACAATATGCGGGGCATTTTTGGCAAACCAGGCACCGACCAGCGGATTGAAGGACATGATGGCGGCGTCGCCGGCATAGCCTTCCAGCGCCCGCCTGACCGATAAACATAACGGTCCTACCCGCCGGTTGCGGGACTTGATCTCGATCAGAATGGGAACGGCACCGGCCACTTGTGTTAATATGGCCTTGAGCCGCGGAATCTTTCCATGGCCATCCCTGAGTTCGATCTGGTCTATCGCATCGGCGCGCAACAAGGCCAGCTCGCGATCCTCTGTTGTCAGCCGCCCGGTTTCAAAATCGTGGAAAACAAAAGCGGTGCCGTCTTCCGCCGCCTGGACATCACATTCGATCCCGTGACCGGCGGCGATCGCCGCGGCAAAGGCGGCCGGGCTGTTTTCAAGAACCCCATTGCCGTGCAGACCGCGATGGGCATAAGGCTGCCCCTTCAGAAACGCGACGCGGCCGGGGTCGGGCGCCGGAGAGAGCCAGTTATCAAGAAGGCGTGATAGCGACAATCGCGTCGACCTCAACCGCCACGCCAAGCGGCAGAGCCGCCACGCCAACAGCGCTGCGGGCATGTTTGCCAGCCGCGCCGAAAATCTCCTCGATCATGTCCGAGCAGCCATTGGCAACCTTGGGATGGTCGACATAATCCGCCGTGCTGTTGACGAACACGCCAAGCTTGACGATCCGCTCGACCCGGGTGAGCGAACCGGTCGCCTGCTTGATCTGCGCAGCGATCATCAGGGCACAGGCCTTGGCGGCTTCCTGGCCTTGCTCGAGCGTCATATTCTCGCCGAGACGACCGGTGATCAGCTGGCCGTTCGCCATCGAGACCTGACCGCTGATATAGAGCAGGCCATCCTGTTCAACGGCCGGCACATAAGACGCAACCGGCGCTGCCGCTTTGGGCAGCGTGATGCCCTTTTCAACCAATTTCCGTTCGATCGCGTCTGTCATGTCTAAGCCTCCAGTGGTTCAGAATTTATTGCGTTACCTGTTCGGCTCCGTCCATCGGCGGTGCAGATTGCCCGTCTTCAAATTTCGACAATATCCACGGCACGGCGTCGGACCACAGATCCCGCCGGTCATGCGCCGCGGGATGGGTCTTGATATGGCGCGCCAAAATCGGTTCGCCGACCATTTGCAAGCGCCAGACATCGGGGAGATGTTCGGCGACGCTCTTGTGCTGATGCCCGAGATCATCGACGAACACGCAAATGCCGGGGTTGCGATCCGCGATAATCGCCTTGAGCGCCTCGCCTTTGCCGCCCTGGTTGCAGAAGACCGGAAAATCGATGCCAACCGCCCGCAATTGCTCGGCCCGCGCGTCGCGGCGATCATCGAGCAGGTTGGTGAGGATCACCACATCGGCGACTTGGGACAGCTGATTGATCGCTTCAACCGCGCCGTCAATCGCGCCCTGGCGGTGCATTTCGCCGTCAAAAAATTCCTTCAGCATCGGCCACACCGCCTCGCGCTCGACCAATGTGCCATCATGTTTGTGGCGCAAAGCATCGACAAAATCGCCGGACTCCAGGTCGAAATGAATATGCTTGTCCTGATCGAGCCATTCGCGAAACGGGACCACCATATGAAGCAGCACTTCATCACAGTCACTGATCAGAAGGGGCTTGCGGTTCATCAATAGTCTCCGGACTGGTTAAGATAGGCGGCCGCGGCGGCCAGCTTGGCAGGCTGCGTGCCAATGGCTTCCGCACAGGCGACGAGATCGGGTTCGTGATTGGCGAGAAATCCGAGCAAAGCAGAGAGCATGGTCGGATCTTCAAGGCCCGAGCGCAGTTCGCGCGGATCCAGTCCGGTCAGCGCCAGCAACCGCTGGGCGCGATCTTCATCCTGCAGCACCCAGCCAAGCGACTGCAATGCCAAAATTTCGACTTCTGCATGGTTAATGTTATTTGTTTCCATCTGGCGTTTCGCCTAAAGCGTTGCAACCGGCTTGAAAAGGGGCAATTTCACTATGGCCAAAAGAGTATTAGTGGTCGAGGATAATGAGCTGAACCTGAAGCTGTTCTGCGATCTTTTGCGGGCGCATGGCTTTGTCGTGGAGCCGGTCAAAGATGGTCGGGAAGTGCTCGAAAAGGCGCGGAGTTTCGTGCCTAATCTGGTGATTATGGACATCCAGCTGCCGCATATCAGCGGGCTTGAGCTGATCGAGCAAATCAAGAAAGACGCCCAGCTCAAGATCATTCCGATCATGGCGGTGACGGCTTATGCCGGCAAAGGGGATGAAGACCGCATTCTGACAGCCGGGGCCGAGGCCTATGTCTCCAAGCCCATATCGGTGGCGAAGTTTATCGAATCGGTTCAGCAAGTGCTGCACCGATAGCCGTTTATCTGTGGGTTGCCATCAAAGCCGTGGGGCCGCGCGGGCCCGGTGGAACCAGTTACTTGATTTTGGCTTCTTTGAATTCGACATGTTTGCGGACCACCGGATCATATTTCCGCTGGACCATCTTCTCTGTCAGATTCCGCGGGTTCTTGCGGGTTACGTAGAAGAATCCGGTATCCGCCGTGCTGACGAGTTTGATTTTTACATTGGCTGGTTTCGCCATGGCGCATTCCTTAGAAGCAATTTGCTGAAAATATGATGCAACGATAAGACCGGTGGTTCGATCCGTGGTCTCCGCCGCGAGTGCAGGCGCTAATGCTGAAAGCCGCTGCCAATGTCAAGAAAAAGCCGCGTGGCGGCTGGCCGTGGCGCGGTTGCTTGCGATAAATTCGCTTTTACCGCTCCTTAACCATGTTTTGCCATGGTCGCCGTGACAACAGGGCGATGTTCATGGATCACGATCAAAAATTACTCATCCACGCAGAAATGCTGAGCTTGCTGGAAGGCATGCCGCCGGCGTTGATTGAATCCCATCCGCTCCAGTTTCTGCTCCATCTCGACCAGATCAGGCAAAAAGCCGCGCGCCACAATCTGTCGGCGCTGCACGATCTGAGCTGTGCGCTCGAAACCGCGCTGCAACAGGCGATGCAAAATGGATCCGGCATGATGGTAGCGTCCTCCTATCTCGAGGTGATGCAGGAATCGCTCCACTGCGAATCCCTGAACGCGGGACAGACGGAAGCGCTGCTGGCAAGTGTTGCGCTGCGTCTTGGCGGCCAACCTTAAGCTGGATTGATGGACGGTTTTCTCACGTCCTTGTTCGCCCTTGCTCTGGCCGAATTTGGTGATCGGCCGCAAATCCTGTGCGCCGCCTTGGCGATGCGCTATGGCAGGATGGCGCCGATTATCTGGGGACTGGGCCTTGCGACTGCATTAAATTGCGTGATCGCGGCGCTGGGCGGCGCAGCGGTCCATGACTGGATCAGCGAAGAACCGCTGCGACTCTTCTATGCGCTGTCCCTGCTGTTTGCAGGGCTTGGCATGGTGGGCTGGCGGCGATCGGTTGATCTGTTGCAGGACTGGACTCTGGGCCCCTTCTGGACGGCGTTTCTGGGCATTTTCATTCTGCAATTTGGCGACAAGGGGCAGTTCATCCTGGCGGCGACGGCGGCCCGGACCGACGCCTGGGCGTTTGCTGCCATAGGGGGCTGGATCGGCGTTATGGCCGCGTGCCTCCCGGCGATTGTCTATCAAGAAAAACTGGCGGCCATGGTCCCGATCAAGCCGATTCGGATCACCGGTGGCGTCGCCTTTCTGATCATCGGCACCGGCCTTGCCTTAAGCGCCTGGGGCATCTTGTAATCGCATCAATCGATCAACATTTGGATAAAGATCGACTAAGCCAATTATACAGAACCAGGTTTTGCGTTGGATAAACTCTGGCACAAGGCCTATCTCGGTCATGGAAACAGATATTCAATGATGGAGACAAATGATGACCAACGGAGACAATGCAACCAAAGCCCTGGCTGAAGCGCTCAATGCCGTGCTCGCTGACAGTTTTGCGCTATATTTGAAAACCAAGAATTTTCACTGGCATGTGTCAGGCCCCCATTTTCGGGATTATCACCTGATGTTTGATGATCATGCTGCCGAAATTCTGGCGACAACCGATCTGATTGCAGAGCGTGTGCGCAAAAATGGCCAGCGCACCCTGACATCGATAGGCGATATTGCCCGGCGCCAGACAGTCACCGACAATGATGACGCCAAAATATCGGCTGACGCGATGCTGGCTGAATTGCGCAACGACAATCTTGCGCTGGTCCAGCAATTGCGGGCCGCCAAGGAACTGGCGGGCGAGGCCGGCGACAATGCAACCGACGGGATTATCGACGACTGGACCGATCAGGCCGAACAGCGCGCCTGGTTCCTGCTCGAGAGTGCCTCGGACGCCTGAACCGGCCCCGATTGCCAAGACATAAAAATAGCGGGCCGAAACCCGCTATTTTTATTGTGATGCTGCCGGCTTTGCGCAGATTGCTGCATGTGCCGGGAAAGCGGTTGGATCCGGTCTATTTGGAAACCAGATTGACCGCAGCGGTTTTGCCGCGCCGATCGACTTCCAGTTCAAATTCCAGCTTGTCGCCTTCCTCGAGGCCGGACATGCCAGCCCGCTCGACCGCCGAGATATGCACAAAGGCATCCGGCTGTCCGTCGTCGCGCTGAATGAAGCCAAAGCCCTTCATGCTGTTGAAGAACTTGACCGTTCCGCTGGCTTTTTCACCGGTGAGCTCGCGCTGCGGTGGCCCGCGATCGGCCGGAGCCGCGACTTCGATAAGGTCGCCTTCAATCTGGATATCGGAAGCGGACACTTTGCCACCCCGGTCGACCAGAGAAAAGCGCAGGCCCTGTCCTTCGGCCAGCCCTTTCAGGCCAGCCCGTTCGACTTGACTGATATGGACAAATACATCCTCGCCGCCGGCATCCTGAACGATGAAACCAAAACCTTTCTGGGCATTGAAGAATTTCACCTTGCCGGTACTTTCTCCAACCACCTGATCCGGCATGCCGCCGCCTGCGTTACCGCCGCGATTGCCGCCACCATAGCTGGTTTCTGGTCTGGTATATCTCTCTACCGGGGGACCACTATCTGCTTGATATCCATCAAAATTTTCATCACCAAAACTGTCACGCTTGTCCCGGCCTCTGCCACGCCGGTTTCTGTCAAAACCCATTCTTCAATCGTCTTTCACTTCGCCCGATAAATATCTTCAAATGTCGAAGCGGACGATGGCTCGATCATTTTCCTGCGCGAATCCCGATTTCGCACGGCGTAACTATATAGAAAAACGGCGACTTATGCGAACAAAAATCCGCATAGGGTTAATTTCCATTCATTCGCGAAGGTCTGAATCGCCTCGTTTAGAAGAACCAGGTCTTCGGATCAGCGATCGGTTCGTGCTTCTGGGCTTTCAAAAGAGCGAGCACCGTGCGGACCAGATACCAGACTGTCAAAGCGATCAAAATCGGAATTCCGATCAGCACAAAGGACAATATGAATCCGATAATGCCGACCACGAACCCGATCAGAAATGTCATGATATGGAACTGCAAATGACTCTCTTCCCAGGTTCCGGTCACCTCATCTTTCCAGACAAAGGCGAGGACCAAACCGACCAGGCTGGAGAGATATAGCAACGAAATGATCGTCGCCTTGTTGAAATCAAAGCCGCCGGCGGCTGGCTGTGGTTGTTGGTCTGGCACGTATTTTCCCCTGGTAAAGCTGCATTCGCTGTTTCCTGTCGCCAATCTATATCTTGCGATTTTCTGGCTGGTCCGGCACATAGCATATCGATGGACTCAATGATGTCAATTTTAACAAAATCAGCGGCTTGCCTTGTTCCGACTCCGGCTTCCGGCCAGGCCCCGATAATCCGAAAAAGCGAGGCATAATGGCGGTTTATTTTCACGAAGAGGATCTTCCTGCTGACGTGCTGGCCGAAGGGCCGGTGGCCGTTGATACCGAGACCATGGGGCTCCAGACGCTCCGCGACCGGCTCTGTCTGTTGCAAATTTCCGACGGCAATGGCGACGAGCATCTGGTGCGCTTCGGACCGGACAGCGATTATGCTGCGCCCAATCTGAAGCGGGTGCTGGCGGATCCAGCGCGGCTCAAACTCTACCATTTTGCCCGGTTTGATCTCGCCGCGATCGAACATTATCTCGGCGTCGAGGCCGGGCCAGTCTTTTGCACCAAGATCGCCTCGCGGCTGATCCGCACCTATACCGACCGCCACGGCTTGAAAGAGCTGGTTCGGGAGTTGCTTGGGCAGGATATTTCGAAACAGCAGCAGTCGAGCGACTGGGGTGGCCCGGTGCTGAACGATGCACAGCGTGACTATGCGGCTTCCGATGTGCGGTTCTTGCATCGTCTGATGGATGAACTGGTGGTTCGTCTCGAGCGCGAAGGGCGCACGGAACTGGCGCAAGCCTGTTTCGATTTTCTGCCGCATCGCGCCCGACTCGACCTTGCCGGCTGGCCTGAAACCGATATCTTCGCGCATGCCTGAGGCGCGCTCCCGTTCACCACAGATTGCTTTCGGCCTGCTATAACAACGGCGCATGATGACTATGACCCCATCTTCCCAGCACGAAAAATCGAAGCGGCAGATATTTGCGTCGCCGGGCAGCACGCATGATCGCAATATCCGCATCCTGCGCATTTTGCTGCCAATCGGCGTAGGCGCCTTGGGGGCGGTACTGGCGCTTGCGCCGTTTACGATGAGCGGCGAAATCAGTTTCGTGCTCGACAAGAATAGCGTGGATGTCGCCAAGGAACGGATGCGCGTGACCGAAGCACTCTATCGCGGTGAAGACAGCGAAGGCCGGCCATTTTCGATCAAGGCCGGATCGGCGGTTCAGAAAAGCTCGCGCGAAGCGGTGGTGGATCTAAGAGACATGTCCGCGCGCATATTGCTGCAGGACGGACCGGCGCAAATCCGGGCCGGGCAGGGGCGCTATGATATGGATCTCGAAATGGTCAATGTCCCGGGTCCGGTTCAGGTCGAGAGCGCTGGTGGCTATCGTCTGACGACCAATGATGTCACCGTCGACCTCAAGGCGCGGACGCTGGAAAGCGAACGGCCGGTCGAGGGGCGCACCAATATCGGGACCTTTCGCGCCGATCAACTGAAGGCCGACATGGCCGAACGGACCGTCACACTGGATGGCAATGCCAAGTTGCGCATTGTGCAAAACGGATTAAGAGGACGATAGATGACCAGACGCACATTTCTTGCGGTTTCAACCGGATTGCTGATCGGCGGGATGGCCTTGCTGAGCCCGGCGACACCGGCGCCGGCGCAGGTGTTTGGCGGACATAACAGCAACGCCCCGGTCAATTTTGACGCCGGTCGGATCGAAGTCCAGGACCGCGCCGACCGCGTCGTGCTGTCTGGTGCGGTGCGGGTGGAACAGGCCGGGCTGGTGCTGAACTCGGCGCGAATGACGGTGGCCTATCGCAACAGCGGCGGCATCGAAATCGACCGCATTGACGCATCGGGCGGTGTCAATATTCGCAAGGGCACGGACACCGCGACCGGTGATGTCGCCATTTATGATCTTAATCGCCGGTTGATCACGCTGGTCGGCGGCGTCACCCTGACCCAGGGCAATAATCGCCTGTCCGGCGGGCGCGTGATCATTGACCTGAATTCCGGCCGCTCGACCATTGACGGCCGCGCCGCTGGCAGCCCGCAAACCGGCACGCCAGGATCCGATGGCCGGGTCTCCGGCACCTTCACGGTTCCCCAGCGCACCGACTGAATTTTCCGGCGACAGCCCTGACCCAGTCCATTGTGCTTATGGTTAATATATTCCAAATCCGACAGATTTGGTGGTGTCCGACCGCGCCAAAAAGAACCATTTTCGATCAATCATGCATAAAGCTTGCCAATTTCGTTTCATTTGGGCCATGTTGTTAACCATTAGACAATGAATTGCGGCCCAAGATGGCGCCAGCAGAAGGAAAATTATGAGCGACGCACCTGTTCTTGACACTCCGGCCATCGCGCCAACGCGATCGGCGATGGCCAGCGATGCCATGGAACATGGCCTGGCCGTCGTCTCGATCGCCAAAAGCTATGACAAGCGGGTCGTGCTATCTGATGTGTCGCTGTCGGTCGGTCGCGGCGAAGTGGTTGGCCTGCTCGGCCCCAACGGCGCCGGCAAGACCACCTGTTTCTATTCGGTCATGGGTCTGGTGCGACCCGATTCCGGACGGATCATGCTCGATGGCGAAGATATCACACCGCTGCCCATGTATCGCCGGGCGATATTGGGCATTGGCTATTTGCCTCAGGAAACATCGATTTTCCGCGGCATGACGGTGGAACAGAACATCCTCGCGGTACTCGAAATGGTCGAGAATGACAAAGCCGTTCGCGCCGAGACGCTCGACCGCCTGCTCGACGAATTCGGGCTGACCGGTTTGCGCAGTTCGCCGGCCATGGCTTTGTCGGGCGGTGAACGGCGACGCTGCGAAATCGCCCGCGCGCTGGCCGCTAGCCCTTCAATCATCTTGCTTGACGAGCCTTTTGCCGGGATTGATCCGATTTCGATCTCGGATATTCGCGATCTGGTCGTGCAATTGAAGAACCGCGGCATTGGCGTCCTGATCACCGATCATAATGTCCGCGAAACGCTCGATATTGTTGATCGTGCGTGCATTATCTATGACGGCCAGGTGCTGTTTGCCGGCAGTCCCGAGGCGCTGGTCGCCGACGAGAATGTCCGGCGTCTGTATCTCGGCGAAGGATTTGCGCTGTGATGACCGCTGACAGCCATAAGAGTCCGATCGACTAATGGCGATGGCCCCCCGCCTCGATTTGCGACAGAGCCAGTCGCTGGTGATGACGCCGCAATTGCAGCAGGCGATCAAGCTGCTGGCCTTGTCCAATCTCGAGCTGGAAACCTATATCGCGACGGAAATCGAGAAGAACCCACTGCTCGATACCGGTGATCTGAATGTCGAATCCAAACCCGATGATGGCGGCCCTTCGGAATCGGGTAGTGATGCAGAGCCGGGGGCCGATCTGCAAGGCAGTGACGAAATCCTGTCGGCCGGGCCCGCCGAAGCTGAATCGGCGATGGATCTGGAGGGCGCTGCCGATCAATATTCGAACAACAGCCTGAGCGCGAGCGATGGCGGCCTCGATGGTACGCTGGGATTGAACGGCGCGAGCAGCAGCAGCGGAGCGATTGGCGGCGAAGCGCCGGACTTTGAAAATATGCTGGTCGCCGAAACCACCTTGGCGGATCACCTGCTCGAACAGGCGGGAGCGATCCTTTCGGGCAGCGACCTGTTCATTGCCAGCCACCTGATCGACCAGATTGACGAATGCGGCTATTTGCAGGCCGATCTTCTCGAACTGGCGCACCGGCTGGGGGTTCAGCTGGACGACGTCAAGCGGGTGCTGACTCATGTCCAGAGCCTCGAGCCGGTTGGTGTGGGCGCGCGCGATCTGTCGGAATGCCTGGCGCTGCAGGCGCGCGAAGCGGACCGTTATGATCCCGCCATGGCGCGGTTGATCGACAATCTGGATGTCCTTGCGAAAGGCGCGCTGCCCCAGCTCAAGCGGATTTGCGGCGTCGATGACGAAGATCTGATGGACATGATTGCCGAGTTGCGGGCCTATGATCCCAAACCCGGCTGCAAGATTGGCGGCGGCGATGTGCAGGCTGTGGTGCCGGATCTGTTCATCGCCGAGCGGCGCGGCGCGTGGCTGATCGAGATCAACAGCGCGACCCTGCCCAAGGTGCTGGTCAACCGGACCTATTATAGCGAGCTGAAAGACGGCGCCCAGGACAAGGCGTCCAAGGAATGGCTCAACGACTGTCTGGCGGATGCCAGCTGGCTCATCAAAGCGCTCGACCAGCGCCAGCGCACGATCATCAAAGTCGCAACCGAGATCGTCAAGCAGCAGGAAAATTTCTTCCGCGAGGGCGTCGAACATCTCCGGCCGCTGACCCTGAAAAATGTTGCCGATGCAATCGAGATGCATGAATCGACGGTCAGCCGGGTGACGTCCAACAAATATCTTTCCTGCGCCCGGGGGACGTTCGAGCTGAAATATTTCTTCACCAGCGGTATCCAGTCGTCAACCGGTGGCGAGGCGGCGTCGGCGGAGGCGGTGAAGAGCCATATCAAGGCGCTGATCGACAATGAGGATCCCAAGAAGATCCTGTCCGACGACAAGCTGGTGGCGCTGCTCAAGGACAAGGGCTTTGACATTGCCCGCCGGACGGTGGCCAAATATCGCGAAGCGCTGGGCCTCGGCAGTTCGGTGCAACGGCGCCGGCAAAAGGCGCTTGAAGGCAAGGCTGCCTAGGCCGCAGCCAGCCCGGGTCTAGCGCAAGACCTTGCGCAAGACGACAAACTCCAGGGCATCGGTTTTCGGCAGCCCGTAGCGGGGGTCGTCCATCGGAAACGGCCGGGTTTCGCCGGTGCGCGCATAGCCACGGCGTTCGTAATAGGCGATGAGATCGGTGCGCTGACCAATCACCGTCATCTCGATGGCGGGCGCCTGCCAATGGTCCTGGACATAGGCTTCGCCGGCTCGCAGCAGAAGCTTGCCAAGCCCGGCGGCCTGGCGCTCCGGATCCACGGTCAGCATGCCGAGATAGGCGCAGTCTTCCCGTTGTCGTGCAAGCTGGACACAGCCGTTGATCGGTTCTGCCGTGCTGGCATCATCACCGGTTCTGGCCACCAACATGACCTGCCGAGGGTCCGAGAAAATCGCTTCCAGCGCGGCTGTGTCGGTGCGCTGCCCGCCGAGCAGATCGGCTTCATGGGTCCAGCCCTGCCGCGCGCTGTCGCCGCGATAGGCGCTCTCGATCAGCGCGTGCAGCGCGGCAATATCGTCCGGATCGGCGGGCGCGATCTTCATGCCAGTCGCACCCCTTCGGCCTCGAGCACCTGTTCGGCGACCAGCATGGCCTTGACCACGACGCGCTTTTCCACCTCATCAATCGGCAGCCGCAGCAATTCGAGCCGATAGCTTTTGCCGTCATCGCATTGCAGCACAAAACCGCCGGCATCGCGGATCAGCAGCCCGGCATATTCATCTTCGGCGGTTGGTGCCTTGTCGATCATCGTGCTGCCTTGCCGTGCCCTGCTCAGGCCGCGGCCAGCAAGGTTTCGCTGAGCGCCCAAAGCCGTTCAGCGTCATCATCATCGGCAATATGCGGCGCACAGTGAAGATAGGGCGGCGAGTCCGCGGCCATGAGTTGCGCGACATCGCAATCCTCGCAATAGAGCCCGTGCTTGCCATCCAGCATCGGCGATGTCGCCGCCCACAGGGTGGTGGTGCAGCCCTGGGTCGTGGTTTTGAAAATCTTGGCTGCGGTCTCGCTGATTTCGCCATCTTCGCCGAGCCAGCCCAGCGCGATCTGTTCTTCCTTGGGCAAATGCCGCTGCAACGGGGTGAAAATTCCCCCGGGATGCACCGAAAATGCGCGTCCGCCAAAATCTGCCATGCGCCGGCTCAGGCCATTGGCAAACAGCGCATTGGCGCTCTTGGCCTGGGCATAGGCAACCCATTTATCATATGCGCTATTGTCGAACTGGATGTCGTCCCAGAGGATGCCGTTGCGTTTATGCGCGATCGAAGACAGCGCGACAACCCGCGGGCTGTCGGCCTTTTCCAGCAGCGGCATCACCGCCGTCGTCAGCGCAAAATGACCCATATGATTGATGCCGAACTGGCTTTCCCAGCCCGGCCCGACCCGGTCCAGCGGGCAGGCCATGACCCCGGCATTGTTGATCAGCAGATCGAGCCGGTCGAGCTGGTCCGTCATCGCATCGCCAAAGCGGCGCACCGAAGCCAGATCGGACAGATCCATGGTCGCCGCGGCCACGTCACCCGCAACACCGGACAGATTATCCGCCGCTTTGGCTTCGTCGCGCACCGGAACGATGACCTTCGCGCCCTTGCTCGCGAGCGCGCGGGTGGTTTCCAGACCGATGCCGGAATAGCCGCCGGTGACAATCGCGGTCTTGCCGGTCAGGTCAATGGCGGCCAATATATCCTGCGGTTCACTCTTGGGCGGAAAGCCGGAGCCAAGCGGTTTCTGATCTGCTGCTGCCATAAACTGCTCCTGCGCATCATGAATTGGCGACCTGACAACCCGCCCCTGCCGGCGCTGCTTGTCGCAAAATTATAGTCAGGCCTTGGTCCCCACTATTTCGGAAACCGGCATATATTCATAGCCCAAATCCTCGGCAACCGCGCGGTAGGTGACCTGACCGTTCCACACATTAAGGCCCTCGGCGAGGTGCAGATCATCGCGCAGCGCGGCTTTCCACCCCTTATTGGCAATGGCCAGCGTGTGGGGCAGGGTGACATTGTTGAGCGCATAGGTCGATGTTCGCGATACCGCGCCGGGCATGTTGGCGACACAATAATGGACAATATCATCGACCACATAGGTCGGGTCCTGATGGGTGGTGGCTTTCGAGGTTTCAAAGCAACCGCCCTGATCAATCGCGACATCGGCGAGCACCGCGCCGGGGCGCATGGTCGACAGCATCGCGCGACTGACCAGTTTCGGCGCTTCGGCCCCGGGGATCAGCACCGCGCCGATGACCAGATCGGCCTCGGCGACACATTCGGCGAGATTGGCCTTGTTCGAAAAGCGGGTCTTGGCGCGGGCTTCGAAATAATTGCCGAGGCTTTCGAGCACATCGGGATTGCGGTCGAGAATCGTCACATCGGCGCCCAGGCCAGCGGCCATTTGGGCCGCGTTGAAACCGACCACGCCGCCGCCGATGACGGTGACCTTGCCGGGGGACACACCGGGAACCCCGCCGAGCAGAATCCCGCGCCCGCCATGGGCTTTTTCCAGCGCTGTCGCGCCGGCCTGGATCGACATCCGGCCAGCAACCTGACTCATCGGCTTGAGCAGCGGCAGGCCGCCCGAACCGGTCACGGTTTCATAGGCGATACAGGTCGCCTTGGATTTCACCAGATCCGCGGTCTGGTCCGGATCCGGGGCGAGGTGCAGATAGGTGAACAAGATCTGGCCTTCGCGCAGCATCGCCCGCTCGGGGGCCTGCGGCTCCTTGACCTTGACGACCATTTCGCAACGTTCGAAAATCTCTGCAGCCGTCGCCGCTATGGTTGCCCCCGCGTCCTGATATTCCGTGTCTTCCGCGCCGATGCCCAGTCCGGCACCGGTTTCGACCAGAACGTCATGGCCATGGGCGGTCAGCTCGCGGACGGACTCGGGGGTCAGACCGACACGATATTCGTGATTCTTGATTTCTTTCGGGGTTCCAACACGCATGGGGAGGCTCCTGTCCTGTTCGACTCTGTTGCGGTATCACACGCCAAGCCCGATGCCACGCGCGGGCCTGCTACGCAATAAAATTACATCATTCAGCAATTTTCCGTACCGGCACTGGCACGGTGCAAATATTCCCATAGCCGCCATGGGCATCAATATATTGGAGCAGGGACGGGCTGTAGCTGGCGAGATATTCGTAGCGCGGTTGCTGGGCAATCGGCAGTTCGCTGGCGAGGCGCAGCGACTGAATCGGAATATGCTCCGCCTTGGTCGCGTAAAAGCCGCCGGGTTTGGTGCCAAGCGGCAGGTTGGTGACATGTTCCAGGCCATTAATGACCCGGCCAACCAGGCCGAATGTACCATCCAGCCCGCGCGCCTCGACCCCGGTGATGATCGAGATTTCCGATCCGGTGCCGGTATCGGGCGGATCATAATGGGCCGGCGACAGCGAACCCCGGCACATCAAGGCATAGCTTTGTCCGTTCTTGCTGCCGACTGGCCAGCCGCCGCCAAAGCCGACTTTTGCGCCATAATTTTCATAGATGATTTTCATCAGCGGACGAATGGTGGTGCCCTGATATTGGTTGCTATAATTGACCGCCGCTTTCAGCGCCGCCATATCGGTATCGCGCCGCGCGCCGATCGCGGCGTTAAAATATTCGCTCTCCGGCACCGTCTCGAGATTTTTCGGCATCGGCTTGGACTGGGGCGTGCCGCCAAACTGGGTGACAAAGCCTTTCGCCACGCGATAGATTTTGGTGTCATCCCACCACCGCGCTTTGGCGAGCTTGCGGACATTGCGCACATGACCACCGGAAAACTTGGCCGGGAGCAACTGGATCACCGCCTGGCGTGGCTGGCCCTCGGCATCGTCCGGCAGGGTCAGGATCATCAGGTCGGTCACCGGGATCGGGATCCAGTGCTCCGCCGGCGCGGCGGCCAGAACCTGTTCCGGCGTCAGCGCCGGACTCTCGTCCCGCGCCCGCGCCGGGGCGCTGATCAGCAGACCGGAAGCACCAAGCAGGGAAAGCGCTATTCGGATAGAAAAGGCCATGATATCAAACAGTTCCTTTTTCAAAGTTCACACATATCACAGGGTATTTCCGTATTTGATGAGAAGCGGTTTCGCAGTGAAAGTTCACACATGTCACACGGGTCTGTTTCGCAAATAACAGCGCGCGGGCCGGTCGGGAAAGGGAGTCCATCATGGGTGGAATTTAAACCTTTCGATCATTGTAGGAAAGTAAAACTTCCCTTGTGCTCCCGCGCAGGCGGGAGTCTCTCTCCGATCAGTAAAACCACAGGCCGGGCGGGAGATAGATTCCCGCCTGCGCGGGAATACGGACAGTGCAGTGTTGATGCTATTCCGCTGCCACCCGCCGCACCGGCACCGGGATATTGCAGATATCGGCGCCGCCCGCTGGCTTGATGAAAAACGGATCGCGGCGATTGGCGCGGGCATCGGCATAGCGGGCAAAGGTCTCGCTGGCGGTGTCGAGATATTCGAACCGCGGTTGTTCGGCCGCGGGCAGGGCGTCACCCTGGCGAATTGCACGGATCGGCACGCGCTTGCTGGCATCAGCATAAAAGCCAAGCTGCCCCTTGCCGCGTGGCAGGCTGGAAAGATGTTCGATACCTTCAATTATCCGCCCAACCACCGCGATATTGCGATCAAGATGGCGCGGCGCATGGCCGATCACGGTGTAGAGTTCGGCCCCGGTGCCGGTATTGGGCGAGAGATTGCGGCCGACCCCGACAGCACCGTAGCAGTGGATGGGCCATTTCCCTTCTTCGGTTTCATCGAAGGCAATTGGCCATCCTTTTTCAAAATAATCGCCATCCAGTACATAGGGTGTTTCGCCAATAGCCGGCTGCGGGACATCTGCACCATCAGGGGCGTTGTTTTCCTCGCCGATACGATTCATTTCCCAGTTAAAGTGATCCTCGAAAAGCTTTAGTAGCGCCTTGACTTCTGTGGGCCCGGGTTTGAGCGCATACGCACTCTCCGGCACCAACTCCAGATCCTCCGGCAAAGCCTTTTGCTCGGTCTCCCCCGATTCCGGATTATCGTATCCGGCATCGCCCCATTGCACGACATAATTGTCCTGCACCCGGTTGATGCTGGTGCCGTCCCAGAATCGCGCCGCGGCGAGCTTGCGGATATTGCGGATCCAGCCCTGCGAGAAGGGCTCCGGCATCAGCTGGATGATCACCCGCCGCGCCTCTCCCTGCGCATCCGGTTCGAGATCCATGACCATCAGATCGCGCGCCGCAATGCTTTGCCAGTCGCCCGCCGGTGCGGCATCGACAATTGCATTGGGGCTGGGATGGGGTTTTTCGGGCAGCGCCTGGGCTGCAACCGGAGACAGGCCGACGATGGCGGCAAGCGATATGAGCAGCGAAATTCTCTTCATCTTTTTCGGTCCTGTCCTTGGTCTCGGGGCGGTTCCGCACATGCAGTCTCCCCGGCTGCGATGATTATCACGACCCTAGGCGCACACAAGCCCTTGCGAAAGACCGTTTCGCGCACTAGGGGAAGCGGCGCTGCCAGAATTTCGACCATGGAATGATTCTGGCGTGCATTGCGGAGCCGTGGCAGAGTGGTCGATCGCGCACGCTTGGAAAGCGTGTATAGGGCAACCTATCGAGGGTTCGAATCCCTCCGGCTCCGCCATTTTTCATTACAATATTGAGAATGCTGATGTGCATGATCGATGGCAGCGCAATTGTCCGATGTGTTCACCATATGTGAGGCCGCAACGCCGACTTGGTGACATAAAAACCGGTGCGCGCTGCCGCGGCGGCGATGGGTGCATACACCAAACGTCGTTGATATGACCCATATAGCGTTATTTATGTTGACCCTTGAAGGGAACACGCTAGTTCCCGGTCATCTTGTTCAAGCAGAAAACAGATAAACTGATAATGCAATCCAACAAAGAATCTGTATCGGCGGTTCTCTCGTCTTCCCGTGCCCGCTTCTATGCTTTTGTGCTGTTCATGATCTGCGTGTTTCTGATGGGTGGTGGATCACGGTCCGATATTCAGTCCTTGCTGATATTGCGGCCCTTATCCGTGCTGTTTGTCGCATATGCCTTAATTGTCAAACGCCCCGACATGGAACGCGGACGATTGATGCCGCTTTATTTTTTGCTCCTATTGGCGGGTATCATCGCGCTTCAGCTTGTGCCCATGCCACCGTTGGTTTGGACCAGCCTGCCGCATCGGGAAATTTATACCAGTATTGCAGTGCTTGCGGGCATTGAGCAGCCGTGGCGGCCGCTGACATTGTCGCCAGCAAAAACGTGGAACAGTCTTTGGTCTCTGACCGTCCCGCTGGCGGCCCTTTTATTGTATATGGGACTGGACGCGCAGGATCGCCGCAAGGCTATTGTCACGCTAATAATATTGGCGGCGTTAAGTGCGTTGCTCGCCATTTTCCAGATCGCGGGATCGTCGCAAGGCCCTCTGTACTTTTACCGGATCACCAATTCCGGTACCCCCGTCGGATTGTTCGCCAATCGCAACCATCAAGCGGTTCTGCTGTCCTGTCTGGTTCTGATGCTGGGCTGGTATGCCGGGACGAAGAGCCATCGCGGCAAACTGGCTTCGGTGAAAGTGAACAGCGCCATTGCAGTGGCGGTTTTGCTGGTGCCTTTGATCGTCATAACCGGGTCCCGAGCTGGCCTGATTCTGATGTTTCCGGCTTTGTTCATGGTTGGCATCTTTGCCCTGTTTGGTGAATTTTATGCGCGCAAGGCAGAGACGAATTTCTCTCTCGGGAAGCGGCGCTGGAACGTGTCTGTTCGGACCGTATTGCTGGTGGTCATTGGCGCCTTGTTCTCGTGCGTTATTGCGCTGACCCTGTTTTTGTCGCGCTCGCTCGCTTTTGATCGCCTGTTTGGTAAGGACCTTATCAGCGATATGCGCGGACAGGTTTCTTCGACGCTGGAAACCATGGCTCAGGCGTATTTCCCGTTCGGCAGTGGTTTTGGCTCCTTCGAGCATGTGTTCAAGCAATTTGAAACCTATGAATTGTTGCGCCCGACCTATTTCAATCAAGCGCATAATGACTGGCTGCAAATCGTGATTGAAGGCGGGCTTCCGGCGGTTCTGCTGGTGGTGGCGCTGGTGCTTTGGGTGGCAAAGCGGGCGCTTTTTGTTGTGCGATCGGGTGTTTGGACCGCCGCGGGCAAAGCCTGTATCATGGCATTGGGTGTGTTGTCTTTTTGCGCTGCCGCCAGTATCGCCGATTATCCGCTCAGAGTGCCGTCGATGATGGCCCTGGTGATCATCATGCTGGGTTTCTTCTGCGACAACAGCCGCCAGAGCAATTTGGTTCGAAGGAACCCTGCGGCTTCGGCAGAACGCAGCTGATATTCCGACAGGGTGTCTCGTTCCAATCTCATTCATGGTTTACGTGCCACTGAAGCTGGTCTATTTGGCTATTTTGTCTCAGGTTAAGGGTTTCTAACTGTATGGCGATTCGTTTTTTCACTCTTATTTTCAGCATGTTCCTGGTATCTTGCGGCAGTACTGGACCGATAGGATCGAGTTCTGAAGTCACTGTGGTTTCAGACGAGGGGCTGCCAGAGCCGACCCGTGCGGACCTTCTCGCGGCTAGCCGGCCTTATTTGATCGGACCATTTGACAAGCTCAAGATCGATGTTTTCGGCATTGAAGACCTCACGAAAGAAGTGCAGATTGACGCCAGTGGACGATTGTCCTTTCCGCTCATTGGTGTTGTCGAGGCCTCTGGGCGCACGCCGGGAGAATTGGCGGCCATTATCGAGCAGCGGCTGCGCGGGCGTTATGTCCGGGACCCCGAGGTTACGATCAACCTTGATGAGACCGTGAGTCAGGTCATTACAGTGGATGGGCAAGTTGGCGAACCCGGTTTGTATCCCGTGGTCGGCAGAATGACCCTGATGAGAGCGGTGGCCACGGCCGGCGGCACTTCGGAATTTGCCAAATTGAGCGACGTGGTGATTTTTCGCAACGTGAGCGGGCAACAACTGGCCGGTCTTTACAATTTGAAAGCTATTCGACGCGGAAACTACGGCGATCCGGAAGTCTTTGCGAACGATGTCATCATTGTCGGGGATTCCCAGGCGCGCAGACTGTTCAAGGATATCTTGCAGGCTTCACCGCTTCTGACGACGCCGCTGGTCATTCTGACCCGCTAACGTCATTCGGCCCCCAAAAATATCGGAACCGTTCGCATGAACCTTGTAAGTAACAGCCCATCGCAAAATCCGGACCAGCAGGCTCCCGGCTATTATGACGATGCAACACACGGGACTCCCCCGTTGCTGCGCTATTGGCACGCCATATTGCGGCACAAGATTGCCATCGCGACGATCGTCGCTGTCACGCTGATGATCGGCGTGCTGTTCACGTTGCTGACGACGCCTTACTATACCGCAACTTCGCGCATTGAAATCAATCGCACGCAAGACAAGGTGACCAATGTTGAGGGCTTGCAACAGGAAGATACCGGGCAGAATCTCGAATTTTATCAAACCCAATATGCACTGCTCGAGTCCCGTTCGCTGGCTGAGCGGGTGGCCCGCGCCCAGAATCTCGCGATGAAAGACAGTTTTTTTGAAACATTCGGTGTTGATCCCGACGGCGGGGGCTTGTTGACGGCGAAGGTGAATCCCAACAGCGCCGCTGAACGCAATCGGCGCTTAAAACTTGCGACAGACTTGCTGGTCAAACATATTTCCATCGCGCCTGTTCGCGGGTCAAGCCTCGTCGATATCAGCTTTGAGAGTCCAAGCATAAAGCTGTCGGCTGATATTGCGAACTCCTGGGTCCAAGAATTTGTCGCATCGAATCTTGACCGGCGATTTGAATCGAGCGCCGAGGCGCGCAAGTTTCTGACCGAACGCCTTGCGCAGCTGCGCCAGAGGCTGGAAGAATCTGAACGGCAACTGGTGCTATATGCTGATCGTGAACAGATCGTCACTTTGTCATCAACGACGGGCCCCGATGGACGGACGGTCGGTGGACAGACGCTGGCCACGGCGAATCTTGAAGCGTTGAATGCGGAATTGGCGCAGGCCACGGCTGAGCGGATTGCGGCCGAGAGCGAGGCGCAGCAACGCACCGCGAACAAGGATGCAATGGGCAATCAGGCGATTAACGGTATTCGCCAGCAACGGGCCGTCGCGGCATCCGAATATGCGAAACTGTTGGTACAATTTGAACCGGAATATCCCGAAGCCAAAGCCCTGGCATCGCAAATCAGGGCGCTGGACGGTGCCATTGCTCAAGAAGAGGCCCGCATTCGGTCGGGTAATCAGAGCAGCTATCGGCAAGCGTTGGCGAAAGAAAAGCAGTTGCGCGACAAGGTCAATCAATTGAAGAATTTGTTTAGTGGGGAACGGCGCGCCTCTATTCAATACGGCATTTACCAGCGTGAAGTGGATACCAACCGGCAACTCTATGAAGGTCTGTTGCAGCGGTTCAAAGAAATTGGGGTTGCGGGAGTCGGCAGCAATAATATCTCGATCGTCGATCGCGCCCGACTGCCTGACAAGCCGTCCAGCCCGCTTCTGCTGCTGAATCTCCTGCTGGCCACTTTTGCCGGTCTGATTTTTGCCGCTCTGTATGTTTTTGTTTCGGAACAAATTGATCAGACGGTGAATGACCAGTCTGATGTTCGGCCCAATCTCGGCATAGCGGGTCTTGGCTCCATTCCCGATTTGGAAAAAAGCGACATTCTGGATACCCTGCAAGACAAAAAGTCGCTGGCTTGGGAGGCCTATCTGAGTATTAGCACCAGCCTGTCCTTTCTGACCGACCACGGTGTTCCCCGATCCTTTTTGATGACCAGTACCCGACCCAATGAAGGCAAAAGCACATCGGCCATTTCGTTGGCAACCGTGTTGGCGAGTACTGGCCGCAAGGTGTTGCTGATCGATGCGGATATGCGCAATCCGTCGTTGCACGTTCTGCTGCAAGAAAAGAACAACGCCGGACTGAGCACCTATTTGTCCGGACAGGATGATTTGAACGACCTTGTGCAGGTTTCGGACGTCTACAAATTTCATGTGATGAAAGCAGGTCCTATTCCTCCCAATGCCGCCGAACTCCTGAGCAGCGACAGGGTCGCGAAACTCGTGATGCGGCTGAAGGATGATTTCGATCACATTATCATTGATGCTCCGCCTGTTCTGGGTCTGGCGGATATACCGCTATTGGCCACAACGGTGGAGGGTGTGGTCTTTACGATTGAGGCCAAAGGCCCGAAGTTGAAGGCGATTGAAGCGGCGCTGGACCGGATCAAGACATCGCGCGCGAAAATATTTGGCGCGATTGTCACAAAGGTGGCTAAGCAGCATAGTGGTTACGGTTATAGCTATGAATATAGCTATGGCAGCGATGCGCAGGAAGCGAATTGAATTGTGACAATGTGCCATAGCCACCATGATTTGAACGGCGCACCTCGTGCTGCTGGACGCATGTCGAACTTGGAAAAACTATGATTCGGACGGGTGTGATCCTGATAGTTGCGGCGGTCTTGGCATGCTTGGCCGCCATGCAAGCCATTGGCGGGATTTCCAAGAAACAGAACCCGGCCCTGGCGCTGGCGGTTTGGCCAAAGAACGGGTTTGCCTATGAAACTCTGGCGATTAACGCGTTCACGACCGTCGTTGTTGAGAATGCAGGACAGTTTCCCGAAGATATTGATGACGCTATTCTCGACCAAGCCAAAAAATCGTTTCTGGTGGAACCGACTGCTGCTGCTTCGGTGGCCCTTCTGGCCCTCAACCAAGGCCGGGACAATCGCAAAGAGCTGATGGACTTGGCTCAGGGCCTGTCGAAGCGCGAGCTGCTTAGCCTCACCTGGTCGATCTATGACAGCGGTGAGCGCGAGAATGTGGCAGAGCTGTTGACCTATTATGACCGTTCGATGCGCACCAGTCGAACATCGAGCACCACTTTGATTCCGGCCATAGTGTCCGTGATCGGACATGACGGTTTTGCTGAACCAATGGCCAATTTGCTCAAAAGGGATCCGCCATGGGCGGGCCAGTTCTGGAAACAAGCGGCGAACAACAAGGCTGCTGTTGTTCATGCATCGAAATTGCGCGCTATGGTCAATGAGAGCGATATTGATCGGTCACAATTGCACGATCGCGATCTGATCATCAATCTGGTCCGCAACAATCATTTTTCCGAAGCGGAAAAGTTGTTTTCTCAATCCCTGGCTGCCAAGGGGCAAGCTGGCCAGATGACCCGCATTGCGCCACTGGACCGGGAGCCCCGCCTTCCTCCGATAGACTGGCAACTTTATTCCAGCGGCAAGTTTTTCGCCTTTATTGATGCGGAAAACCGAATCCTGAATCTTAGTCTTGCCGCTGGTGCCAGCGGGGTCATGGCCCGCCAACTTATCCGCATGAAACCGGGTACCTATGATCTGTCGTTGAACGTCGTGGCGGAGACTCTCGCGACAGATTCTTTGCGCGTGTTCTTGCGATGTGCGGAGCCGGAGGCGACCGACGAGATACCCCTGTCCGCGCCAATTAGGTCTGGTGCAAATAGCAACCAGTTTTCTATTGATGGCGGGTCTTGTCAATATTACTGGCTGTCCATCGTGACCGGTGCCGGCGAACGCGTTGCCGGACAGGATGTTGCGATTGACCAGATTCAGCTGCAGCCGGTCAACCGATCACGGTCTTGAGGGCGTTTTTTCCGTAATCGTGTAGATTCTATACGCTCTCAATGTGAGCAGAATAGCTGCCATGATCGCCGCCAACGCGATCAAGATGGATCGCGCCGACGGGACACTGCTGTTCAAAAACAGGGTATCGGTTTGGAGCGAAACCGCGGTCGCCAGCATCCCGCCGAGGATAATACATATCTGAACCATCGGCCATTTGGGACCTCCCATCTTGCGAGCGAGCGCGGCTTCCAGGAACCAAATTGCGAGATTACTGCCGAAGAAGCCGATCGGAACCGCTGCTATGCCGATGCGGGGAAAAAGGGCGAGGCTGAGGGTCAGTCCTGCGATAAGATTGACTATGTACAAAGCCAGCTTGGTTTTGCTCGCCTTGGCGATGGCGAAGCCCAGGCTGGTGAATGTCGAGAGGCTGCGCAGCACGATCACCAATCCAATAAACGGGAAAAGGGTCGCGGCGAGAGGATCTCCGATCGGGACGAACAGCGCGATGATAAACTGGGCCAAGAGGGCAAAGACCATGTAAACCGTGCCGATCAACGCCGCGGTGATGATCGCGATAATATCAAAGGTCGAGCGGTCGCCTTCGGCATGTTTCTTGAGCGCGTAAGGCGTCCATGCCGAATTCAGCACCTGGATCATGATCCCGATCAGCAAAGCTGGAAATGCGGCAGCAGCATAACGCGCAAGCAGCATCGGATCGCCAAAATGAAGGATCAGGACCCGTTCGAGAGCGGGTTGGAGACTGGCGATCACAACAATAACGGCGAGCGGGGCACCATAAGCCAGCAGGGGTTTGATTTTCGAGAGGATCTCGGCCGACATAGTGACATATGTCCGGAGTTGAAAACTCGTGAAACAGGCGGCTGCAACGGCCCCTGCTGCCAAAGCACCAAATAGTAGATGAAGCTCAACATTCGGCGCTGCGGCGATGGCAATTAAGGGTGCGGTTCTCAGGACCAGGCCTGTTCCGGTTGCGACAAGGAAGGTTCTTTTCAGAAAAAGCGCCCGCATGAAGCTGGTGTTGAGCGCGTAAACCGCAAGACCAATGCCATAGACCACCAGACCGAAAACCAGTGGCAGATCAATATATTGAGCCGGCAGATAGCCATGACTAAATTGGTACAAAATGGCTGCTGCAATCGTGAAGATGACAGCCGCGATGAATGTGATCACATAGGTTGCGCTCAACAACTTTCGATGTTCGGTTTGGTCGTTTTTGTCAAAAACCAATCGGACGATCGCGCTGTCATTGCCGGTGATAAAAATGTTCGAAATAATGATGCCGATGATCAGCAGGTTGTCGAAAAAGCCAAATTCCGCCGTCGCCAACACGCGCGCGGCGATCATCAGGACAATGAATCGAACGGCCGCATTGGCCGCAACGCCAAAGCCATATATGACGAGATCTGATCCGAACCGGGAAAGTTGATTTTGAGGGGTCAAGATTCTACATCGCCTGCATTTATCGCACCGGAGACTTGCGGAGGAAAACCAGTATCTGGGGATGTTCGGCAAAGGGCACGGCATCCCAAGCGTGCATGTCCAATTGCCAGTCCGGCAACCGTTTGGCCAGCTCGGCTTTTTCTATAATCAGACAGTCAACGGCAAACCGTTGGCATAGTTGTTCAACCTTGGTCAATTCAGGATACGGGTAATCTTCATAGGGTTCGAGTTCGGTCTTTTGCTCTTTGGCAGCAAGAATCGGGAAAAAGGTCCGATGGCCTGTCTCGACCATGATCCGGTATGGCGGCAAGACGTGATAGGGATAGCTCAAAACAGTCCGCTGGTCCGGCAGCGCCTTTAGCGTGGCAACCAGCGCCTTTTCATGGGCTTTCGTCCCGAAGGGCTGCACTATTGCAAACGCAAATAACTCGACGATCCAGTATATGAGACCATAGAGGATGAGGCCTGCGACCAACCATTGATTATGGGGCATGGTCAAATCGAGTATCTGCGGCAATGCCAGGCAAAACAGGATGGCGGCATGGGTCAGATATCTCTCGGCCTCGCCCAGGAAAAGCAGATATTTGAAGCTCGTTGCCAAATAAATGACAAGCGCTGCGAAGAGGACCGCCTGTAGGTTGCTCAGAACCGAGAAGCCATTTTCAAAAACGGCCACAATCAGGAGAATGATCACCCCTAAGAATGCCGGTGCTTTCAGTATAACCAACGTCAGGCTGTTCTGGGCGAGCCAGTTAAAAACGATGTTCTGAATATTTTTGGTAATCCTGTCTTCTTTCGCCCAGGCCCATAAAAGTTTCACAGAATTGCGATTGGCGACAAAGAGCTTTCCGTCGGCAACACTCCGGAAATACCAGGTCAGATGGTTGATCTGCTCCTTCAGGATCTGCAGGAAAGCGCCACGCGACAAGACGAGCGTTATCAACAATGCGGCGATATAGGCCAAAGCCAATAGCCCGTCGGCTGTAAAAATGCAGACCAGAATGACAAAAAAGGTTAGCGCTTGGACCCCGAATTTTGATGACATCAGAATGACCGCGCCAAGCGTGCTGCACAGAAGAAACGTGATCCAGAGTGGCAATCCATGGTCCAGGAACCAGACGAGGAATAGCAGCGGCAGGAGTATCTCGGATATGATCCGCGTTGTAAAATTGGCGACACGCGGACCGATGGCTATTTTTGAATAGCACAAAGGGGTAAAAATATAGAGCAGCGCGCTGACCGCAATGGTGACATCCGAAAAGTTTGCGACGCGCAATAATGCTACGCATGCGAAGAGGAATATCGCGTCTATGGCGGGATTGAGAAGATGGTTGAACCCGACCAAAAATTTGGCTGGAAACAAACTGTATAGCCAATGCGAAAAGAGCGGGTAGTAAAAGGCGCCGCCATTGACGACGGGCGGATATATCGCGCCAAATGGACCTGACTTGTTTTTGCGAACGCTGTCGACGAAGAAAATGTGACCCCAGCTGTCAAACGCGGTGCCTTGTTTCCACGTCAGGCTTAGCCTCTGCAAGAAGCAAAGCAGCGGGAGCCAATATAGGGCGTGAGAAATTTCCTGTATCAAATTGGAGATGCCATCCATGACCATCGACTAAGAAAACGGAGACGCGTCAAATCGCGGGCGCTGGAGCTAGTGTAATCAGCGCTGCACCTTGGCGGGATTTCCCCAGGCTTTGGAATCGCTTGGAATATCCTGCAAAACCAAGCTGTTTGCACCGACAACACAGCGATCCCCTATCTGAACACCTTTTGCTATAACCGTATTTGGTCCGATGTAGCAATCATTGCCGATGCTGGTAGGACCATATTCATAAGGGTCCTTGCCTCCCGACAGGGCCCAGGCGACCGTGTCGTGGGAATAAATTTGTACGCCAGCGGATATGGAGCAGTGGCTGCCGATCGTCAGCCCTCCTGATCCGTCCAAAATGGTGTTCGGCCCGATCCAGCTGTTTCTACCAACCTGGACATCGCCGAATATGCAGGCGTTGTCATATATGGACGCCCCTTCGCCAAACCCTAGTGCTTCGGCTTTTTCCCAGCGATCGACAATATAGTCCCCAAATGGCAGGGTCCGCCGATATTCTGCGTCTACGGTCTTGCGGCGAGACTGCCAGAAACGCTTCAAATCCTGGAGCAAATTTGTCAAAATATTTGCTCCAGCCAACTGTCGAAGTTCAAGGCAGACCAGATGAACAATCTGCGATTCTCATGGCCATCCAAGTGCGTGTTGATTATTCTGTGGACAGTCTCGCGATCAAGATAGTCATAAATAGGGCTGTCATTTTCGATGAGCTTCTTGCGAACAAAGTCAATGCTTTCCCCTCTGAACCAGCTGGCATCAGGAGCAGAGAAGCCTTGTTTCGTGCCGTTGGCAATTTCGTCGGGAATATATTGCGCCATCACATCGCGTAATATTTGCTTGCCGTCTTTGGTTTTCTGGAAATGCGATGATTGCTTCTTGCCGATATCATTTTCGTCAACCTCGATAACATCGGTCAGCTTGTTCAGCTTCATCCCGACCGGGCATTTCATCGCAAAGTCGACCAGGTCATTGTCCATGAACGGAACACGGGTTTCCAGGCTTTGTGACATGCTGATCTTGTCTTCAATGACAAACAAGCCGTGTAAAAATGTCTTCGCCTCGAAATAGAGGCTGTGGTTAATATAGTCCTCGGGGCGATCCAGTTGATTGTCGTGACTCTTGAAGACATCCCTGAAAATGTCGCGCGGATCAATGTTGTTCGCAATATCAGCCACCGGAGCAAACAAAGCGTTCCGGTCCTGCTCCGGGATAAGCCGGTGCCAAAACTGGTAATATTGACCGACATAATCGTCAAAATTCTGGCAATTGACCGCGCGATAATATCGCCACGGGTAACCCCGAACAACTCGTCCCCGCCGGCGCCGGACAAGACCACTTTGACGAATTTGCTCGCCAGTTTGGCAGCATAGAAATTCGGATAGCTCTGGCCGACGCGTGGTTCTTCAATATGGTAAGCCAGGGTGTTGAGACACCGCTCCATGTCACCGGCCTTCAAGACCATCTCATAATGCTCGGTGCGGAAGGCCGCTGACATTGCCTCGGCTTTCTGGCGTTCATCATAGGCCAATTCAATGCCCGATGCCGAGCTGATATCGAACCCACAGGTGAACGTTTTGATGTACGGCACTTCGTTGACGGCAAGCGCGGTCAGAGTGCCGGAATCCATGCCTCCAGACAGATAGGAGCCAATTTCGACATCACTGACCATCTGACGATATACCGCCTGGGTCAAAAGCCGGTTCAGTTCTTCGCGATATTCCCGGGGATCATATTTGCCGCGCGGTTCTTCGAAATGATAGTCCCAATAGCGGGTGGTCGAAATGCGGCCGCCGGACGACATGTCCAGTTCCAAAATGGTTGCAGGCGGAAGGATCTCGATATCTTCAAGCAGGGTCCGATTGGTGAAAATGTTCTGGAACGTGAAATATTCGACCATCGCGGCCTGGTCCAGCGCCCGGTGAACTCCGGTATTGGCCAGGATCGCCTTTTGTTCGGAACCGAAAAGAAACTGATTGCCGGTTCTGGTCCAGTATACCGGTTTAATGCCATAACGGTCGCGCGCCAGAAACAGGGAATTGCGGACTTTGTCCCAGATTGCAAAGGCGAACATGCCGTTGAAACGCTCAACACATTTCGGCCCCCAGGCGCGCCACGCTTCCAGCACCACCTCGGAATCGGCCTGGGATTTAAACCCATGACCCAAAGCCTGCAGTTCCAACCGCAGTTCCCGGAAATTGTAAATCTCGCCATTATAGCTGAGCACAAAGTTGCCATCAGCGGTTTGCATGGGCTGGCTACCCAGCGTCGAGATATCGATAATCGACAGTCTGCGGTGGCCCAAACCGACATTCTTATCGACAAAATAGCCGCTGCCATCAGGGCCGCGATGGGCCACGGCGTCGGCCATGGCCTGCAGAGACGACCGCGATACCGGCTTACTATCGAGATTAACTATGCCAACAATTCCACACATGGTTTTCTATTCCCAGCCGACCAGCGATCTGATCCCATAAAATCCAGCGAGACGGTTTTTTGTCCAGTCTGCTATGGCGTTACCGTCTAACAAAGCGTCCCGAGTGACAAGCCTCTTCTGATTGGATGAAGGCCATTTTCATCGCGTTGTCATTGGCTAAGCTGTTGACGTCCTGAAGACTAAAACGCTTGGCATTGCTGGGGCTGTACCAGTCAAAATTAGTGGCGACCGAGGTCTCATGCCCCAGTTCCGGGTTCCAGAAACATTTGAGGAAATTCCAGTACAGGAAACGCTGGATATCATATTCCCCCCCTTGATCCCCAGAACCGGAATATCCGGACATTCGAACGCCACATCAAGTTCGGACAGCGTCTTGCCGAGCGTGGTCAATTGCTCAGACAGATCCCAAAGCTGTTCTGACGAAAGGTCTTTACAGGCTATCCGAAAATAATCATCGATCAACTCCCTCGGCAGTGCTTTCTTGGCATAGAAATAACAGGCAAATTCGCCAATGTCGGGATCACAAATGCGGCAAAGTTCGGCAAATGTTTGATCTGGATTTTCGGTGTGCATGATCACTTGATCACAGCTGACATAGCTGACGCTGCCATCCTGAAACGGTGTTGCTGCAATATCGCCGCGCATGAACAGCAAGTTGGGAATGTCGGCATAGATTTCCGCCGCTTGCCGCGCCGCATCGGAAAAATCGACGCCAATGACCAAGCTGTCCGGCGCAAGTTTTGCGAACCAGGCCGCCTTGTAACCGAGGCCGCAGCCGGCATCCAGAATGACTTTTTTGTCTTGCAAGAATGCTTTCAAATGGGCTTCGGATTCAAAGCCGTATAGCTTCAGGTACCAGTCCCTCTGAAAGGCGTAGAGACTCTCTTTGGCCTGTTCGGCATTGTCGTCATATTTGGACCATTTTTCCGAGAACACATCATTGGTTTGTTGTTGATTCTGATGGTCGGAGGCTTGCCCAACAACGGCGAAATTACCGTCGAAATTGACGGGATTAGAAAGAATACCATTCACAAAATGGATATTATTTTGGGTAACAGACATAAAACCTCGTTGAATGGCAAATTGGCCAAAAAGATGAGTTAACGGCTCTCAGATGGATTTTAGCGCTGCGATGACATAGGCATAGTCCGCTTCAACCATCTTGTTGTGGAGCGGGATGGCCATCGTGTTGTTGTTGCATGACAACGCCCCGGGATAGTCTTCCGGCTTGATATCAAACCGGTCGCGATACGCGCCGAGCATATGAACGGCGTGGGTTCCCGGCCGGGTTGCCACGCCTTGTTTTTGGAGGATGTCCATCATCTCGTTGCGCGTGGTGGGAGCAAGATCGGGGTTAACAAATGTCACGAAAGACTGCCAGGCATGGCTGTAATCTGCCGGAACCTCTGGTGTCACGAGCCATTCTATGTCGGCTAGTTCCGCCATGTAATGCTGCGCCCAGCTGTTGCGTTCGGTAATATATTCATCCAGCTTCTTGATCTGGATGGCTCCCACCGCACCCTGCAGATCGGTCATTCGATAGTTAAATCCGATCACATCAAATTCAGGCAGAACATAAGGTCTGGGGCCATGATGGCGTTGTTCTTCGGAAATACTGGCCCCGTGATTGCGAAGACTATCAATGCTGGCGGCATAGGCCGCGTGGTTTGTGGTGACCATCCCCCCTTCACCGGTGGTAATCGATTTTCTCGGATGGAAGGAAAAGGCGCCGACATCCCCGAGGGAACCGGCTGGTTTGCCAAAATAGGAAGCGCCAGCGGCGCAGGCCGCATCTTCGATAATGACGACATGATCGGGCAATATGGCTTTGATGGCATTGATATCAGCGCAAAGGCCAAACAGATGGACCGGAATAATCGCCTTGGTGCGATCGGTCACCCGATGCGCGATGTCCGCAGGATCGATATTATTGGTTTTCGGATCAACATCGACAAAAACCGGAACAGCGCCACAGTGAATAACGACATTGGCTGTCGAGACCCAAGTGAAGGCGGGCACCAGCACCTCGTCTCCCGGGCCAATCCCGGCCGCGACCAGAGCCAGATGCGTCGCGGTGGTGCAGGACGTCACCGCGAAGGCATGACTCACCTGATGACGAGCCGCAAAAGCTTTCTCGAATTCCGCGACGCGGGGTCCTTGGGTGATCCAGCCACTGCGCAAGGCCTCTTGCACGGCCACAATTTCATCTTCACCGATGGACGGCAGGGCGATCGGGATCTGGCGCGATTCTTGAGTCATAAATTTCCCCTATGATCGTGTTTTCAAGCGCCGCGCGGCCACTTCGTCTTTGTGCGATGCGCGCCATTCAATCAGTCGCTTCAAGCCGTCGTCGATACCAATTTTAGCGGTATAACCGATTTCCTCGGTTGCCTTTACAGGGCTACCGATACGATTGCGCACCAAAGTTGCCTGGCTTCTCGGGGCATATTGAATTTCCTGATTGCTGCCGGTCAATGCGACCAGCCGTTCAGCCAATTCCTTGAGCGATGTGCGGATACCCGTACCGACATTGTAAAATTCGTCTGTGGCATCGGATTTCATGCCGCAAATATTGGCCAACGCACAATCTTCCACCGCCACGAAATCAAAAGCCTCCGACCCGTCGCCCATGATTGTCGGGCCTTCGCCCCGATCAATCGCGTCGAGCATCTTCATGATCACCGCGATATAGGCGCCCTGATAGTCTTGACGGGGCCCGTAGACATTCATGTAGCGCAAGCCGATATAGTCCAGGCCATAGCGGTGATGGAAGGCCCGCGCCATCGCTTCGCCGGCAATTTTTGTGGCACCATAAAAATTCTTGTTCATGAACGGATGATCTTCCGTCATCGGTTCGCTGACGGCATCGCCATAAACTGAAGCGGATGAGGACCAGACCAGTCGTTTGACATCCTGCTGAATACACGCTTCCAGAACATTGAACACGCCTTCGATATTGACGTTGAACGCGGATCGCGGATATTCGTGGCATTGCAGCAACCAAAGCGCTGCAAAATGAAAAACCCCATCCGCTCCCTTCAAAGCGCTGTTCAGAATATCACTCTGACAAATGTCGCCACCGACATCATATATTTTGACACGCGGATCTTTCAGGGCCTCGCTGAGATTGCCCATCGAGCCGCGGGCGAAATTGTCGTAGATAACGACTTCTTTGACATCTTCCTGGGTAAGCAGGTCAACGGTATGCGAACCAATAAGACCAGCACCGCCGATGACGACCAGTCGCTTTCCTTTAATATCCATAATTCAGCTTAGAACCTCTTTTAGAGTTGAGATGATGTGGTTCTGATCCTCCAGCCGCAAGTCTGCGCTCATAGGCAAGCTGAAGACCTGTTTGGAAAGTTCAGAACTGATCGGTGTATTATGTTGGTTGAATTGCCGATACGCGCTTTGCTCGTTGAGTGGGATCGGATAGTGGACCGCGGTTGGTATGCCGGCAGCAGACAAAGCGGCCACCAGAGTCTCGCGATCATCGGTTTTTACCGTATACTGGCCAAAGACAGACGTATTTTCTGGCAGAATTTCAATTTTTGTGAGTTGATTGGAGAGACCGGCCAGCCCAGCGTCATAGCGCGCGGCAACCGCCTGACGCATTCCGATTTCGTCAAGAAACCTAGGGAATTTCGCCAATACAATCGCACATTGCAGGGTGTCCATACGTCCGCCAATGCCAATTTGGTCATGGACATATCGTTTTGATTGCCCATGAACGCGAATTTGGCGCATCGTTTTGGCTAGGTCGTCATCATCGGTAAAAATCGCCCCGCCATCACCGTAGCAACCCAGCGGTTTGGAAGGGAAAAACTCGTGCATCCGATAGCACTCAAGCTGCATGAACGCCGCTTTTTATAGGTTGCACCAAAACTCTGTGCCGCATCTTCAATTACCGTCAGATCATGCGCTTTTGCGATCGCGTTCAACGGATCCATGTCGCAGCATTGGCCATAAAGACTGACCGGTATGATTGCTTTTGTTCGTGCCGTGATAGCGGCTTCGACCTTCGTCACATCAAGATTTGCAGTGGCGGGATCAACATCAACAAAAACCGGTGTTGCGCCCAACAGGGCGATCACTTCTGCTGTCGCAATGAACGTAAACGGCGTGGTGATGACCTCGTCACCAGCGCCGACCTTCAAGGCCATGAGTGCAATCAGCAGCGCATCGGTGCCGCTGGAAACCGTGATACAATGTCTGACGCTGACAAAGGCGCTGAGGGTGTCCTCGAGCTCGTGCACTTCCGGTCCCATGATGTACTGGCCGTGCTCGAGAACCGTCTGGATCGCTCGATCAATTTGCGGTTTGCGCGCCTGCTGCTGGCTCCGGAGGTCAATAAAGGGTATCGTGTTCACGTTTCGCTTCCAACAGTGTCGGATGGGTTCGCAGTCGCTATCATATTGCCGTCCTGCAGGATATAGCGATCCCCGGTGTCCGGGCATATAGCAGACCCATTGCCTTCGAGTGGCAAGTCCAGGCGACTGCCAAATCGGCTCATCCAGCCAATTTGTACGGCGGGGACTCCCACCATCAGCGCAAAGTCCGGGACGTCCCGGTTCACCAGTGCCCCTGCGCCGATCATGGCGTATTTTCCGATCGTAACACCACATATGATGGTACAATTTGCACCCAATGTGGCGCCTTCCCGAACCAGAGTCTCGCGATATTCCGATTTTCTTTCGACCAAGGCGCGGGGATTGTAGACGTTGGTAAACACCATGCTGGGGCCACAAAAAACGCCGTCCTCCAGGGTCACGTCGTCATAGATGGATACGTTGTTCTGGACCTTGCAATCATTACCGATAGCGACCTTGTTGCTGACAAAGACATTCTGGCCCAGGGATACGTTGTTGCCGATCTTTGCACCGCCACAAACGTGAACAAAGTGCCATACCCGGCTGCCGTCGCCGATCGAGGCGCCGTCGTCGACAATCGCACTGGAATGAATTTGTGCAGTCATTTCAATAGCTTTGTCAAGAAAGGATGAAAATCGCCGGTCGCGGGCGCAATCTCGGCATTGCGAATGGTCGAAACCGTTTCGATGGCGCACCGATTGTCTTCAAGGCCAAAGCTGCGGCCTGCTAAAATTTCGCGGTAGCTGACAGTGTGAAGCTCGGTAAACCCGTCTGAAAATTCTATTTCCTCCCCGTCACAGACAATAGATCGATAGGTTCTCTGACCGGTGGCGCGATATTTTTCGGGGACATCATCCTTGTCGATAGACAGAAACCATCGGACCCTGGCATGTTCATATTCCAAATATCCGCAAGACTTGGTTGGAGAGCGATAATGCACCACATTTTGTTGCAACGCGCCGAATACAAAGTGGAGCATGTCGTAGAAATGCACGCCGATATTGGTGGCTATGCCACCAGACTTTCCGTCTTTGCCTTTCCAGGACTGGAGGTACCAGTTGCCGCGCGATGTCACATAGGTCAGATCAACATCATATTTTTCGGTTTTGTCTGACGCTTCCACCCGTTCTTTCAGCGCGATGATGGCCGGATGGAGGCGCAATTGCAAAATTGTGCTGACTTTCCGTCCGGTTGCTTTCTCGATTTCGATCAATCCATCAATATTCCATGGATTGAGAACCAGCGGTTTCTCGCAGATTGCCGCAGCGCCCGAACGCAGCGCAAAGCGAATATGAGAATCGTGGAGATAATTAGGCGATGCGACCGCCACATAGTCCACCATATCCGGTGAGTTTTCGCGCCTCAGCTTGTCGATATGCCGATCAAAACGCTCGAATTCCGTGAAAAAGCTGGCCTCTGGAAAATAGCTATCGATAACGCCTACGGAATCATTGGGGTCCAGAGCGGCGACCAGGTTCCCGTTATTGTCTTTGACTGCCTTCAGGTGGCGTGGCGCTATATATCCGGAGACACCAATAATCGCGAAATTTTTCATAGAATGTCCATGCACAGTTTAAGCTTGTCCGAAGTTCTTGGTTGTGGGCCGCCCATGCTAGTTATTAACCTTATTGTCAAAGACAGTCCTGTTTTCCAGTCCCTACATGCGCAGATCGACTGAACCCTGGTCGAAGACATATTTCAGGTCGAACAGGACGTGGTTGCTGCGACCCCATTCCCGGATTTTCTCCACGCCCAGATTCTTGTAGTGATCGTGGGCAACGGCGAGGATTATGGCCTCATAATGCCCCTGCTCTGGCGTGTCGATAAGGTCCATCCCATATTCATGACTCGCTTCGGCATGCGATGCGCTGGGGTCATGAATGTGCGGGACAGCGCCATAGGCTTTCAACTCATGCACCACATCAATGACCTTGGTATTTCTTATGTCCGGGCAATTTTCTTTGAATGTGAAGCCCAGGACAAGAATGTTCGCGCCCTGGACCTTAATGTCCTTGATGATCATCTCCTTGATCAGGTCCGCTACGATGTGCTTGCCCATCTCGTCGTTTGTCCGGCGACCGGCCAATATCATTTCCGGATGATAGCCCGCTGCTTGCGCCTTGTGGGTCAGGTAATAGGGATCGACGCCGATGCAATGTCCACCGACCAGCCCGGGGCGAAACGGTAGAAAATTCCACTTCGTACCCGCCGCTTCCAACACAGCCAGCGTATCGATATCGAGGCGCGAAAAGATCCGCGACAATTCGTTAATCAGCGCGATGTTAACATCGCGCTGGGTGTTTTCGATCACCTTTGCCGCTTCAGCAACCTTGATCGTCGGAGCCTTGTGGGTGCCGGCTGTGATAATCTCTGAATAGAGGGCATCGACATAATCTGCGGTTTCCGGTGTCGATCCCGAAGTGACTTTTTTAATTGATGGCAAACGGTGCTCTTTGTCGCCCGGGTTGATCCGTTCCGGGCTGTATCCGACAAAAAAATCCTGGTTAAAGATCAGGCCCGAAGTCTGTTCCAGTATCGGCACACAATCTTCTTCCGTGGCGCCGGGGTAGACGGTGCTCTCATATATGACGACATCATCCTTTTTCAGGCAGGCGCCAACCGTTTTCGACGCGGCGATGAGTGGCGTTAAGTCGGGGTTCTTGTGCTTGTCAATGGGGGTTGGCACCGTGATGATATAGACGTTGCAATCCGCAATATCGGACAGATCTGCTGCAAAATGCAGTTGGCCGGCTGCCTTGAGTTCGTCGGCATCGACTTCCAGCGTCGCATCATGGCCGTTAGCCAGTTCGGATATCCTGTCGGCGTTGATGTCGAAGCCCATTGTTGGAAATTTTTTTCCAAATTCAACAGCGAGCGGCAGGCCTACATAGCCGAGCCCGATGACGGCAATTTTTGCTTGTGACACAGACATTTTTTATCCATTCGTAGATGAGATATTATAGTAGCTTAGGTACCAATCAATAAATTGGCGGATGCCATGTTGAATTGAGGTGTCAGGACGGAAGCCCGTCAGACTTTCCAGCAACGACGCATCTGCCCAGGTCGCAGGAACGTCCCCGACCTGCATGTCCATCATGTTCTTGATGGCCTTTTTATCGAGACAGCGCTCAATTTCGTCGACAAAATCTAGCAGCTTCACGCTATTGGAATTACCGATATTGACGATACGATAGGGCGCGACGGCAGACAGGCTATCGCCCGGAGCAATATCTTCGGGACGCTCTGGTCTGATCGGTTTGGTGTCGATCAGCAACCGGATAGCGCGGACCAGATCGTCAACATAGGTAAAATCCCGGAACATATCACCATTATTGTAGATATCGATCGGGGTGCCTTCGATAATGCCTTTCGTAAATTTGAAAAGCGCCATGTCCGGCCGACCCCAAGGGCCGTAAACGGTGAAAAAACGAAACATTGTGGTCGGCAAATTCCAAAGATGTGCATAGGAATGCGCCATGGATTCCGCCGCATGCTTCGTCGCTGCATAGATGGTCATTGGGGTTGCCACTTTTTCCGTTTCCCGGAAAGGCATTGCTCCGTTGGCACCGTAGACCGAAGAGGTGGAGGCCATCAAGAGATGCTCGACCGCGAACAGGCGGGCGCACTCCATCACGTTAAATGTGCCAACAATATTGGAATCGATATAGGCCCGTGGATTTTCCAGACTGTATCGCACACCGGCCTGGGCAGCGAGATGGACAATGATATCGGGTTTCTCCGCTTCGCAAAGGCTTGTCAGGGCATCCATGTCTTCAAGTCTTGCGATTTTGCAGGAGAAATGCTGATTTTGCAGCAGCATTTGATGGCGGCGCTCCTTGATCCGCACATCATAATAGTCCGTCATGGCATCGAATCCAACGACCCGAAAGCCTTCCCGGAGCAACAGGCTGCACAAATGAAAGCCGATAAAACCAGCGGATCCAGTTACAAGTACAGTTTGCATTAAAATCGCCCTAACTTTTGCAAGTCGGTTGTCAGCTCCAGCATTTTTCTGTCTCTATACACACATGCTCCGCGATTGAAAGGGCGCTCGTGAGCCCAGGAGATTCCACCCCAAAAAGATTAATTAAACCAGTAACTTGATGATCAGAATCGGTTGAAATCAGGAAATCTGAATCGCCGTCTTCTGGCCTTGATATTTTGGGCCTGACGCCACAATAATCCGGGAAAAGGGCGTTGTCGGGCAGGGCGGGCCAGAATCGTCGGATGCGCGCGTAGAATTCAGTCTGTCTTTTGGAATCCGGCTTGACGTCATATGTCTCTGTCCACTCGACATCCGGTCCAAAGCGTACGCTTCCGCTCAGGTCGATCGTTGCGTGCACGCCAAGCCCGCCGGGTTCGGGAACCGGATAGATGAGGTGACGAAAAGGCGCCCGGCCTTCCAAGCCAAAATAGGTCCCCTTGGCAAAATATCGCTGGGGAATATTTGCGGCCCGCAGCGCGTCAATTTTCTGTGCCAGTGGAATGGCGCCATGACCGGCAGCATTTATCAAGATTTTGCTACGGAGTTCAAAGGGTTGCTCGCTGTCGACATGCACGGTGAATCCGCTTGATGGATCATGCCGGACCTCTCCTGCCGTGCAACCCAGACTGAGAATGGCGCCGGCATTTTCGGCGTCATGAAGCAAGGCGATCATGAGACCGTGACTGTCAACAATGCCGGTTGATGGCGACCATATTGCGGCTCGACCAATGATGCTGGGTTCCATCCGCCGCATGGCGGGTTCATCAATTATGGACAGATTTCGTGCGCCGTTGGCCTCTCCTTTGCGCTGTATTTGCATGAGCTTTTCCGCTTGCTGATCATCGGCCGCGACAATCAGTTTGCCTAGCTTTTTGATCGCAACATGGCGGCTGGCGCAATAGTCATAAAGCAGGCCGTTGCCGGCAACACAGTGACGCGCTTTCAAACTGCCGGGCGGATAGTAGATGCCGGCGTGGACGACTTCGGAATTGCGCGAACTGGTCTGCGTCCCGATGGCATTTTCTCGTTCGAGGATCACGACTTCGCGTCCGCTCTCGGCCAGACTTCGGGCAATGGCCAACCCGATAACACCGGCCCCGACGACCACGATTTCGGTCTTGTAACTTTCCATGTGAACCGCCGTGATCCTTTGCAAAAGGCTTGTTTACAAGCCGAAATTGAAATGGCAAGGACCCACCGGAAGCCTATCGAGGATTTGCTGCTTTGAAACGAATATTTGACCTGATATTGGCGATCTTGCTGTTCGTTCCGGCGCTGCTGTTCGTTGGCCTGGCGATGCTTGCCATCCGATTGAACACGAAGGGTCCTGCTCTTTTTGTACAAACACGGGTCGGTCTCAATGAGCGTCCGTTTCAGCTTTACAAGCTCCGAACGATGACCGTCGACACACCGGATCGGGCCTCGCATGAGGTATCACAGAGCAGCGTCACACCCATCGGCGCCTTTCTCCGAAAAACAAAAATAGATGAATTGCCGCAAATTTTATCGGTCCTGAAAGGAGATATGAGCTTTGTTGGCCCGCGCCCGTGCCTTCCGGTTCAGCATGAATTGATCAAAGAGCGGGCCAAAAGGGGGTGTTCACGGTGCGGCCGGGTATTACCGGTCTGGCCCAAATATCGGGCGTCGATATGTCCGAGCCCGTTCGTTTGTCGATCATCGATGCCGATTATATTGAGGCATCGACATGGCTTTTGGATGCCCGAATATTATTGGCGACGGTGACCGGAAGTGGTCGTGGTGACGCAGTGGGAATGGGTTAGTCCGCGACATTCCCGACCGCGCGTGCGATCGCCGGGGCAAAGTCTATCGGCGCCGCAAACCCTGTGGCCTGACGAAATCGCCTATCATCATAGCATGAGTTTTCCATCAGGCTCGAGGCCCTTGCGCCGAGCAGGGTCGACAGGATGGGTCTTGTCATTGGCCCGAGAGATATACTGTTTGCACTTTTGCCGTTGGCCAAGCACATCGCGTCGTAAAATTCACTCACGGTTCGGGCGGGATGATCGACAACGTAAAAGGTCCCGTCAAGATCCGCCTTTATCGCGCTGGCGACGGCATGGGCGAAATTGTCGACAAACATGAAGTGCCGCAAGTTCGTGAGGTTTTTGACCGGAAGCGGTAAGCCAAGCGCTGCGGCTTTCTTCAGTAGGCTGAAAACGCCCTTGGCATCGGCTCCGTAGAGAATAGGAGGGCGCAGCAGGCACAGAGTATCGGTCGACTTTCTGAGGGCGTTGAGTCCGTCTTCACCCGTTTTTTTGCTTCTTCCATAGTCCGTATCGGGGGCGTCTGGCTGATCTTCATCAACAAGAATGCCGGCCGGGGTTATGCTTTGTCCGGCCGCCACCGAACTGACATGAAGAAACCCGCCATCGCATTGCGGGGAGAAATGTTGAAAGAGTTGTGACGGCAAATCAGCGTTCACGTCTTGCAAGTTTTTGGTCCCGCCGGAACAATTCACCACCCAATCAAATCGTTTCCCCGGATCAATGCCACGGGCGAGTATATTTTCAGTTGCCAACCGATCGAAGGGAGTTATAGAAAATCCCGTGGTCCCGAGGATTCTGCATATATTTGACCCGACAAACCCGGTTGCGCCGATGACGGCTATCTTCATGCTCTGGCTCCGTTTTTCCTATTCAAATTTTCGATCCGACGCTTCTGACGTTGCGACACAGGCGAACTGGCTTATGACGAAATGACTGAAATGAAAAAGATTGTTCTCATTAACGGATCCCACCCAGACTATTTGTTGAAATTGCGCGGCGATCTTATTCGAAAGCTGTGCGCCATGGGCTATTCTGTCCATGTGTCGACCCCTGATATTGACGAGTTGGCACTGAAAAACATCACGGCTTTGGGCGCGGTAGCACATGAGGTCCGTGTTTCAAGGCGAAAGCTGAATCCTTTCAGCGATTTGAATTATCTTTTTCAAATGTGGCGACTGATGGGACGGTTGAAGCCGTATTTTGTCCTCAACTATACAATCAAACCAAATATCTGGGCAAGTTTTGCTGCCCGGTTGGCCAAAGTGAGATATGGTTTCATGGTCACCGGTCTCGGCTATGCTTTTATTCCAAGTGACAACAAGCTGCGGTCGGCGTTGCAAAAAGCGGTTCACGGTTTGTATCGTTTTGCTTCCGCGGGTGCCTATGCGGTGCTTTTTCAAAATCCAGACGATGTTGAGGATTTCGGGAAAGCAGGCTGTCTGCCTGATCCAAGCAAAGCGAAAATCACGAACGGGTCCGGCGTGGATATTGCGCATTTTTATCCCTGTGCGCTTCCGCAGGAAGACAGTTATCTTCTCATCAGCCGTTTGTTGATAACCAAGGGCATACGTGAATATGTTGAGGCCGGTCTGAAATTGAAGGCGGAATCGCCAGAGGTCCAAATCCGGCTGGCAGGCTTTCTGGATTTTGGGCCAGACGCAATCAGCGAAGAAGAGCTGAACAGCTGGATTGATCGCGGTGTCGACTATCTCGGCAAGCTGGAGGACATCAGGCCGGCGATGGAAGCCGCTGCGGTTTATGTGCTGCCGTCCTATCGCGAGGGAACGCCGCGAACCGTGCTTGAGGCGATGGCGATGGGGCGACCGATAATTTCGACCGATGCCCCCGGGTGCCGGGAGACTGTCGAGCATGACAAAAATGGGTTGCTGGTTAGGGTGGCGGATGCGCAATCACTATATCTTGCGATGAAGCGATTGCAGGGCGATCATCCGCTGAAAGAGGCTTTTGGTCAAAGATCGCGCTCTATCGCGCTGGAGAAATATGCCGTAGAGCGAGTGAATCAAGCAACGACCGACTATTTTGGTCTGTGAAAAGGTTTCGGTTGTGGCCGGTCTGTTAGCGAAGGTAGCACTCTGATATGCGCATTTCGTCCGTCATCATATCCGCCGGCTTGATCGTCCGGCTCGCGCTTATATTCGTGATCTTATATTCAAACAAATACGAAGAATATATACCCAAAGATGCGATGATGTTCTTCATCGAGAGCATGGGCATAGCGAAGGGCGCAAGCTATTTCGAGTTTTCGATAGGATGGCGGCCCTATGTGAACTTCTTCGGGTTTATTATGCAATATGCTGGATCGAGTATCATATGGATGTGCATCTTTTCGGTTCTGGCATGGCTGCTTTCCATCATCCTTTTGAACAAGACGCTGATAATCCTCGAGATCGAGAGAAAATATAGACTGCTGGCTATCCTCTTGCTTGCATTTGTTCCCTCTAATGTCGCGATGACTTATGTGCCTTTGCGGGAATCTCTCCAGCTTCTCGGGTTGACCATAATCCTGTTTTCCTTGGTGAAATTCTACGTCAGCAAAGAGATCAACTATTGGATTGCATTGGCCTTTGGCGTGGCGTTGACTGGCATATTGCACCTTGGACTTCTGGCTTCAATCATGGCTGGTATCGCCCTGTCCCTATATTATCGCTCTGCGTTGAAAGGGCGGATTTTTCCCGTCGGACAAATCATGATCACCGTGGTGTTGTTTGTAGCCGCATTATTTGTGCTGAGCAATATTCTGGAAGGCCGGGGCCAGCTGGCGGATACGGGATTGGTCGGTACCGTGGAATCCTATCAACAAGGGAGCACGGCGGGTTATGCCCGTGCAACCTACAAGACCGATGTGCAGATCGGTTCCGGATTTCAAATGATCCAGTTCGCTGTTGTCGGGTTTGCGCAATATATGCTGGAACCCTTTCCCTGGAAGATAGCCACGGCGGCAGATATGTTGCTATTTTTGGAAAATATCATGCGAGTCCTGTTGGTTTGTATGGCTATCAAAGCTGCGATCAGCGGTCGCGATACGCATCGAGCGACGGCAATCTATGGGTTGTTATTCTACCTGATCATTGAATTTGTCTGGTCGCTGGGAACCGTGAACTGGGGCACTGCGGCGCGGCATCATGTGGTCGCGTTTCCGTTTCTGCTGGTTGCGGCATGCTGCCTCTTTCCGTTTCGATCCGTCCCGGACGCGCGCACCAGACAGCCGCGCTCAGGGAATGAATTGCGAACGGGCGTAAGCGTGACAACGCCCCTATAATCCTATTTTGCAACCGTTAGAGATAGGGTTTCCGGTCTAGTTCGATCTGTTGCAATTGCGGCCGGTGGTTATTGAAATCGATCGTCAGACCTGATCGTCCCGAGCGCAATTTTGCCTGCCGGATCGCAATGGTGCTGGACAAAATGTCGAAAACCTTCAGGTGGCTATCGTCGCGCGTTTCGAATGACTGGATCTGTACCGCCCCATCGAGAATCGCGGCGTGACCAAGGGCGTAATCGGCGCGGTTGATATTCGCTGTGGTAACGAGGCCAAAACGGCTTTCCGTATTGGCCTCTGTTCGGAGCCCGCCAGCTTGTGATCCATCCAGGTGGAGGATGTCCACCTTCAGGTCCCTGTTGCCATGGTGAAATCGCGTTCCATCTACCTCGAAGCTCCACAGGACGCCGGGTTTTGCGGATGCGCGAATGATCGCATCGCATTGTTTGATGTGAATATCGTCATAATCTGAAATCCTGACAATCGGATAATTGCCGCCCCCGGTTTTTTCCAGGACAGCGTGCCCGATGAACACCGCCCGTGCCGAGCCGATCGCCAGGCCATAAGTTGATTGCACGTCCCGGCAGATCAATCGATCAATGCGAATGCGCTCGGGCGCGCTGACGCCGGCAATGATGAAACCAGCGCCGGTATTTTCGGACAGGACTTCTCCGAAATGAATATCCTGCACTTTGTCAGGCGCGCGATTATTGGGCTCTATGTCGATGGCCGCTTTGGGAGAGGTTCGGCGGACATTCTTGATGTGGATCCTGGCACAAAATAGCGACTGCGCGGATATGATACTCATGCCCTGGCGACCGCAATGCTCGATTGCGATATTGCCAACCAGCTGAATGTCGGCGCTGTTGCGCCGCTTTTGAAGGGAGCTGTGCGAATAGGCAATATAGATCCCGTCCGTCCAGCAATTGCGCACCACCACATTGTTTATGGTGACGTTGCGAGTGCCCCATAAACCGATCCCGAACGCGTTTCCATCGCCTTGCACATTGGACCAGTCAATTTTGGCCATATTGCCATCGATGCAGACGTCGGAAATGACAATATTGTCAACATTTTCATAATTTTTCGGTCGCAGAACCTGTTGGATCGTTTTTGTCGATGGAGGCTTCGAAAAACCGAGCTTGATGATGCTCCCTTCGCCCAGGCCTAGTATATGGTTGTTGCTCACGAAACCACGATCAGGGCCGGGTTCAAACATATAGGTTCGCCGGCTGAGCCGGACCGGGCCGCCCATATCCAATGCGGTCTGTAAAGCCGCTGTGTCCTGTTCCAGTGACTCGCCGATCGGCCCGAACCATTCGGGGCGAACCCCGTCAGCATATTGTCTGACCCAAATTTTGCCGGGGTCGATATGGGATCTGACAAAGAGCGTGTCCGGAGGCGCCAAAGCCATTTGCGCCAAGTGCTCGTCGATCGCCTCACATCGCCACCATGAATCGTCAACAAATTGATCTCCGGCTTCGGGTGACAGGTCGCTCAACTGGCTTTGGGTGCGCTTCGGTGCGTTGACGCGGGGAACAGGTCTCGCCTGCGCGCGCGTGAGCGATGCCAATGACACGCCCGCCAGGCCGGCCATCATCGCCCGTCGGCCGAATGATCGCGGGTTATCGGCTGGCCGCTGGCGGTGGCGGCACTTTTTCTGTTGATCACGCCATGTCGGAATTATCTTGTTCCTTACGGTTAGAGCATGACCCTATTGTCTGTGTATAAGGGGCATAGTTGCAAGCCGATATATTGGGTTATTCCCGCGCTGCGATACTGCGCTATCCATGCTTTGCGGTTCCACTTGTTTGGTCAGGCAACAGACTTGTTATCTATCGCAGAGGCGATCCTAACCAGCGATGAACGTGGAGCCGCCGGCAGGCCAAAAGCTATGGGACCGCACGTCTTCGCGAAATATGGGATCAGATACTTAATATTGTCGATATCCCAGCCGCCTCAAATATCCTCGATCTGTTCCGCAAGCGTCGCCAGGCAGTCGCGGCCGAGCAATTTGCAGCGTTCCGGCGACCAGCCTTGTTCCGGGTCGGGCAGGTCGCGATTATCCTTGAACGGCATTTCCAGGGTCATCGCAATCGCGCCAAAGCGTTCGGCCACCTGATTGGTCGACATGGAAAGATTGGCCTTGCCCTTCGCCGCAGTGGGATAGCCCAGCTTGGTCTGAAAATCGGGTGTCCGCTCGGCGAGGCGGTCGCGATAGGCGTCATATTTGCGGCCCATTTCGTCGGTCCAGCTCGGAATGCCTTCGAAACCGGCGATGAACACCGCCGGAATCGCCTCGTCGCCGTGGACGTCCATGGCGAAATCGACCCCGCTGGCGTCCATCGCATTGCGCACGCACAGCACTTCGGGGCTGCGTTCGGCGGTCGGTTCATGCCATTCGCGATTGAGATTGACTCCGGCGTAGTTGGTTCGCAAATGTCCTCTAAACGAACCATCTGGGTTCATATTGGGGACGATATGAAACCGGCATTTCTGCAGCAGGAATCGCGCCTGCGGGTCAGCCGGATCGGCGAGCATCTCGAGCGCGCCTTCCATCCACCATTCGGCCATGGTCTCGCCGGGATGCTGCCGGGCATAGAGCCAGACCTGCTTGTCGCCACTGCCCATTTCGAGGCAATCAATCGGCTGCCCTTCCAGACTGCTGCCCAGGGTACGGCAATGGACGCCTTCCAGCGCCGACAGTTCGGCGATCAGGTCGTGATGGCGGTCCATGCTATAGGGGGCAAAATAGGCGAACCACACGATATTGCTGGTGGCAATATAGCGGATCGTCAAAACGCCCGCTTTCTCATCATATTCCCCGTCAGCGCGGCCCCAATAGTCGCGATCCTCGCTGACGCAGGCGCCATAGCCGGGCCAGCCCTGAGGATAGGCGCTGTGATCGAGACCATGAATGGCGAGTTCCAGTTCGTCGCCGATTTCGCAGCTGACGCGAAAATGGAACCACTGATAAAATTCGCTGTCCTTGTCCTTGCGGATGGTCAGTCTGGCGGTGCTGCCGGAAATTTCATCGACATGGATATTGCCGCTGTCAAAAGCGGCGGTGATGTGAATCGGGTTTGTGCTCATGGAACCCTAGTAGTGGTTCCTGACTCTCCGGGGAAGTCCCTGAATAGGGCTTCGGCCAGTTTGGCGGCAGCGAGGCCGGGCTGGCTGGCCGGCGAACCGTCTTTGGCTTCCACCGACGACCGGCCTTCCCAGATCGTCACATTGTCGGCCCGCCGGATGATCCGGACGGCAAGATCGGTCGCAATGCGGTCTTTCGGCTTGCCGCTGAGATTGAGGCCGATGCCGAGGCCAATGCCCGACCCGTAGCTGCCGGTGCTGCCGCCGACTCCGACCGAAACCGGGGACCGGCCGCCGCTGGCCGAGATGCGGCTCTGCTCGACCGAAACGCGGGCGACATAGGTGCTGGTGGCGGTCAGATCGCGCTCTTCGGTATAGCCGATCCGCTGCAGTTCGCGCAGTACCGCGGCTTCATAGCTGCGCTGTTCGAGGCCGGGCTTGGCGGCATTATCGATGCTGCGAGAGCTGGCTATCGCAATCGAGCCGGTCTCGATCGGACGGTCCTGCGCAGTGTGAAAGCGGGTCACGCTAACCGGCGGTGTCGTCGCAACACAAGCGGTCAGCGACAGCGCCAGCAGCGCCAGGGATAAACGGGTGCGCGTGGTGATCATGGTCATTCTCCCGGAATTACAGACGGCATCCTAGCCGAAAATTGTGTGTGACCGCGTAAATAATTGCATCTTGATGGCTGCATGGTTAACCGAATCGCGACTTTCCCCGCTTAAACGGCGTCAGAACACGCTTTCTAAAGGACCCGAAATGGCAGATCGCTTTACAATTTTGGTTACTGGCGGCGCCGGTTATATCGGCAGCCACGCGGTTCTGGCGCTGAAAGATGCCGGCTGGCCGGTGGTGGTGATCGACAATCTGGTCACCGGGTTCCGCTGGGCAGTGCCGGAGGATGTGCCCTTTTACGAAGGAGATATTGCCGACGGAGATTTGCTCACGAAAATTATCCAGGACGAGCAAGTCGGTGCGATCATGCATTTTGCCGGATCGGTCGTGGTACCGGAATCGGTTGAAAATCCACTGAAATATTACGATAATAATAGCGCCAAAAGCCGCAGTTTGATCGAATCAACGGTAACCAACCAGGTCCGCCATTTCATTTTTTCTTCGACCGCGGCGACCTATGGTATTCCCGAAACCAGTCCGGTGAGCGAACAGACACCGCAGGTTCCGATCAATCCCTATGGCATGTCGAAACTGATGACCGAGCATATGCTGCGGGACGTATCGGCAGCCCATGCGATCAATTTTTGCGCCTTGCGCTATTTCAACGTGGCGGGCGCGGATCCGGCCGGCCGCTCGGGACAGTCGACCGCTGGCGCGACTCATCTGATCAAGGTCGCGGTTGAAGCGGCGCTTGGCAAACGCGACAGCGTCGCGGTCTTCGGCACGGATTATGACACGTCCGATGGCACCGGCGTGCGGGATTATATTCATGTGTCCGATCTGGCGGCCGCCCATGTGCTGGCGCTCGAGGCGCTGATTGCCGATCCCGACCAGAATCATCTGCTCAACTGCGGCTATGGCCGCGGCTTTTCGGTGCTCGAAGTGCTCGACGCTGTCGACCGCGTGACCAACCGGACGATTGTCCGCGAGATGCAGCCCCGCCGGGCCGGCGATCCCGACATGCTGATTTCCGACAATCGCGCGATCATGGACCGCTTTCCCTGGCAACCGCAACATGCCGATCTCGACACAATTGTCGCCCATGCGCTGGCCTGGGAAAGGGCGCTGTCCGACCGGCGCTAACTCCTGACTTGACGGGCTTTCCTCGCGACCGCATGGTTGCCATCGAAACCCCTTTTCAGGAGAGCAGAGATGACCACCAATAGAAGCTGGATATTGCGCAAACGACCCCAGGGCGATCTTGCGGATGGCGATCTTGAACTGGTGACATCCGAAATGGGGCCGCTGGCCGGTGGGCTCGTGCGGGTCAAGACAATCTACCTCTCGCTCGACCCGACCAACCGGATCTGGATGAGCGATATGGACGGCTATATGCCGCCTGTGCCGATTGGCGATGCCATGCGCGGCGGCGGCATTGGCGTGGTGGTCGAGAGCAAGTTTGACGGCCTGGCCCCCGGCGATATCGTGAATACCGGCCTGTCGACCTGGGCCGACTATAATGACCTGCCCGGTGCGCAGCTCAACGCCTTGCCGAAAATACCCGGTGTGCCATTGACGGCCTTTACCGGGCCGCTGGGCATGACCGGCATGACCGCCTATTTCGGTCTCACCGATATCGGCCAGCCCAAGGAAGGCGATACCCTGGTGGTATCGGCTGCCGCGGGGGCGGTCGGATCGATGGTCGGCCAGATCGGGAAAATCCACGGATGCCGGGTGGTCGGTATTGCCGGCGCCGATGACAAATGCCGCTGGCTGACTGAAGAAGCGGGCTTTGACGCCGCGATCAACTACAAGACCGAAGATGTCGGCGCGGCGCTCGACAAACATTGTCCGGATGGCATTGATATAAATTTTGAAAATGTCGGCGGGCCGATCATGGATGAAGTGATTGCCCGGCTGAACGACTTTTCGCGGATGCCGCTATGCGGGCTGATCTCGAGTTATAACGCGACCGAGCCGGTGCCCGGTCCCTATAATTTCGCGAATCTGCTGATGCGGCGGACGCTGGTCAAGGGATTCATCATTCTCGACTATCTCGACCAGATGCCCGCGGGCATGCAGGCTATGGCGGGCTGGCTGATGGAAGGCAGGCTCAAGTTCGCGACTGATGTGGTCGACGGCCTCGAGCACGCCCCGGCTTCGCTGGAACGGCTGTTTACCGGGAAAAATCTCGGCAAGCTGGTGGTCAAGGTCAGCGACGAGCCCGAATAGGGCGGGCGCCGACAGGATTTGCGCAGCGGATCGGGCTTCAAAGCTTGACTTTGCTCGGGGGCAACCTTAGTTGCACGGCCTGTTTTCAAGAAATCGCTATCGATTCTAGCATTAGATTAAGGTGTGGTACCAAAATGAAGATCCGCAACTCTTTGAAGTCGCTCAAAAACCGTCATCGGGATTGCCGCGTGATCCGTCGTCGTGGCCGCACCTATGTGATCAACAAGACGAATCGCCGGTTCAAAGCGCGTCAGGGCTAAACCCTTGCGATGGCAGGTCATTCTGCCGCTTCCTCCCTTGATACCGTTATCTTCGATGTGGGCCATGTGCTCTATCGCTGGGATTTGCGCTGCCTGTTCGGCAAGCTGATCGCCGATCCCGAAGAGCTGGACTGGTTCCTCGCCCATGTGGTGACACCGGAATGGCATTTTCAGCAGGATGCTGGCCGACCGCTCGCTGAAATGGTGCCCGAGCGCATCGCGCAATTTCCGGACTATGCCGATCATATTCATGCCTATGCGACGCGATTCCCCGAATCGATTCCGGGGCCGGTCGCTGGGGTCCATGCTCTCGTCGAGCGCCTCGCCGCTCGCCAGGTGCCCCTGTTCTGCATCACCAATTTCGGCCATGAATTCTGGCAGATGTTCCGCCCGACCGCGCCGATTTTCGACCTGTTTGCGGATGTCGTGGTGTCCGGCGAGGAAAAGCTGCTCAAGCCGGATCCGGCGATTTACCATTTGGCGCTGAACCGATTCGGTGTCGCGGCCGAACGCTGCCTCTTTGTCGATGACCGGCCGGAAAATATTGCCGCCGCTGAAAAGCTCGCCATAAACGGGCATCATTTCCGCGATGCTGCCTCACTGGAGCAGGACCTGCTGGCGCGCGGCTTGCTCGATTGCTTATGATGGCGGACTTTTGCGCGGTCAAACGCCGCCTCAGCCCTTCGGTTTGACCCGCAGCACTTTGCTATTGGGGCCCGAAGGATCCTCGGTCAGCAGATAGAGATAGCCATCCGAACCCGTCCGGACATCGCGAAACCGTGCGTCGAGCTCGCCAAAAAGCTCCGCCTGCGCGCCCAGCGAGCCATCGGGATTCATTTCGACATGGCGCACATGCTTGAGCACCAGGGCCGACAGGAACAGATCGCCCTGCCACTCGGGAAAGGCGTCGCCGCTATATTGGGCAAAGCCCGAAGGCGCGATCGAAGGCGTGAAGTGGACCAGCGACTGTTCGGTGCCCGCGCGCGCTTCAAATGGTGATATGCGGCCGCCGGAATAATCGAGACCGTAAGAAACCGTGGGCCAGCCATAATTTTGGCCGCGCTTGATTGCGTTGATTTCGTCGCCGCCGGCTGGGCCATGTTCATGCGCAAAGACACGGCCATCGGCAGCGCGTATGATGCCCTGGGGATTGCGGTGCCCGCGGCTCCAGATTTCCGGCAGCGCGTCTTCGACATTGACGAACGGATTGTCCCCGGGGACCGAACCATCTGCATTCAGGCGGACAATCTTGCCGAAATGCGTGTCGAGCTCCTGTGCTTTCTCGCGAAAATGAAAGGCATCGCCAATCGGCATCAGCAAAGTTCCATCGGGGAGAAACTGGATGCGGGCACCATAGTGATTGCCTTGCACGCGGGTTGGCGAGGCAGCGAAAATCTGCTTGCCGGCGGACAGGCTTGGGGTTGGTTCGGCATCATATTGAAAACGCATCAGCAGCAGTGTATTTTCATCGCCCTGCTTGGCGGCGTAGGAGATGTAGAGCTGCTGGTTGGTGTCAAAGGCCGGGTCGAGCACGACATCAAACAGACCCGCCTGCATGCCGCTTCCGAAATGCACTTTGGGATGGTCTTCGCCGCTGGTAAAATCGTAGACCAGCGTAACCGCGCCATCGGAAGCGATATGCTTCAATTTGCCGGTGCGTTCGGTGACCAGCATGTTGCCGTCGGGCAAAAAGGCCAGCGACCAGGGATGGTCAAGACCCTCGGCCACTGTCTCGATCTGATAGGTGATCGGGGCTGCGGCGACCCGGCCGACCGCCTCGCTGGTCTTGTCGCCCGATGGCGAAGCGCCCTGGTCGGCACAGGCCAACAGCAGACAGGATGTCAGCAGCGGAAGAGCCAATTTCTGAAAATGCATGATGATACCCCTTTTGCAATCGGGGTTTTCGATCATGGCGGCATATTGGTCAACCGGATTTAATGAGGCGATATGCCACCGGCATTTGCTCTCGGGCATTTGCGCTTGATCGTCCAACGAAAGCGGGTAGGTTCGGTGCTCAACAGGGGATAGACAAGATGATGGCTTTTGTGCGCTTCGTTCTCGGGCTGCTGATCGGCGCCCTCGTTACCTATATCGTCGGCACTGCGGTGAACGCGCAATTTGTCATTCAGGCGCATGGCGTCCCGGTCGCTTTCGCCGACCGGTTCAATATGACCATGTTCGATATATCCAACATGCTGCTCTATTTCGTGATCATCGCGGTGAGTTTCCTGATCGCCTTTCTGATCGCCGCCATGCTCAAGCGGCTGCTGCCCAATCTCGCTGCGATTGCCTATCCGATTGCTGGCGCGGCGGCGATGGGGACCGCGCTCGGTCTGATGTATGTGATGTTCCAGACGGTACCGATCAGCGGTGCGCGCTCGGCATTGGGCTTCGTTGCCCAGATGATCGCTGGCGGCCTTGGCGGCTGGGTCTTTGGCCGGATCATCGCGGGACAGTCTCAGGCGGCCGCGGCCTAGCCTTTCAAAGCGGGCAAGGATTCCGGACCGCGCCGGCGGCGATTCATTGACAGGCCCCAAAAATGAATGATACTCACTATAAATGAATCGGACTTAGAATTTTGAAGCCGGACCGATCCCGGTCTTTCCATGGAGTTGCCTGATGGCCCATACCCCCCGTGCGCAGTCTGATGCCGACAAGACCATCCGCATCGGCGGAGCGAGCGGCTATTGGGGGGAAAGCGCGATGGCGACGCCGCAGCTGCTGACCGCCAATCTCGATTATCTGGTCTATGATTATCTCGCCGAAATCACGATGTCGATTCTCGCTCGTGCGCAGGCGAAAAATCCGGACGCAGGCTTTGCCACCGACTTTATCAGCGCGGTACTCAAGCCGCATGTCCGAGCCATCGCTGCCAAGGGCGTGAAGGTCATTGCCAATGCCGGCGGGGTCAATCCGGCGGCCTGTGGTGCGGCGGCGCGGGCGCTGATCAAGGAGCAGGGGCTCGATTTGAAAGTTGCGGTGATCACTGGCGACAATCTGCTGGCCCGCAAGGAGGAAATCGCGCGCGATCCGCCGACCGAGATGTTTACCGGCACGGCCTTTCCGGACAAAGACAAGATTGCCAGTATCAACGCCTATCTCGGCGCTTTCCCGATCGCGAAGGCACTGGATGACGGCGCCGATATCGTGATCACCGGACGGGTGGTCGACAGCGCCGTGACATTGGGGGCCTGTATTCACAGCTTTGGCTGGCAGGCCGATCAATGGAACCTGCTCGCCAGCGGCAGCCTCGCCGGACATATTCTCGAATGCGGTCCGCAAGCCACCGGCGGCAACTTCACCGATTGGGAAGACGCCGGCAATATCGCGACCATCGGCTATCCGATCGCGACCGTCTCGGCCGACGGGTCGTTTGAAATGACCAAGCCCGAAGGCACGGCCGGGATCGTCAATATCGGCACGATCTCCGAGCAGATGCTCTATGAAATCGGCGATCCGCAGGCCTATATCCTGCCCGATGTGATCTGCGATTTTTCGGAGGTCACAATCACCCAGCAAGGCGCCAACCGGGTTCATGTGTCACCGGCCAGAGGCCGGCCGGCGCCGGACAGCTACAAGACCTGTCTGACCTATGCCGACGGATTTCGCGGCGGCACCTATCTGAGTTTTTACGGTTTTGATGCCGACCGCAAGGCGCAGGCTTATTGCGACGCTGCTCTCGCCCGATCCGAAGCGGTTCTGCGCGGGCATAATCTGGGTGCCTATGCCGAGACCAGTGTCGAGATTATCGGGGCCGAAAGCCAGTTCGGTGATTTCGCCGCGGATCACCGGCCGCGCGAGGTGGTCGTCAAGATCGCCGCCAAGCATGAAGAGGCGGCGGCGATCGGGATTCTGCTCAAGGAGCTGACCGGACAGGGGCTGGCGACGCCGCCGGGTCTGAGCGGCTTTTCCGGGGCCCGCGCCAAGCCATCGCCGGTGGTGCGACTATTTTCCTATCTGACGCCCAAGGCGGATTTGACCACTACGATCGATGTCGACGGGGTTTGCACGACGCATCAGGACGGGCCAGGTGCGCGCCCGCAGGCGGATGACATCGCCCGTCCCGAAGCGCCGCCACTGCCGGATCTCTCCGATGCGACCGTAGAGGTCCCGCTGATCAAGCTGGCCTGGGCGCGGTCTGGAGACAAGGGCGACAAGGCCAATATCGGGATCATTGCCCGTGACGCGGCTCATCTGCCCTATATCTGGGCGGCGCTCAGCGCGGATAATGTGGCCGCGCGGTTCACGCATTTTATCGCCGGTAGGGCCAGCGCGGCCAAGGTTGAAAAATTTTATCTGCCGGGTTCGCATGCGATCAATTTCCTGATCGATGCGGTGCTCGGCGGCGGCGGGGTGGCCAGCATTCGCAACGATGCCCAGGGCAAGGGCTTTAGCCAGATCCTGCTCGCCCATCCGGTCGCAATCCCGGTCCAACTGGCGGAGCAAATGGCATGACGGTTTTTCAATCCAAGGTGCAGGTCCAAAGCGAAGGCTTTCAGAAAAACCATGGCGAGATGTCCGCGCTGGTGGCGAAGCTGCAAGAACTGAATGCACGCGCGCCGGCCGCGTCGGCCAAGCGCAAGGACCGTTTTGAAAAGCGCGGTCAGCTGATCCCGCGGGACCGGCTCGCCCGGTTGCTTGATCCCGGCATGCCCTATCTCGAAATCGGTAATCTGGCTGGCTATCTGATCGATACGAAGGATGAGGAAAAATCTATTCCCGGATCGACGATCATGGCTGGCATCGGCTTTGTTGCCGGGGTCCGCTGCATGGTCGTCAATGATGATAGCGGGATCAAGGCCGGGGCGATGACCACCGGCGGTGGCTATCGCCTGCGCCGCGCCGAACAGATCGCGCTCCAGCAAAATCTGCCGTTCATCCATCTTGTTGAAAGCGCCGGCGGCGACCTGATCAACTATACGGTCGAGGAATTTCTCGCCGGCGGCGATCTCTTCGCCAATCTCGCGCGCCTCAGCAAAAAGGGCATTCCGGTCATCTCGGTGCTGCACGGATCATCAACTGCCGGCGGCGCCTATATGCCGGGATTGTCCGACTATGTCATTGCGGTGAAGGGCAAGGGCAAAGCGTTTCTCGCTGGTCCGCCGCTGCTCAAAGCCGCGACAGGGGAAATCGCCACCGAGGAAGAATTGGGCGGGGCCGAAATGCACGCCACGGTTTCGGGTCTGGCCGAGTTTCTGGCGGAAAATGATGGCGAGGCGCTGGTCATTGCCCGCGAAGTGGTCGACCGGCTCGGGTGGAACCGCCATTGTCCGAAGCCGGCGGTCGCCAGCTATCGCGAACCGCTTTATGATGCCGACGAGATTCTCGGGATTGTCTCGCCCGACTATCGCAAACCCTATGATGTGCGCGAAGTGATTGCGCGGGTGGTCGACGGCTCCGATTTCTCCGACTTCAAGCCCGGTTACGGGGTGTCGACCGTGTGTGTGCGTTCCGAAATCTATGGCCAGCCCTGCGCGATGATCGGCAATAACGGGCCGATTGATCCGGACGGGGCGACCAAGGCAGCGCAGTTCATTCAACTGTGCGACCAGGCCAATGTGCCGCTGATCTTTCTGCAAAACACGACCGGCTATCTGGTCGGCAAGGATTATGAGCAGGGCGGCATGATCAAGCATGGCGCGAAGATGATTCAGGCGGTGACCAATGTCGATGTCCCGCGGATCACGCTGATGATCGGGGCGAGCTATGGCGCCGGCAATTATGGCATGTGCGGACGCGGCTATGACCCCGACTTCCTGTTCACCTGGCCCAATGGCTCGACCGGCGTGATGGGCGGCGAACAGGCCGCGCAGGTGATGGAGATTGTCGCCGAGGCCGGTGCGGCGCGCGCCGGGATCGAACTGGATCGCGAAAAAATGGCGGCCCAGAACGCGCATCTGACGCAATTGTTCAATTCCCAGGCCGGGGCCTTTTACACCTCGGGTCATATGCTGGATGACGGGATGATCGATCCGCGCGACACGCGGCAGTCGCTCGGCTTTCTGCTGGCGACAGTCTGGGAAGGGCGCAACCGGACGGTGCGCCCGAACAGCTTTGGCATTGCGCGGATGTAGGAGAGAATTGCCATGACATCATTACCCGAGACAGAGAAAATCGTGCTGGAGCTGGACCAGGGCTGGCTGACCATCGCCTTTGACACGCCGGAGAACCGCAACGCCCTGTCGAGCGAACTGGTCGCGGAGCTGGTCGCCACACTGGCTGCGGTGCGCGATGACCGGCAGGTGCGCGGTATCACCCTGCGCGGCCGCGGCGGGGTCTTTTGTGCGGGCGGTGATCTGAAGGGATTCCAGTCCGGCTTTCATGGCGGTGAGGCGGATCATGAAGCAGTGGCACAAGCCAATCGCGCTGGCGGCGAGATGTTTGCCCTGATCAACAGCATGCCGCAGGTGGTGCTGATCCTGGTCGACGGCGCGGCGATTGCCGGCGGGCTTGGCATGGTCTGCTGCGGCGATGTGGTGGTGGTGACCCAGGACGCAAAATTCTCGCTGACCGAAACCCAGCTTGGCATCGCACCCGCCCAGATCGCGCCCTATGTCGCGCGGCGGCTCGGCGTGTCGAAAGCCCGGCGGCTGATGCTCACGGCGCAGCGGTTTACCGGTGCGGAAGCGAAGGACCTCGGGCTCGCGGATTTTGTTGTCGAGAATGAAGCGGGTTTTGCGGCGGTCGAAGCGGATATTCGCAAGAATGTCATGCGCTGTGCGCCGGGGGCTAATGCGATCACCAAGGAGATATTGCTCGCGGTGCCGCATCTTTCCACCGAGGCGATGATGGATTTTGCCGCCGACGGATTTGCCCGCTGCATGCTCAGCGCCGAAGGGCGCGAAGGCATTGCCGCTTTTGTCGAGAAACGCAAACCGGATTGGGCGGCGTGATGACCAGCCCAGCCCCGAACCGTTTCTCTTCATTGCTGGTCGCCAATCGCGGCGAAATTGCCTGCCGGGTGCTGCGCTCCGCCAAGGCGATGGGGCTGCGGACGATTGCGGTCTATTCCGATGCGGATGCCGACGCGCCGCATGTCCAGATGGCGGACGCTGCCTATCGTCTGGGGCCGGCGCCGGTCGGCGAATCCTATCTCGACCGCGACCGGATCATGGCCGCGATTGCCGCCACCGGGGCGGAAGCGGTGCATCCGGGCTATGGGTTCCTGTCCGAAAATGCCGATTTTGCCCAAGCCTGCGCTGATGCCGATGTGGTCTTTGTCGGCCCGCCGATTGGGGCGATTGATGTGATGGGCGACAAGGCGAAATCGAAGCGCCGGATGATCGCCGCGGGCGTGCCCTGTGTGCCCGGCTATCAGGGCGAGGATCAGGACGATGCGACGCTGATCGCGGCCGCGCAGGAGATTGGCTTTCCGATCATGGTCAAGGCGGCAGCCGGCGGCGGTGGCCGCGGGATGCGGCTGGTGACGGAGCAGTCGACGCTGCCTGATGCGCTTACCGCAGCGCGCAGCGAGGCGCGCAATGCGTTCGGTTCGGACGAACTGATTCTCGAACGCGCCATTATCGCGCCGCGCCATGTCGAGATTCAGGTCTTTGCCGATCAGCACGGCCATGTCATCCATCTCGGCGAGCGCGACTGTTCGGTCCAGCGCCGCCATCAGAAGGTGCTCGAAGAGGCGCCCTGCCCGGTGATGATCGCCGCGTTGCGCGCCGAAATGGGGGCCGCAGCGGTTCGGGCGGCGCAGGATGTCGATTATGTTGGTGCCGGCACGGTCGAATTTCTGCTCGATGCCAGTGGCGCATTCTACTTTCTCGAGATGAACACCCGGTTGCAGGTCGAACATCCGGTCACCGAGATGGTCACGGGCCTCGACCTGGTTGCGATGCAGATCCGGGTGGCGCAGGGCGATGTACTGGATCTGGCACAGGACGCGGTGACGCTTTCCGGCCATGCGATCGAAGCGCGGCTCTATGCCGAGGATCCGGCGCAGGATTTTCTGCCGGCAACCGGGCCGGTGGATCTGTGGGTTCCGGCAAGCGGCGACGGTGTCCGGGTGGATAGCGGTATCGCCAGCGGCGGGGCGGTATCGCCGTTCTACGATCCGATGATCGCCAAGCTCATCGCCCATGGCGCCACTCGCGAGGAAGCGCGGCGCAAGCTGATCACTGCGCTCAAGGACACCCGGCTGTTCGGCGTGACCACCAACCGGCGGTTCCTGATCGACGCGCTGGAACGCGAAGCCTTTGCCTGCGGTGACGCAACGACGGCGTTTATCGGCGATCAATTCAGCGATGCCGATCTCGAACGACCGGCGCTGACGACGACCGAGGCGGCGGTCGCGGCGGTGCTGCTATTTGTCACCGCGCGGCAAAACATGCATCACTCTGCCGTGGCGGTTGTTCCCGATCTGCTCAACTGGGCGAGCGCGACACCGCTGACCACGCCTTATCGGTTTGCCGATGGCGACGAGAATTGCGATGTCGCGGTTACGCCGCTGGATGCCGATCATTACACCGTGACCAGCGCTGACGATGATGGGGCGGATCAGACGGTCACCATCCGGTTGCTCGCGCTCGCGGATGGCTGGGCGCAGCTTGTGGTTGATGGCGCGCGGCAGCAGGTGGCGTTCCATCGCCCGGCGCGCGATTCAGCCGGCGCGCGTATCCAGCTGTCGGTCGATGGCCGGGATCACGACCTGACCAATGCCCATGCCGTGTTGGCTTCGGCCACCGAAGCGGCCGGGGCGGGTGCGGTGACCGCGCCGATGCACGGTCTGCTGCTGGATCTGTTCGTGACCGAAGGCCAGACCGTGGCCAAGGGCGACCGTCTGGCAATTGTCGAGGCGATGAAGATGCAGCATGAGTTATACGCCGATGTCGATGGCACGGTCACCGCCATCCATTTTGCCGCCGGCACCCAGGTTGCGGCCAATGCGCTGTTGCTCGATATCGCCATGGCGGATGGTGGCTAGAGCGATGGCCAGTCAAGCCGCCAAGACCAAGCAGGAACGCGTTGCCGAAAAGGAATCCAAGATTATCGCGGCGGCGCGGCGGATCTTTCTCGACAAGGGCGTCGAGGGCACCCGGATGTCCGAAATCGCGCGCACCGCCGATGTCGCCGAAGGGACGCTTTATCTCTATTTCCGCAACAAGGAAGCGCTGCTCCATGCGATCAGCGGCGCGCACTGGGCGGAACTGACCCAAGGCGCTCACCGCGCCATCGCCAGCTGTGAAAGCGCGATGGACGGGCTACACGCGCTGGCCGATTATCACATGGCGATCATGATCAGGGACCGGCCGCTGATCGAACTCAGCGTCGCTCTTGCGGGCAGCAGCGCCGCGGGTGAGCATGCGATCCACGCGTCAAAGCGCGCCTATGCCGGGATTTTTGACCGGCTCTACACGCGCGGAGTTGATCGCGGAGAATTTCGGCCCGATGCCGAACGCTGGTTCATGCGCGACCTGTTTTACGGGACGCTGGAATATGCCGCGCGCACCATTGCGCTGCATGATAAACCGGATGATTGCGCGGTCGCGGTTGCGAGCATGATGCGGGTGCTGGCCGATACGCTGACGCCAGAGCCCAGCCCCCGCGCAACCGGTGATGATCTCGCCGCAGTGACCGAACGGCTGGTGACCGCCGCGAACCAGCTCGAGAAACTGGCGCGCTGATCTCGGGGCCAGTCTAGCCGCGTTTCAGTTCGTTGCCAGTCAGCCGCACGACGTGCAGCAAATTGGTCGATCCCGGTGTTCCAAACGGCACCCCGGCGCAGACGATCAGACGCGAGCCCGCCTTGCCGAGCTTGTGGCGCAACGCCATGCGTTTGGCCTTGGCGATCATTTCCTCAAAATTGCTGACATCGCGGGTGACCACGGCATGCGCGCCCCATAATAGCCCGACCCGGCGTGCGGTGCGGCGATCCGGGGTCAGCACCAGCAGCGGCACCGAGGGGCGTTCACGCGCCATGCGGCGGGCGGTGGATCCGGACGTGGTGAAACAGACAATCGCAGATGTCTTGACCGTCCGCGCGATATTATAGCTAGCGGCGGCCAATGCATCGGCGGTGGTTTCGTCCGGCAATGTCTCGGTGAAATGGACCCGCTTGGCATAGGACGGATCGCTCTCGACCCGCGCCGCGATCCGGTCCATCATCGTGGCGGCCTCGATCGGCCAATCGCCGACGGCCGATTCCGCCGACAGCATGATCGCATCTGCGCCGTCATAAATGGCCGTGGCGACGTCCGAGACTTCCGCGCGGGTTGGCGTTGGCGAGGTGATCATCGATTCCAGCATCTGGGTGGCGACCACCACCGGTCGGCCCAGCTTGCGCGCTTTGGAGACAATTTCCTTTTGCAGCGGCGGAACATGTTCCGGCCGCAGCTCGACGCCCAGATCACCGCGCGCGACCATCACCGCATCGGACAGTTCGAGAATTTCGTCGAGCCGTTCAATCGCCGCGGGCTTTTCGATCTTGGCGAGCAGCGCCGCCTTGCCATCGATCAGCGTTCGGGCTTCGGCGACATCCTCGGGGCGCTGGACAAAGCTCAGCGCGATCCAGTCGACCTCCTGCTCGAGCGCGAAGGTGAGGTCGCGGCGGTCCTTGTTGGTGAGTGCGCTGACCGGGATCACCACTTCGGGGACATTGACGCCCTTGCGATCGGACAGCTGTCCGCCGGTCATCACTTCGGTGGTGATCTCGAGATCTGCGCTGGCGATCACGCGCAAGCGGATTTTGCCATCATCGAGCAGCAATATCTGCCCCGGCTCCAGAGTCTGCAATATTTCCTTGTGCGGCAGAGTGACCCGTTTGCTGTCGCCTTTTTTCTTCTGGTTATCGAGCGTGAACTTGTCTCCCGCCTTGAGCATGATCGGCCCTTTGGCAAAGGTCCCGATGCGCAATTTTGGACCCTGCAAATCGGCCAATATCGTGATCGGCCGGCCGACTTTCTTTTCCAGCGCGCGGATCGATTTGACATTTTCCGCATGGGCGGCATGTTCGCCATGGCTCATGTTCATGCGAAACGCATCAACGCCGGCCTCGAACATTTTTGCGATCATTTCCGGACTGCCGCTGGCAGGTCCGAGGGTCGCGAGCACCTTTACTTTGCGGTCGCGGGAGAACATATGCGATGCCATGCCATTTTCCTGTTTGTTCGCTTCGGTGCAGAGACCGTTAAGGCGGGTGTTACTGGCGAATCATGACAGGATCAAAACAAAAAGCAACGAAAGCCGATCTTATGACAGAACAAATTTCCGACGCCGCCGCCGCTGCCGCCTTTCGCCGTCTGGTGACCCATTTGCAGCATCGCCATGATGCCGAAAATATCGACCTGATGGGGCTTGCCGGCTTTTGCCGCAATTGTCTTGCGGACTGGGTGATGGAAGCCACCAACGCCGCCGGCGGCGCCATGACCAAGGATGAAGCGCGCCAGGCGATCCACGGCATGCCGACGTCGGCGTGGAAGAAAAACTTCCAGACCGAAGCAACACCGGAACGGCTACAAAAGATGAAGGAAAGCGTAGCCAAAAACGCCGACCCGTCCTAAAGACCCCCGATCGAATCCAAAAACCCATTTCACAGATAAACCGAGGACTGAATTTATGAGCGAAGGCAATGTTGCCGCAGACCAGTTGCGTCTGTTCATTGAACGTATCGAGCGGCTGGAAGAAGAGAAAAAGGGCATTGCTGACGATATTCGCGATGTCTATTCCGAAGCCAAATCCCAGGGCTATGATGCCAAGATCATGCGTCAGATCGTCCGCTTGCGCAAAATGGAAACCCATGACCGCCAGGAAATGGAAGCGATCCTCGACACCTATAAGTCGGCGCTTGGTCTGGCGTGATCGATCGGCTAGGCTCCGGTCCAAACAGGCGGGAGAATAGCAATGATTGTAACAACCACCCCTTCGATTGAAGGCCGCACCATCCGCGACTATCGCGGGATCGTGATCGGCGAGGTGATCGTCGGAGCGAATCTGTTCCGCGATCTGTTCGCCAGCATCACCGACATTGTCGGCGGTCGGTCGGGCAAATATGAAAATGTGCTCAAGCGGGCGCGTGACGAGGCGCTGCAGGAAATGCAGGCCGAAGCGGCGAAGCTCGGTGGCAATGCCGTGGTCGGCGTGGATCTTGACTATGAGGTCGTCGGCGACAAGGGTTCGATGCTGATGGTCTCCGCCTCGGGCACCGCCGTGGTGATCGATTAGAGCAGATCCGGCTGGGTCAGCAGGACATAGACCAGGCCGCTGGTCGCGATCAGGTTATAGGCCATGTGCAGGGCAATATTGGCCCACCAGCCATGGCGGATCCGGGCATAGCCCCAGATCAGCCCGCCGACCGTCTGCGGCAGCACAAAGGGCAGCAAGGCCAACGGATTGTCACCGGCATAGTTGAACAGATGCACCGAACCAAAGAGCAGCGCCTGGGCCCAGAAGACCAGCGGGAAAATCCGCACATACCAGTCCGGCACCGGCCGTTTCCACAAGACGATCACCGCGATCAGAACCGCGCCGGCAATTACCGCCAGCAGCTGCGCCGTGCCCATCGCCGCGGGCCCCGCCCAGCCCCATTGCTCATAGCTGTAGGTCAGCCCCATCCACAGCAGGACACCGGACAAGGGGATCAGCAGCCGCGGCGAACCGCTGAGCCACGAGCGGAACATCAGCTCTTCGATGATCGGTCCGGCGATCACGACGATCAGCAGCAGCTGCCAGACCGGGCGCTCGAACAGATTGGCCATGCTGTTTGACATGGCGACATCAAAGGCCAGCATGATCGGAAACAGCACCATCGCCATGGCCGCCACGATCAGGCAGTTGACCACGAACAGCCAGAGGAGATCACTGGGCTTCCCGGTCTTTTGTGCGCCTTTTTCCGGCAGTTTCGGCGCGCGCAGAAAGGCGAAGAGATCGCCGATGGTTGCGTTCAGGCGGCCAGCGGCCCATCCAATGGTTGAGTTGGGTTCGAACATGCGGCAAAGAGCCTCAATAATAACAATTCAGGTACGGACGAATCATATGGCAGGCCATAGTAAATTTGCAAATATCAAACACCGCAAGGGCGCGCAGGACAAGAAACGCGCGGCGGCCTTTTCGAAACTGTCCCGCGAGATCACGGTCGCGGCGAAATCGGGCATGCCCGACCCCGACATGAACCCGCGCCTGCGCCTGGCGGTGAACAACGCCAAGGCGGTCTCCATGCCGAAGGACAATATCCAGCGGGCGATCGACAAGGCGTCGGCCAATGAAGGCGATGACTATAACGAAGTCCGCTATGAAGGCTTTGGCCCCGGCGGCGTGTCGCTGATCATCGAAACGCTGACCGACAATACCAATCGCACGTTCACCAATGTCCGCACGATCATGTCGCGCAATGGCGGCAATCTCGGCGAATCCGGATCGGTGAGCCATGGCTTTGACCGGGTTGGCTATATTCAATATCCCGCCGCCGCCGGCAGCGAGGACAAGGTTCTCGAGGCGGCGATGGAAGCCGGTGCGGAAGATATCGCTTCGGATGATGACGGCCACGAAATCTGGACCGCGATGGAAGACCTGCATGAAGTCTCCGGCGCGCTGGAAAAAGCGCTCGGCGAGGCGGAAAATGTCAAGCTGGCCTGGCGCCCCTCGGTGCAGGTCGAAGTGAATCAGGAACAGGCCGAAACCCTGCTCAATCTGATCGACCTGCTCGAAGAGGATGACGACGTCCAGACGGTCTGGGGCAATTATGATGTGTCCGACGAGATCATGGAGAAACTGGGGTGAGCACATTCCCCTCCCGCTCGCGGGAGGGGTTAGGGGTGGGCCAGTCCGAACGCACCCTTAATTCCCACCCCCTTCCCCTTCCGCAAGCAGGAGCGGGGAATTGATCATCCTTGGTCTCGATCCCGGTCTCGGCACCACTGGCTGGGGCGTGATCCGGTCGCAAGGCAACCGGCTGTCGCATATCGCCAATGGCCAGATCCGGACCGACCCCAAAATGCCGCTCGCCAGCCGCCTGCTGACGCTGGACCTCGCGCTTTCCGATCTGATGGCCAATCACCAACCCGAGGCTTGCGCGGTCGAGGAGGTTTTTGTGAACAGCAATCCGCAAAGCACGCTGAAACTCGGCCAGGCCCGTGGCGTCGTGCTGCTCGGCGCGTCCCGCACCGGTCTCGAGGTTGGCGAATATGCCGCCCGGGCGGTGAAAAAAGCGGTAGTCGGTGTTGGTCAGGCCGACAAGGACCAGGTCCAGGCGATGATCAAGATCCTGCTCCCCGGCGTCAAGCTGGCCGGTGCCGATGCCGCCGATGCGCTGGCGGTGGCGATCACCCACGCGCATCACCGCGGGCGCTGATGTTCCATTCTCGGCCGGTGTTTTTCCACATTCCGTCATCCTGAACGTGATTCAGGATCCAGGCAATCACACGAAACGCTTGCATATTGACGCCCTGGATGCTGAATCACGTTTAGCATGACGAAAAGGCCAGATAGAACCCAATGATTGCAAAACTCACCGGTACGATCGACGAAATCGGCACGGACAATATCGTGCTCGACGTCAATGGCGTCGGCTATCTGGTCTTTGCCTCGTCGCGCACGATCACCGCGATTGGCGGGGTGGGCGATGGTGCGACCATCTATACCGAAATGCAGGTCAGCGAGACCGACATGCGCCTGATGGGTTTTGCCAGCGGGTCGGAGCGCGACTGGTTCCGGCTGCTGATCTCGGTCCAGGGCGTCGGCGGCAAGGTCGCGCTGGCGATTCTCTCGGCGCTCGAAACCGCCGAAATTTCCCGCGCCGTCGCCACCGGCGACAAGGCGATGGTCGCGCGCGCCAACGGCGTCGGCCCGAAACTGGCGCTGCGCATTGTCAACGAGCTGAAGGACAAGGTTGGCGGCATTGCCACCGACCCGATTGCCGGCAGCGGCGGGGCGATCCACGCGCCATCGAGCAACAGCGCCGACGCGGTCAGCGCGCTGCAGAATCTCGGCTTCAAACCGGCGGAGGCCAGTGCGGCAGTGGCCGCGGCCGATGCCGAGGCCGGCGAGGGCGTGACCCTGGATGCGCTCGTGCGGCTGGCGCTGAAAAAGGCGGCGAAGTGAAGTCTGCGTTGCTATTCTTGGTTGTTTGCTTGGTTTCATCACCAGCGTTGGCCTGCATGGCGGAACCTGTTCCTCAGGCAATGATCTACAAAACAAAACCTTCAGAGACGTCATCGGATTCAACGGTCATAAAGGCAAGAGTGATGGAACGCCCAGCTCAGTCTTGGGACGTGCGGATTCGTGTTTTGGAAGGACCACCAGAATTGGAACAGACCGCCATTTGGGTAAGCCCTGCTGATTTTTCATCTTGCACCTCAATTGGTCGGAATGTGGGGTATCTCGCAATCAAGGCAGATTTAGGTTCGCAAGCATCCAACAGGTTCGTGGGTGACGTTTTTGAGAGGAGTTGGCTGGATTGGATTGTTGATTTGTTTGGAGGTGATCCTTACTATTTTTCAAGCGATAGGGTCACACCCTTGATACTGAGTTTTCTGAATGACCGATCCTGACCGCCACGCGTCCCTCATATCACACCATCGTCATCCTGAACTTGTTTCAGGATCCATGTCCCGGATTGCGCAGGGCGTGCGTGTCTCGCGATGGATGCTGAAACAAGTTCAGCATGACGGATCAAATTATCGTTCAAAGCATGGAACAAAAGCTTCAGTTTCTCATCGGCGGCAAACCCAGATTCACCGCCAAATCGACCCATTGCGGATTGTCCGTTTCGATCAGATTGATCTTCCACTGACGGCGCCAGTTTTTCAGTTGTTTCTCGCGAGCGATCGCGCATGTCATGGTATCGAACCGCTCAAATCGAACGAGATTGTAAACGGCATATTTGGATGTGTAACCGGGCGCAAGATTGTTGCGGTGCTGATGAAGACGTTTGATCAGATCGGACGTCACGCCAATATACAATGTGCCGTAAGGCTTGCTTGCCAATGTATAGACGCAAGGTTGCCTGGCTTCCTGCATGATCCGATAGTAGGATCACCATGGATCCTGAAACAAGTTCAGGATGACGAAAACGGGGCGCTTGGCCGTGAATGATAAGTCTAATCTCAGCCCGAAACGGCAACCGGAAGACATCGACGCCGCCTTGCGGCCCAAATCGCTTGACGAATTTATCGGGCAGGAAGCGGCGCGGGCGAATTTGCGGGTGTTTATCGAAGCCGCGAAAAGCCGCAGCGAGGCGCTCGACCATACGCTGTTTTTTGGCCCGCCGGGGCTGGGCAAGACCACGCTCGCGCAGATTATTGCCCGCGAACTCGGTGTCGGTTTTCGCGCGACATCCGGGCCGGTTATCGCCAAATCCGGCGACCTCGCGGCGCTGCTGACGAATCTCGAGGAAGGCGATGTGCTGTTCATCGACGAGATTCACCGGCTCAATCCGGTGGTCGAGGAAGTGCTCTATCCGGCGATGGAAGACCGCGCGCTCGACCTGATTATCGGCGAAGGCCCGTCGGCGCGCAGCGTGCGGATCGATTTGCCGCAATTCACCCTGATCGGCGCGACGACGCGGCAGGGCTTGCTGACCACGCCGCTGCGCGACCGGTTCGGGATTCCGGTGCGGCTCAATTTCTACAGCGTCGAGGAGCTCGAAAAAGTCGTCCACCGCGCGGCCAAATTGCTCGATCTCGGGATCGCGCCCGATGGCGCCACCGAAGTCGCCCGCCGCGCGCGCGGCACCCCGCGCATCGCCGGCCGGCTGCTGCGCCGGGTGCGCGATTTTGCCAATGTGTCCGGCACCGCCACGGTCGACCGGGAAACCGCCGACGCCTCGCTGACCCGGCTGGAGGTCGACAGCATCGGCCTCGACGCGATGGACCGTCGCTATCTGCACATGATTGCGGATATCTACAAAGGCGGGCCGGTCGGCGTCGAAACGCTGGCCGCCGGGCTCAGCGAACCGCGCGACACGATCGAGGAAGTGATCGAGCCTTATCTGATTCAGCTCGGCCTGGTCGCCCGCACCGCCCGCGGCCGCGCGCTCAATGATCGGGGGTGGAGCCATCTCGGCTTGAAGCCGCCTGCCGGTAAAGAAGTGGATGGCGATCTTTTTGAATGATCCGTGGTTTTGTCGTTGTGGCGATAAGCATATGGCTGACGTCCTGCAGCGGACCAGAATCTCCGACGCGCGTATCGCAAATCAAATGGCACCCGGCGGAGATGATGAAACCACCGCATCACAATATCGAGCATGTCGTGGACTCCAGTCAAAGCGGCGACCTGATGTTGAATGGCGCGATTCTGGCGCCCGACCAGGCGAGGACTGCCCTTTTGCATATCGCCCGGCACCAACGCTTCGCCTATATCGACTTCAAGCCCGCCTGTTCCGATCAAAGGCCGACCGTGCAAAAATCCCGCACGATCATTGAACAAAGTGGTGCCTGTGCAGAGAATTTCTGTATTTGCGGCGGGATAACGGACGAAGACCCGCCGGTGAATCCGGCGATATCAATGCCCGACCCGTAGGATGCCATCGGCTTGGCAGCCGACCAAAGATCGCGAGAACCCGTGGATGGTTGGCCAATCTCAGCGCCCCGTCTGCGCCTCGCGCAACGCCTAGCCAATCTGCGCCGCGTCTGCCCAGGTGGCGTGGGTGCCGCTGCAGATGCGGTGGGGCAGGATGATCGTGCAGACCGGGCCGGCAGTGATATTCTGCGCATCGACGATGATGCACTCGCTGCGGTCCTGCTTCATGTCGGTGATGAAGCTGATCAGATAGCCGTCATCTTCGGACTGCGGGTTTTGGCGCGGGATGAACGGGGCTTCGGATCCAAAGCGCTGGTCGCCGAAATCATAGCGCTCCGCCGTACCGGTTTCGAGATCATGTTTGACCAGGCCGTTGAACAGGAACCAGCCGGGCTCGCCGGTCACGCTATAGACATAGCGATAGGGCTGGCCGGCGACTTGCGGATTGAACATGCCAAACTCGACCGGATAGGCGTCGAACAGGGTTTCCTCGCGGGTCTCGCCGGTTTTGAGATTGAAGCGCCAGCGGTGCAGTTCGGGCTGAAAGCTGTGCAGGTCGATGCTCGCACCCATGCTTTCATAGCCGGCGGGGAAATCGGTCAGCGGCGGCGGCACCGGCTGGTTCTGGAAATAGCCGTCGAGCACCAGTTCATCGCCCTCTTCAAAGGCATTGGCCCAGTGCAGGACATAAGTCGGCTTCGCATTGAACCACTGGATATCCTCGGACTGGCCGCGCCGCGGAGGATCCCGAACCGGGTCGGCATATCGGGATGATAGGCCGGAATGCGCAGGCCATGATCGAGCAGATCCTCTTTCCAGAACATCGGACAGTCGTTGAAAATCGCGTAATGTTCGGAAAAAGCCATGTCATGCGGCAGGCGCGGGCCGGGCAGCGGCACCGGGATGAAATGGGCGAGCTGGTCGTCCGGGCCGACGACGCCGTAATGGAGGAAGGGCGGCTTGATGCTATAGTTGAAAAACAGCAATTCGCCGGTTTTCTCGTCCAGCTTGGGATGCGCGGAAATGCCGTCTTCGGGCACCCAGTCGGCGGTGCCGAGCGTGTCCAGCGTGTCCGGGTCGAGCTGATAGCCTTCGCCGCACTGGTAAAAGGTCGAGAGGATCTTGCCGGCATGGACCACGACATCGGTCGAGCTGCTGTCCTTGACCGCGCCATGCGCGCCCCAGCCGGGCCGTTTCGATCTCGCCCGGCTTGCCCATGATTCCGGCCCAGAGCGGTCCGCCTTCTTCCTGTTCGGCGGCAAAACCGGCGGTGCGCACGAAGCGGTTGCGATAGACCGCTTTGCCGTCCTGGATCCGCAGCGTGTGGATCATGCCGTCGCCGTCAAACGGATGATAGCGGCCGAGACTGTCATGGAGCGGATTTTCGGTGTTGCGGACGTAAAGCCCATCAATATCATCGGGTATCGTCCCGATGACGGTCATCGAATCCGCGGTGACTTCTTCGAAATTCGGTGTCCAGGCGCCGGTGCGATAGGGGTGGTCATTGGCCCCCAGCGTGACCTTATAATCCTTCGCCCGGCTCGCCATCAGTCGCGCAGCAATTCGTTGATGCCGGTTTTCGAGCGAGTCTGTGCGTCGACCGTCTTCACGATGACCGCGCAATAGAGCGAGGGTCCCGGCACGCCGTCAATATTGGCCTTGGGTGGGGTCGAGCCGGGCACCACGACGGCATAAGGCGGCACTTCGCCGATAAAGACCTTGCCGGTGACGCGGTCGATAATCTTGGTTGAGGCGCCGAGATAGACGCCCATTGAAAGCACCGCGCCTTCGCCGATGCGGACCCCTTCCGCGACTTCGCTGCGGGCGCCGATAAATGCGCCATCCTCGATGATTACCGGTCCGGCCTGCAGCGGCTCGAGCACACCGCCAATGCCGGCACCGCCCGAGATATGGACATTCTTGCCGATCTGCGCGCAGCTGCCGACCGTCGCCCAGGTGTCGACCATTGTGCCTTCATCGACATAGGCGCCGATATTGACAAAGCTGGGCATCAGGACAGTGTTACGACCGATATGCGCGCCATGGCGAACCACCGCACCGGGCACGGCGCGAAAGCCGGCTTCGCGGAAGCGATTCTCGCCCCAGCCGGCAAATTTGGTCGGGACCTTGTCCCAGTGATTGGCACCGCCAGGCCCTTCGATCACCTGATTGTCATTGAGCCGGAAGGACAGCAGCACCGCTTTCTTAAGCCATTGATTGACCACCCACGCATCGCCCTGTTTCTCGGCGACCCGCAAGCTGCCATTGTCGAGTCCGGCCAGCGCGGCTTCGACCGCTTCTCGTTCCGGTCCCTGGCTGGTAATGCTGAGCGATTCCCGTTTTTCCCAGGCGGCGTCGATGGCGGATATCAAAGTGGCGGTCATGATGGTGCGGTGTCCTTATTCCCTGTTAGTGCCGTGATCCAGCTTTCCAGATCGCGGATCTCGTGATCGATAAAGTCCGGATGGTGATCGCGCGCGCCCCATTCCGATCCGGTATTGACCCAGATCGTGGTCATGCCCAATTCTTTCGCCGGAAGCAAATTGCGCGCCATGTCTTCGACGAAAAGCGCGCGCTCGGGGTTGATGCCGGTTGCGGAAACCAGGCTGTCATAAGCGGCTTTTTCCGGTTTCGGGATCAGTCCGGTCGCCAGCACATCATGGATCTGTCCGAACGTCTCGCCGAGCCCGCGATGGCCCAATACGCGCTCGGCATAGGCGCGGTCGCCATTGGTAAACACCAGTTTCTCGCCCGGCAGATCGCGGATCGCGGCCTGCAGGTCCGGCGCCGGTGCGAGGCGACTCATGTCGATATCGTGGACATAGTCGAGAAACGCCTGCGGCTCGGTGCCGTGATGGTGCATCAGCCCGGCCAGCGTGGTGCCATGGTCATGGAAATAGCGTTTCTGGACGGTGCGCGCTTCGACCGCATCGCAGTCCAGCGCCTGCTGGATAAATTCGCCCATTTTCACATCAATCAGCGAAAACAGGTCGCATTCGGCCGGATAGAGCACATTGTCGAGGTCGAATATCCAGTGGTCGATATGGGAAAATTCTGGCGGCATGGCTGTTCGCCTAGTCACTTGGCCGGGTTCCGGCAAGCATTGATCGCTGTTAAGCTGAAGGTAACCGGCTATACCGTAAGGCTGGCAGGGTTACGGGGAAGCAGATCTATGAAGCACGGTCGCGGGCTTGGCAGAATATCACTATGGACGGGGTCCTTGGCGGCCCTGGCCCTGTTGTCTGCTTGCGGCGGCGGTGGGGGCAGAACCGCCTCGACGCCCACGCCGACACCTACGCCTACGCCTACGCCGACCCCCACCCCGACACCAACCCCGACACCGACGCCGGGAACCACCCCCGGTCCTTATAACACAGCAGAATTTGCCGGGTCCGACGGGCCGCAGCAACATGGTGCGCTGACGGCTTATGATTCCGGCGCGACCGGGGCAGGCATCATCCTCGGCGTGATCGATAGCGGGATCAATGCGGCCAGTTCGGAATTTACCGGCCGGATTCATCCCGACAGCGATGATTTTGCAGGCAATCGCGGCCTGTCTGACGAGGGCGGCCATGGCTCGGCGGTCACCTCGGTGGCGGCGGGCAGCAAAAATGACAATGCGACTCACGGCATTGCGTTTGACACGGATATTCTGGTGCTGCGAACCGACACACCGGGGTCTTGCGGTCTCGACGACCCTGACGACCCGGATGATGACGGGTGTAGCCATGGCAGCTCGGCAATTTCCGCCGCGATCAACCAGGCGCGGACCTCGGGTGCGCGGGTGATCAATATCTCGCTCGGCGGTCCCGATCTCAGCAGCCAGACGCGCAACGCGATTGCCAATGCCACCGCAGCCGGCGTGATCGTCGTCGTCTCGGCGGGCAATGATGGCGCGGCCTCTCCCGACGGCTTTGCATCGGGCATTGCCGGCAATGGCAACGGCCTGGTCATTCTGGCCGGTTCGGTTGGCGCGGCTGGCACGATTTCCTCGTTCAGCAACCGCGCCGGAACCCAGTCTGCCTCCTTCTTGACCGCGCTCGGCGAACGCGTCCGCGCCGATGACCAGACTGGCACGCCGTTTCTGTGGTCGGGCACCTCCTTTTCCGCACCGCAAATCTCGGGCGCGGCTGCGCTGCTGGCGCAGGCTTTTCCCAATTTGACCGGCGCCGAGATCGTCCAGCTGTTATTTTCCAGCGCAGAAGATGCCGGCGCGGCGGGCGTCGATAGCGTTTACGGCCATGGCATTCTCGATATTGCCGCGGCCTTCCAGCCCCAGGGCCAGAGCCGGGTTGCCGGGACCAGCATTGCGATCGATCCGCTCGGATCAACCGGCCAGACATCGGTGGCGATGGGCGATTCCGCCCTGCGCGGTCAGAATGTCGGTGCGGTGATCCTCGATGGCTTTGATCGCGCCTTTGCGTTGAATCTGGCGCATGATCTGCAGGTCGCGGCCCCGCGCTATCAGCTCACCGGGGCGTTGAGCGGCAACCAGCGGAATATGCGCGCGTCGCGCGCAGGATTGCAAATATCCGTCAATATAGCCGAAGACACGCGTCGCAACCGGCTTGGCGGGCTGCGCAACGACAATCTTGCACTGTCCGAACCGAATGCGCGTCAGGCGCGCCTGCTGGCCGCGACGGTGGTGTCGCGGGTTGCGCCCGACATGCAGGTGGCCTTCGGCTTTCAGCGCAGCGCCAGCGGACTGGTGGCCCAGGTGCAGGGCGCTTCGACGCCCGCCTTTCTGGTCGCCCCCAGTCCCGCAAAAGAACGCGGCTTTGACAGCCGCACCGACGGCGCCCTCGCCTTGCGGCGGAGCATCGTTGGCTTTGGCCTGACTGCCTATGCCGAAAGCGGTGTTGCCGATGCCGCCGCCGATCCGTCCAATCTGCTCGACAATATTCTGCGCGACGATAGCGATCGCAACCGGTTCAGCACGGTGGGTCTGGCGCTGGATCGCCAGATCGGCCCGGCCGCGCTGCAGGTTGCGGCGAGCTGGCTGCAGGAAGACGAGAGCCTGCTGGGGTCGCGCTTTGCCGGATTTATCGGTGCAAGCGGCGCGCGCAGCCTGTTTGTCGACGGGCGGGCCGCGGTCGACATGGGCGGTGGTTGGCGGATTGGCGCAAGCTGGCGCCAGGGCTGGACGCAAGCCGACCGGACCGGTCTGGTGGCCGGCGGCACCTTGCAGAGCACCGCCTTCGCGGCGGATCTGGTCAAGGCGGGCCTGTTCCACAGCACCGACCAGATCGCGTTTCGCTTTGCTCAGCCGCTGCGCGTATCTTCGGGCGGCCTGACGCTCGATCTGCCGGTGGGCTATGACTATCAGACGTTGCAGACCAGCTTCGGCCAGCGCCGACTGAACCTCGCCCCGCGTGGCCGGGAACTGGTCAGCGAAATGGCCTATGCCACGCCCTTATGGGGCGGATATCTCAACACCAACCTGTTCTGGCGCCAGGAACCGGGACATTTCGAAACGCTCCCGGATGATTTCGGCGCGGCGGTGCGGTTTCAACTGCAATTTTAGGGGGGTTTGAGAGGAATTTTGGACGTCAGGCGCCGGGAGGAGAGTTTTTTGGACCTCAGGCGCCGGGCGGCGACATTCATCGCCTTGGCTACGCGCCAATAAGGCGCGGCGGCCAGTCGGCCTTGTCTCCGCTAAGCGTCGGTTTGGTGGCCAACGGCCAGTTGGTCTACCGAGCGAAGCGAGGCAAGCGCGACCGCGCGCCCGAGCTTATGCGAGGATAGCCAAGCGGGCGGATGCCCGCGCCCGGCGCCTGAGGTTAAAAAAGAATCCATCCCCCGCCAGCCACTCACGCCAACGAAAACACCAAACCGACGCATCGCGTCGGCAAGCGCGACCGCGCGTCCGACCCCGGACTTGATCCGGGGGAGGAAAGCCAAGGCGACGGATGTCGCCGCCCGGCGCCTGAGGTAAAAAAACCTACGCCCGCGCTCCGGTTTCTTCCACGCTCGCGCTGTTGTGGCGCAGCGCCTTCAGCACCGTATCGACAATACCGTCGGCATCGAGACCGGCGGCGGCATATTGCAATTCGGGCTTGTCCTGATCCTGAAATTCGTCCGGCAGCCGCATGGTGCGGATTTTCAAGCCCGCGTCGGTCAGGCCGGTGTCCGATGCCAAGGTCAGCACATGCGCGCCGAGACCGCCGACGGACGCTTCCTCGACCGTGACCGCGACTTCATGGGTGGTCAGCAGCTTGCGGATCAGATCTTCATCGAGCGGCTTGGCAAAACGCAGGTCGGCAACCGTCGTGCTCAGGCCCTTGGCATCGAGCCGATCGGCCGCCTTCATCGCTTCGCCAAGACGTGCGCCAAGCGAGAGGATGGCCACCTTGCTGCCTTCGCGGACGATCCGGCCCTTGCCGATTTCGAGCGCTTCGAGCTGTTCGGGAATCGGAACACCGGTGCCGTTGCCGCGCGGATAGCGGAAGGCGATCGGGCCCTTGTCATATTGCGCAGCGGTATAGGTCATATGCGCCAGTTCGGCTTCGTCGGATGCGGCCATGACCACCATGTTGGGCAGCGTGGCCAGATAGGTTATGTCAAAGCTGCCGGCATGGGTGCTGCCGTCGGCGCCGACCAGACCGGCGCGATCAATCGCAAAGCGGACCGGCAGATTCTGGATCGCAACATCATGGACGACCTGATCATAGGCGCGCTGCAAAAAGGTCGAATAAATTGCGCAAAACGGGCGCATGCCCTGGGCAGCGAGACCGGCGGCAAAGGTCACCCCATGCTGCTCCGCAATCCCGACATCAAAGGCCTTGTCGGGATGGGCCTTGGCAAATTTGTCGACGCCGGTGCCCGACGGCATCGCCGCGGTAATGGCGCAGATCCGGGAGTCGGTTTCGGCCAGCTTGGCCAGCGTTTCGCCGAAAACATTCTGATAGGCCGGCGGTCCGCCGCCGGGGCCCTTGTCCTGCTTGCCGGAGACGACATCGAACTTCGCGACGCCGTGATATTTGTCCGCCGCTTCTTCGGCCGGCTTGTAGCCCTTGCCCTTTTCGGTGACGACATGGATCAGGCAGGGCCCTTCGGCCGCATCCCGGACATTTTCCAGAATCGGTATCAAATGCTCCATATTATGGCCGTCAATCGGGCCGACATAATAGAAGCCAAGCTCTTCGAACAGCGTGCCGCCCATCGTCATGCCGCGGGCATATTCATCCGTTTTGCGGGCCGCATCGTGGAGCGATTTGGGCAGTTTCCGTGCAATTCGGCGGGCCAGCTGCCGGATGCCGAGAAATTCGCGGGAGGACACGATCCGCGCGAGATAAGCGGACAGACCGCCAACTGGCGGCGCAATCGACATGTCATTGTCGTTGAGAATGACGACCAGCCGGTTGCCGGCGGTCTCGGCATTGTTCATCGCTTCATAGGCCATGCCGGCGCTCATCGCACCGTCGCCGATCACCGCAATGCCGCGGCCGGGCTTGTCGTTCAGTTTGTTGGCGACCGCAAAGCCGAGCGCCGCGCTGATCGACGTCGAACTATGCGCCGCACCGAACGGATCATATTCGCTTTCGCTGCGCTTGGTGAAGCCGGACAGGCCGCCGCCTTGCCGCAGGGTGCGGATACGATCGCGCCGTCCGGTGAGAATCTTGTGCGGATAGCATTGGTGGCCAACATCCCAGACCAGCCGATCTTCGGGCGTGTTGAAGACATAGTGGATGGCAGCGGTCAGTTCGACCACGCCCAGCCCGGCGCCGAGATGGCCACCGGTTACCGACACGGTATCGATCACTTCAGCGCGCAGTTCATCGGCAAATTGCCGCAATTGTTCCGGCTTTAATTTTCGCAGGTCCGCTGGTTCAGATACGGTATCCAGAAGCGGTGTATTCGGGCCGGACATAGTTACTCCCTGTTTGACACCAGCATTAGCCCCATTTCCCGGGGATGTCGAATGCCGATCGTCTGTTCAAACCAGTTTTTGTCTGAATGCAGGCTGACGATGCAGGCCGTTTCAGCTGCATTTCTGACAGATGCCGCGGACCTCGATTACCGGACGAATGGAGTTAAAGCCCTGTTCGGTTGCGACCGAGCGGACCTTGGCCGACATTTCGTCATCGTCAATATGGGTGGCCTCGCCGCAGGTATCGCAGACGAGGAACATGCAATCATGCTCGCAGCCGGGATGGCTGTTGGCGAGATAGGCATTGGCGCTTTCGACGCGCATCGCGAGATTCTTGTCCACGAACAGATCGAGAATGCGGTAGACACTGTTCGGCGCCACCCGTTTTCCGCGCGCGGTGGAGACCAGTTCGGCGATATCATAGGCCGAAGCCGGCCGCGAAAATCCCGAAAGGGCCTCAAATATCGCTGCCCGTGTGTCGGTCCATTTCTCGCCCGCCGCTTCGAGATTCTGTCGCGCGGCGTCTGCCAGAGACTCGCCGTGATGCTCGTGATGATCATGTTTTCCCATAGATGTAATTTAGGGATGTTGGGCCGAGAGGGCAAGAGAAGGGATTTTGTGGTGTGGTGGAAGAGCAGGAGGAGGAAAGGGAAGAGGGAGTTTTTATTTAACCTCAGGCGCCGGGTGCGGGCATCCGCCCGCTTGGCTTTCCTCGCATAAGCTCGGTCGCGCGGTCGCGCTTGCCGACGCGATGCGTCGGATTGGTATCCAGCTTGAGGTTATACATCCGAGCGCAGCGGAGGCAAGGCTGACCGGCCGCCGCGCCTTATTGGCGCGATAGCCAAGCGGGCGGATGCCCGCGCCCGGCGTTTGAGGTATGATTTAATGCGTTGCGCGGTAGTTGAGGTCGTGGCCGAGGGCCAGGACGCCCACGCCGAGCATTGTGTACAGGATTTCCGCGCCACCATGACTGCCATCATGGCCGAGCGTCAGCGCGCCCAGCATCATGCCCAGGCCAAGGCCGCCAATCGCTGCCGGCATGATATAGCCATGATCCATGACCCCGCGGCCGAGCGTGAACAGGCCCAGCGCAATCGCGATGCCGATGCCCACTTCATGGACGATCGGATCAAGCAACGCCCCGGCGGCGGACGACAGCAAGGCGACAAACACCATGGTCGAGATACAATGCACCAGACACAGGCCAGAGATCAGAACCGCGACCCGGTCCCAAAATCCGTCTTTGCCCATAAGGCCGTCTTTGTTCCACAAATTGGCTGTCGTAAACACGACTCGGTTACTTTCGATCATTGCATTGAGCCGGAAATATAGGGGCGTCCGTGTTAAGATACAACATATCATTTTATATTAATGATCGGCGAACGATGGCCGGCGGCGCGGGCAAGTCTTGCCTCGCCGGACATTTGCCACCACATAGGCGGCCATGACCTCGCTTGCCGACTCTTCTGTGCCGCACAACGGAGCGGCTGACACGCGCCCGATCGCCATAGCCAACTGGCTGTTTTCGGTCGCTTTTCTGGTGTTCATCATGGTGATTGTCGGCGGCATTACGCGGCTGACCGAATCGGGTCTGTCGATTACCGAATGGAAGCCGATCATGGGCGCGATACCGCCGCTGAACGAATCGGACTGGGTCTCGGAATTTGAAAAATACAAGCAGATTCCCGAATATATCGAGATTAGCGGTCCGGCCGGCATGACCCTGGCCGACTTCAAATTCATCTATTTCTGGGAATGGGTCCATCGGTTGCTGGGTCGTCTAATTGGTCTGGCTTTCGCTTTGCCGTTCGCCTGGTTCGCGTTGAAGCGGGCCATTCCCGCCGGCTATGCCTGGCGCTTGACCGGTCTGCTCGCGCTGGGCGGGTTGCAGGGAGCGATCGGCTGGTGGATGGTCAGCTCCGGCCTGACCGAATTGACCGATGTCAGCCACTTTCGCCTGGCGACCCATTTGCTGCTGGCTTTGTTCATTCTCGCTGCGCTGATCTGGACCGCGCTGGACTTGCGGCAATCGGCCAAAGGACAGACCAGCAATGCCCGGGTGACCGGGCTTGGCGGCGCGGTGATCGCGGTGCTGTTCGTGCAACTGCTGTTCGGAGCCTATACTGCGGGTCTCAATGCCGGTTATGTCGCCAATACATGGCCGCTGATGAACGACTATTTTGTCCCTGGTGGCATCGACATGAGCTTTGGTTTGTGGGCGGCGCTCAACAATGATCCCTATCTGATCCACTTCATCCACCGCTGGTGGGCCTGGGTTGCGGTGGGCTTTCTGATTGTGCTGGCCCGCAAGATCCGGCGCCAGTCGCGCGCGGCTTCGATTGCGATCCACAGCGCTTTCGGCATCCAGATATTGCTCGGCATCGCCACGGTGATGACCAATATCGATATCACGCTTGCGGTCTTGCATCAGGCCGTCGGCGCACTGGTCGTCGCCGCCACCGCTTGGGGCGTGCATCTGCTCGGTCGCGAGCAGCGGCCTGGTTCCGCGCAATGACCGACCGCACCGCGTTGATCTACACGCTGTTCGGATCGCGGGATGAGGCCCGGGCCGTTGGCGAGACGCTGATCATGGAAGGCGCGGTGGCCTGTGCCAATCATCTGGCGCCGGCGCTCTCGCAATATCGCTGGGACGGCGCCTTGCAGACGGAAGAGGAATTTCCGGTCCTGTTCAAGACCACCGAGACCCGCGCTCCCTCCGCCATGGCGCGCCTTAAAACGCTGCACAGTTATGACACGCCTGCGATCCTCTGCTGGCATGCCGACCGGACCGATCCGGACTATGCAAGCTGGCTCGACGAACAGACCCAATATAGCTGACGGTATCATTATACCCGCCAGCAATCCCGCGCTTTTGCTTGACTTGAGGGCCAATTCCGGTCATTAGCGCCGCGATCGGCCGGGCTTTTGCGCTCGGCTTTTATCATTTTGATTCGTTTTATCTCCAAAGGGAGTTCAAGCCCATGAAGGCTATCACCAAACAGACGCAGTCGGTCAAACCCGCAGACGTCGAGAAAAAATGGCATATTATTGATGCCGAAGATCTGGTTGTCGGCCGTGTCGCCACGATCATTGCCAACATATTGCGCGGCAAGCACAAGCCAAGCTACACCCCGCATGTCGATTGCGGCGATCATGTCATCGTGATCAATGCCGGCAAGGTGAAGTTCACCGGCAACAAGACCAAGCAGAAAGTCTATTACAAGCACACCGGCTATCCCGGCGGCTTGAAAGAGCGCACAGCGGAAAAGGTTCTCGAAGGCCAGTTTCCCGAGCGTGTTCTGGAAAAAGCGGTTGAACGCATGATTCCAAAAGGCCCGCTCGGCTTTGCCCAGATGCGTGCCTTGCACCTCTTCAATGGCACCGAGCATCCTTATGCCGGCCAAAACCCACAGCCGCTCGACGTGGCTTCCATGAACCGCAAGAACAAGGTGAGCGCATAATGGCTACCGACAACAAAGACGACGTCAAAACCGATCTCGCTGATCTGAAAGACATTGCCGGCGCTGCTGTCGTCGACGCTCCGGCTGCAGCCGGTGACGAGGCTGCTGCAGAGACCGTAGAACCACCCGTATCGACCATGCCGCTGCGCGAGCAGGAGCTCGACCAATATGGCCGCGCCTATGCGACCGGCCGCCGGAAAGACGCGGTTGCCCGGGTCTGGCTGAAGCCTGGCAAAGGCAAGATCACGGTCAACGGCCGCGATCAGGAAACCTATTTTGCGCGCCCGACCCTGCGTCTGGTGCTCAATCAGGTTTTCGCCATTACCGAGCGGGAAGGCCAATATGATGTCGACGTCACCGTCAAGGGCGGCGGCCTGTCCGGCCAGGCGGGTGCGGTCAAGCATGGTATTTCGCAGGCTCTGACCAAATATGAGCCCGCGCTGCGGTCGACGGTCAAGGCGGCTGGCTTCCTCACCCGCGACAGCCGTAAGGTCGAACGTAAAAAATATGGTAAGGCGAAAGCGCGTAAGAGCTTCCAGTTCTCGAAACGTTGATCTGCTTTCCCTATCGAATTTGCGAAAGAGGCGGCCTGCGGGTCGCCTTTTTTATGGGATGCTGCCGACCGGTTAGCCGCCGGCGGGACCGACCGCGCGGCGATACAGGTGCCAGGTCGCGTGTCCGAGGACGGGCAGAACGATCAGCAGGCCGAGAAACAGCGGCAGCATCGCAACAAACAGGGCGACCGCAATCACCATGGCCCAGCATAGCAGGATAGGCTTGTTTGATCGGACCGTCGCCAGGCTGACAATGATCGCGGTGATAAAATCCACTTCGCGGTCGACCAGCATCGGCAGGCTGACCACGGTGATCGCATAGAAAGCCAGCGCCATCAGCGCGCCGACCAGCCCGCCAACCAGCAGCATCGCGATCCCGGAGCCGGTCTGAAACAGCGCCAGCGACTCCGATCCAATGCCGGATTCAGCCAGGAAAATCGCGAAAATGCCGTGTGCAACCATCAGCCAGAAGCCGAAGGCCACGAACAGGATGACGCCCATGCTCAAAATTTGTTCATCGCCATGCCCGCGCAACGCGCCGAGCACGCCGCGCCACTGGATCGGTAGGCCAGCCTCGCGCCGCCGGCTCACTTCATACAGGCCCACCGCAATAAACGGCGCGAGCAGCGGGAAACCGGCGGCAGCGGGAACCAGCCATACAATCTCGCCGCGTTCAAACAGGGCAAAATAGAGAAACAGGCCGGCGATCACATAGATCGCCCCGAAAAACAGGCCAAAGAGCGGATAGGCCCTGAAATCCTTCCAGCCGGCTATCAGCGCAGCGCGCAGATCCGCGAGTGTAAGATCACTGGCAACCACTGCCGGTGCGATGGGTGCCTGTTGGGAGGTGGCCATGACATTTCCTTTTCCAATATCCTCTCCAGTGCCTTCCCAATGGAACCAAGACGGCAAATATGCCGGAAATCGTATCCAACATCAAGATTGGGTCATCAGAGCGGACGACTGGATGTGGTGAATATAGGCGTCCGGGAGCGCGGCATTTCTTCTGCCATGTTGCTTTCCACCGGCTGTTTGCCGCTCGCCCGGAGTGCCGATCAGGCTATGCGGGATCAGCTTTGTTCTGTTACCGCGCTGCGTTCAAAGACCGCGATCAGTTCGTCCGGGCTTGCCCGGCCGATCGCACCGTCCTTGATCGCATCGCTGTCCCAGAGCCAGGATTGCGCCGGATCACTGCGCATGGCCCATTCCGGAAAGAGCCTGTGGTCAACCGAGCGGTCTAGCAGTTTCACGACTTCGACATGGCGGTCGTCTTCGGCAATCCGGCGATAGAGCGGACCAATCACTGGCTCCGGCCCTTCGAGCAATTGCAGGAACAGGTCCTGGCGGCAGATCAGGGAGCCGGTGATATCATGGTCGGCATTGAACCGCCGGGCGCCAGCCAATATGCCATTGAGCATGGCTTCATCAAAGCCGAAGGGATGGGATGCGTAGACAAGCTGATGGATCGTCATATGCCGTTTCCTTTGATTGTTCCGGCCATCCTAGGCCGAATGGTGGTCCCAGTCGAGCGAAGCACCAGCAGAGAAAACCACATGCCATTGCCAGCGCCGGATCGGCTGGCTAAGGCGCTGTAAACAAAGCATGGGCGGAATGAAGGACGATAGCGCATGAAATGGCTTATCACATTGGGCATTGTGGCCATCGCGGTCGCTGGCCTGGCCAGTTGGTTTTTTGCCCAGCCGGGTCCGCGCCAGCTGGACATGGTCAACAATATCATCCCGGGCGATGGCAATGCGAAATTGCTGATCCGCAACCAGATGTACGACTCTGAACGCCAGCTTGGTCTGAACATCTGGGCGCCGACGGCAACCAGGGGTGAAAAAAGTCCGGTGGTGATCTTCATCTATGGCGGCGGCTGGCGGGCCGGCGCGAAGGATCATTATGCCTTTGCTGGCCGCGCGCTGGCGCATCGCGGATATCTGACGGTTTTGCCGGATTATCGCCTGTTTCCGGATGCCGCCTTTCCGGGCTTTCTCGAAGACAGCGCCAAAGCGGTCGCCTGGGTGCATGACAATATTGCCCAATTTGGCGGTGACCCGGAGCGGATTTTCCTGTCGGGTCAATCGGCTGGCGCCTATAATGTGATGATGCTGGCGCTCGACCGGCAATGGCTAGGCCGCGAAGGCAAAAGTCCTGACCTGATCAAGGGGGTCGGCGCGCTGGCCGGGCCCTATGATTTCTATCCGTTCGATTCCGAAACCACGAAGAACAGTTTCGGGTCCTATCACAAACCCGAAATGACGCAGCCGGTCAATTTCGTCCGGCCCGATGCACCGCCCCTGTGGTTGTCGTCGGGGACAGAAGACACCCAGGTTGAACCGCGCAACAGCAAGGCTCTGCGGGATCGCATGCTCGCCGCTGGCGGCGACGCGGAATATGTCGAATATCCGGATATGGATCATATCGAAATCATGATGGCAATCGCCAAGCCGTTTCGCAGCAAGGGCCCGGTGCTCGACGACATGATCGCCTTTTTCGATAGTCGCCAATGAGTCAGGATGGGGATCCGCAAAAGCCGCCGCCGGCCCGTGCCGATGCGATCCTGTTGGCCGGCAGTCGGCCGGTGGCCGACCCGTTGGCGGTGGCCGCCAATGTCCCGGTCAAGGCGCTGGTTCCGATCGCCGGGCGCGCGATGCTCGCCCATGTGATGACGACATTGCTTGGCCATGCCCGGATCGGCAAGCTGTCGTTGCTCGCGCAGGATTATGGGCCGCTCAACAGCCATCCCGACACCGCCGCCCTGCTGGCGGACGCGCAAGTGGCTCAGGTCACCAGCCAGGCGACAATCGCCACGTCGCTAGAGGGGTTGCTTGATCAGCCGGATACAGCCTATCCGCTGGCCATCACAACAGCGGATAATGTGCTGTTGAACCCCGCGATGATCGACGAATTTCTGACCGCTGCGACGGGCGTCGATATCGCGATCGCGGTGGTCGAAAAACCGGTTTTGCTGGCGCGCTATCCGGATTCCAAACGGACCTGGCTGTCGCTGCGCGGCGGACAGTTTAGCGGCGCCAATCTGTTCTATTTCGGCAGCCCCGCCGCGCGCGAAATCCTGCGCTACTGGGCCGAAGTGGAGCAGGATCGCAAAAAGGGTTGGAAAATCCTGACCATTTTCGGACCCTGGCTGCTGCTGCTGGCGCTGTTGCGGGTGCTGACCATCGACCAGCTGGTAGACCGGGTGGGCGCCAAGCTCGGATTGCGCATCAAGCTGGTCCGGATGACCCAGGCGGAGGCCTGTATTGATGTTGACAAGCCGGCGGACCTCGCGCTGGTTGAAGCGATATTGGCGGCGCAGGACAACAGCCCGCAAGACTAGCCACGGGCGAGATTGCGCCGCGCGGCCTGGCCAAAGAGAAGCAGCCTTATCAGCGCGGTGACCACCATCGCACCGGCGGCGCCGATCGCTCCGAAAAAATGCAGGCCGGTCAGGATGGCACCGATGAACAGCATCGCGACAATGGCCTGGAGCATCAGCGCGGTGCGGGCACCGCTGCCGGAGAGCAGCGTCGGTTCGTAAATCGCGCCGGCGAGATCGATCGACGCGGCGGTCGCGAGCAGGATCAGCAGCGGATAGGCGGGTAGAAATTCAGGGCCCGACATCAACAGCAAGGCGGGTTTGCCGAGCAGCGCCACCACCGCGATCACGGTACCGCCGGTGATGAACAGCAGCTTTGTGGTCTTGCGAAACAGCTGCCGCATCGCCTCGGTATCCTGTTCCGCGCGGACCAGGTTGACCTCGGCAAATATCGCGCGGGACAGCAGGATAGAGATTTTGGTCATCGCGACACTGAGCTGGCTGGCGAGGCGATAGAGGCCCGCGGCGGTCGGGCCGACAAAATAGCCGACGATCAGCAGGCCGAGATTCTGGCTGATGCCGGCGAGAGACGAGCCGAGATTGGAGACCCAGATAAATTCGCCAATGCGGTCATTCTCGGCGAACGACCGGCGGGCCTGGGGCAGAAAGCGCGGCGACAGGATATCACGACTTTGCCACAAAGCGAGGGCCCAGTAACCGATCGCATGGATCAGCTCGGACAGCGCCCAGACGATCAGAAAATGCATCAGGCTGGGATCGGTAAACCAGACAATCAATGTGCCGATCAGCCGCACCAGCGGGATGATCGCTTCGGCAAAAGCGGCGAGATCGAAGCGGTTCTCGACGCGCAAGATGCCGGTCGGGGTCGACTTGATCGAGAGCAGAATGACCAAGGCGAAATAGAGCGCCTGATCGGTCAGCGCCGGACTCCAGCCGAAATAGGGCGCAAGCCAGCCAACCGCAAAATAGGCCAGCGCGCAGCCAGCGAGGGCGCCGGCAATATCCAGCAACGTGCATAGGCCGACCAGCCGTCCGAGCTTCTGCCGGTTCTGCTCGCCCTTGAGATAATGCGCGCCAAAGCGGATCACCACTTGCCAGGTCTGAAACGTCACCAGCAGGGCAATCGCCTGAGCGGTTCCGGTGATCAGCGCAAACTGGCCGAAGCCTTCGACCCCGAGCGTCCGGGTCAATATGGCGAGATAGAACAGGCTGAGGACACCGCCAAAGCCTTTCCCCCCGAGCAGCCAGCCGGTGTTGACGAGGATACGGCCAATGCCGGTACGCTCGGTCAACGGTTCCCTCCGGGCATATCGCCGCGCGCGGCAGAGCGCCGCCGGGACGCGTCGCTATGGCATTGAGCTTTTGTGGACTTGGTTCTAAGCATCGGTAAAACCGCCCTATCTCGATAAAGGCCCATTGCCAATATGATCGACAAAGTAATCATCCTGAGCGCCGGTCAAGGCTCGCGCCTGTTGCCGCTGACCGCCGAACGTCCCAAATGCCTGATCGATTTTTCTGGCAAGAGCCTGATCCGCTGGCAGATCGAGACCCTGGCGGCACAGGGGGTGCGCGAATTTCATATCGTGACCGGTTTCATGACCGCGATGGTCGAGGCGGAACTCGAGCCGTTGCAGCAGGCGGGTATGAACATTACGGTGCACTTCAACCCGTTCTACAAAGTCGCCGACAATCTTGGCAGCTGCTGGATCGTCCGCGACGTGATGGACGGCGATTTCCTGATCCTCAATGGCGACACGCTGATCTCGGAAGATATTGTCGCCACCGTGCAGCAATCCGAAGGCTGGCCGATTGCGGTGACCATCGACATCAAGGATCGCTATGACAGCGATGACATGAAGGTCTCGCTGGTCGGAGACCGGCTGACCGCGATTGGCAAGACCCTGACTGCCAGTCAGAGTCAGGCGGAATCGATCGGTTTTCTTGCCTTTCGCGGCGAAGGCGGCAGTCTGTTCCGCGAGAAGGTCCGGGACTATATGCGGACACCGGCGGGGGTGGAAAACTGGTATCTGAAGATTATTGATGCCCTTGCGCCGGGCGGCCAGGTCGGGACGACCTCGATTGCGGGCAAGCAGTGGGCTGAAGTCGACTTTCTCAACGATGTCGAAACCGCAACCGCGCTAACCGACAGCTGGCTGGCGCAATTGAAGGCCTGATTCCGGCGGGACGTTATTGCGGAAAGGCCGATCCCAGCCAGGCTGCGCCGGCGGCGATCTGATCATCGGTCAGCTTGACCGCGTCACCCAGCGCGGGCGGCCCCGGCCAGCTGTGATCGAGGAAACTGATATTCTGCCATTCCCGGGTCCCGTCATACCGCGGGATGAGATGGAAATGGACATGGGGATCGACCATCATCAGCATCAGCCAGTTCAGTTTCTGATGGTCCACACAGGCAGCCAGCGCCGCGCTGCAATCGCCGGTGACGGTCTGCAATTCGGCAAAATGGGCTGGCGACAGGTCGCCAAAATCCTCGGCATCGGATTTGGCCGCGACAATCATCGAACCCAGGTTCACCTGCGCCGGGCGCAGCAGAACGACCCAATGGTCATAGTCCCGGATCAGGGTTGCGGGATGGCCAAATTTGCAGAATCGTGTCATTGAGCATGAGGCGGACCTTCCGGTTGATCAAGCCAGGAGATAATCGCGCCGCCGCGCAGCTTCACGATCCCGGCCTGCACCAGTTGAATGGCATGAACGATCAGCGAGATCAACGTCCACCAGGCAACGCCAAGCAGGCCGAGGTCCGGACGGCCGGCGAGCAGCGAAACGACCAGGATCACCATATTGGGATTGCGCCGCGCCGTGATCAGCCGGAACCAGGAATCGATCGGTCGCCAGACATGGATATGCTGGTCAAAGGCCAGAATGAACGCGCCCTCGATCAGCCGCTGCGCGACATAGCCGACCAGGATGACACCCAGCGCAAAGACCAGCTGGTCGGAGGATAGCGGCAGGCCGACGGCGTGCAGCCCGAAGGCCCAGGCCACCCACCAGAAAGGCGGATGCACCAGATCGAGCCCGTGATCGAAAATATTGCCCCAATAGGACGAGGTAATCGTGCAGCGCGCGAGCTTGCCATCGACCGTATCGAGCACCATGAACACAAATCCGGCAGCCACGCCGGACCAGAAATAGCCATAATAGAACAGGACTGTCGCGGCGATACAGCCAATCGCGCCGATGCCGGTGACCATATTGGGCGTCATGCCGATCCGCGCGGCCCAGCGCGTCAGCACCAGCGCCAGTTCCGGCCAGAGATATTTGGTCAGCACATCGGTCACGCCCTTATAGGCGCCGAAATAGCTTTCCCGTTCAATCGCCCGCACCGAATCGGGCGTCAGCGCCCGGACAAACGGGGTTTCGAGCTTGCGCAGGCCGTGATTGTGGATTTGCGGTTTGTCGCGAAACTCGATCGCCTGCATCCGGTCCGGAACCTGCCCGGCATCCAGTGTCACTCTGTCCGCGGCATCAGTGACATGCGCGAGCACCGGGACGCCGTCCAAGGTCAGAACCGCATCGGGATGATCCTGAATATGGCGCAGCCATTGCGGATCGAAGACATAATCGAGATGCGCCCAGATCGACCCTTGTACCGAGCCTTCCAGCTTCGCCATCAAGCGACGGAGCCGCTCGGCGTTCGACATGCCCCAGATCAGGGTGGGATTGGCGCCATGCAACCGTAGCTGTTCATTCTGCTCTGGTCTTTCGGCGCGGGTTTGGTTGGTCATGGTTTTGCTTTAGCGTTTTTTTTCAGCGATGCCACCGTCCGATGCGCAACCGATAACCCATTGCGAAAACCCGCGTTCGATCTTGGCTTTGTTATTGAGTTTGACCGAAAACTGGCTATGTATGCAGTCCAACCCGACGAAATCATGCGACACTTATTATTTCGCCAGCAGCAAGAGACGAGTTCATGGCAACTTTTACGCTCCCGAAAAACAGCAAGATTCACAAAACCGGTGAAGTGCATGAAGCGCTGACCGGTGGCAAGACGAGAGCGTTTAAAGTCTATCGCTATGATCCTGATAGCGGCAAAAATCCCCGCTATGACACGTTCAAGATCGATACGGACGAGTGCGGACCGATGGTTCTGGACGCGTTGATCAAGATGAAGGGCGAGCAGGACTCGACCCTGACCTTCCGCCGCTCGTGCCGCGAAGGCATTTGTGGATCCTGCGCGATGAATATTGACGGCAAAAATGGCCTGGCCTGCACCACCGCGATTGAAGATTGCAGCAATGAAGTGAAAATCACGCCCTTGCCGCATATGGAAGTGATCAAGGATCTGGTTCCGGACTTCACCCATTTTTATGCTCAATATGCGTCGATTCAGCCCTGGCTGAAAACGGTAACGCCGACGCCATCGGGAAAGGAGCGACTGCAGTCTCCCGAAGATCGCGCCAAGCTCGACGGTCTCTACGAATGCATCCTGTGCGCCTGTTGCCAGACCAGCTGCCCGAGCTACTGGTGGAACAGCGACAAGTTTCTCGGCCCGGCCATTCTTTTGCAAGCCTATCGCTGGCTTGCCGACAGCCGCGATGAAATGACCGGCGAACGTCTCGACGAGCTCGAGGACCCGTTCCGGCTCTATCGCTGCCACACGATCATGAATTGTGCCAATGCCTGTCCCAAGGGCCTGTCACCGGCAAAAGCAATTGCCGAAATCAAGAAAATGACCGCCGCGCGCGAAGTCTGAGCACAGGCAGCGGCTCTTATGTCTGACGCCGAACCCGCCTTTTTCATTAGCGAGCCCGACCCGGATCATCCCGGCTGGCATCGCTGGCAGTTGCGCGACCCCGATTGCTATAACAGCTTTCTCGGCCCGATGATCATGCGTCGTGGCGGTGACGGTGTGGCGGACAGCATTGCGCGCATAAGGATGTTCCCCGAACGCAAGCATCGCAATCTCGGTGATGTCGTTCATGGCGGCACGATGATGGGCTTTATCGATTGCGCGCTGTTTGCCGCGATGCGCGTGCTCGATCTCGGCCCGTCGGGACCGGCGGTCACCATGGAATTGCAGACTCATTTTATCGGCGCCGCGCGCCTCGGCGAGCCACTCGAAGCCCAGGTCGAAGTGGCGCGGGAAACCGGGCGCTTTCTGTTTCTCCGGGGCCTGGTGGTGCAAGGCGACGGGACCGACAATATGGCGTCCTTCACCGCCATTGTGAAAAAAGCACCACCGCAGAAAAAAACCGGCCAATGAGCGCTTTTCTCGACCGCTATCAGGCATTGATTGCGCAAGGAGAGTTGAAACCGGACGCCGATCAGGAGGCCTGCGTCATGCGTATGGCGCGGTTGCAGGAGGAGCTCGAAGCGGTACCGCCGCGTGGCAGTGTCCTGTGGCGGATGTTTGCCAAAAAGCCGGCGGCCGCCAAAGGCATTTACATGTGGGGCGGGGTTGGTCGCGGTAAGTCGATGCTGATGGACCTGTTCTACGATAGCCTTGCCATAAACCAGAAAAAACGCGCGCATTTCCATGAGTTTATGCTGGATGTCCATGCGCGGCTCAATGTCGAGCGCAAAAAGGAAATTGGCGATCCGATCCTGCCGGTGGTGGCCGCCCTGGCCGCGGAAGCGCGGTTTTTCGCGTTTGACGAGATGGTCGTGAACAACAGCGCCGATGCGATGATCATGTCGCGGCTGTTTACCGGTCTGGTCGAGGCTGGCGTGACCCTGATCGCAACGTCGAACCGGCCGCCGGTCGATCTCTACAAGGATGGTCTCAACCGCGAGCATTTCCTGCCCTTTATCGATCTGCTGAACACTCGTCTCGATGTGATCTCGCTCAATGGACCGACCGACTATCGCCGCGAACGTCTCGGCGGTGTCGACCTGTGGCACGTGCCCAACGGACCGGAAGCAACGGCGGCGTTGAGCGAGGCCTTTTTCCGGCTGACCGACTATCCGCCGGAAGATCGTGCCCATGTCCCGTCAGAGGATATTCCGGTGCATGGCGGTCGCCACATGCATGTTCCCAAGGCGCTCAAGGGCGTCGCGGTTTTCTCGTTCAAGCGACTCTGCGCAGACGCCCGGGGCGCGCCCGACTATCTCGCCATTGCACGCAAGTTTCACAGCGTCATCATCGTCGGTATCCCGGTGCTTTCAAAGGAGAACCGCAACGAAGCCGCGCGTTTCGTGACGCTGATCGACGCGCTATACGAATATAAGGTCAAACTGCTGTGCAGCGCCGATGCAGAGCCGGATGCGCTTTATCCCGAGGGCGATGGCAGTTTCGAATTTGAACGCACCGCTTCGCGGCTGATCGAGATGCAATCGGATGATTATCTGGCCTTGGGTCATGGCACCGGGGAAAAAGTGTCGCGGTGATTTAACTCCACTCGGTTGGGCTGCCAGGAGGAGAATGGTTTTTTTGGACCTCAGGCGCGGGGATTTTTTATTTAACCTCAAGCGCCGGGCGGCGACATCCGTCGCCTTGGCTATCGCGCCATAAGGCGCGGCGGCCGGTCGGCCTTGCCTCGCTACGCTCGGTTATTTGAGCTGAAGCCAGGCACCAATCCGACGCACCGCGTCGGCAAGCGCGACCGCGCGCCCGACCCCGGACTTGATCCGGGGGAGGATAGCCAAGGGCGCGGATGCGCCCGCCCGGCGCCTGAGGTCCAACAAAGACTCTTCTCCTCCCTTCGCCAGCCGCTCCGCGTGAGGGCAGTATCTCCACGCCCCAAACCGCAGAGTTTGGAGCCGGATCTTTCAGGCCGTTACAGCAAACTCAAACTGTCGAGATCCAAGGCCATTTGGGCTGGCCGTTCCGCCATGACCGCGAACATCTCGTCCCCCCGTTCGGTTTGTTCGACATGGATCGATGCGTTGATCGCCATGATGAATCCGGCAAAGGCGGATCGGCGATAGGCGATCCAGAAGCGCTCGGGATCTTCTGCAACGCCGTGATCGCGGCGCTGGTCGAGATAGTCGGCAACCAGTTTCGGTTCCGCGGCGGCGCGGTCTTGGGGATCGGCAAAGCTGGTGCCGATCAGATAGGCAATATCGCTGGCGGGATTGCCGAGCGTGACCGTCTGCCAGTCGACCAGTATCGCGCGGGATCCGTCGGCGTTGAACAGGATATTGTCGAGCCGCAAATCGCTGTGGGTGACACAGGGTTGATCGGGTTCGGCCGGGAGATAGCGATCAAACTGATCGATCAACTGCTGTCCCATGGCCAGGATATCAGCGCTGAGTCGCCCGGCAAACCGCTTGCAGAATTGCGGATAAATGGCCGGCAGCGATTGTCGCATATAGTCGGCATTGCCGGCGGCATGGAGCAGCCAGGGATAATCCTCCAGAGCGCCCTGTTCGGGCCGAAAACTGTGGAGCTTGGCCGCTTCTCTTATGGCGGATTCAACCTGAGCCAACGTCGCACCCGCCAGCTGGTCGCCTTGTCCGGCCGGGGCCATATCTTCCAGCATGAGCACGAACTGGGTTTCATCCTCGCCAATTGCGGCGTGATAGCAGCCCGGACAGTCGACACCGGTCTGCGCCGCAATATCCCGGTACCACCCGGTTTCCATGTCATAGAGATGGAAAATCGCCGCCGCGGCCCGGCTGACCGGATCGGCGCTGGGGCATTTGGCGATGAAGGTCGCCGGGCCATCCTCATTCGCCCAGTCACAGGTGAAGCGATAGCTGTCACAGACCTGTCCGGTGCCCACCGGCGCATAGGTCATTGTTCGCAAGGCTCCCGCCGGCGCCGCGAAAACCTGTTCGACAAAATCCGTTTGAAATTCTTCCGGACGCAGCGGGAAAGCGGGGCTCATGACGCGGGATCCATTAGGCCCTGGAGACCGCTGCTCTGGTGCGGGCCGACAAACAGCTGCTCGACCACACCGATACCTTCGTGAGTGGCTTCAGCACCGGTTAGCACCGCGTCGCTCAGCGCCTGGATATGGATATAGAGCATGTCGTTCGCCGGAACCGCGGCCAGATCGATAACATCATAAGCGGTTTCCAGTGGTCCGTGATCCATCCCGTGTCCCCAGACCGGATGCATATAGCCCAGTCCAGACATATAGAAGGTGCGCGTCGCATCACCGGTGCGCGGGGTGATCGACAGGCCGCCGTCCGCGGTTTTCAGAGCGACCTGGCGGATCCTGCGGCCACCGGGATGATAGTGGATATCGAGACCTGGCGGATCGAACTCGAGTGCCGGGGAATCGATTGGATCAATCACCCCACGGCGATTCCAGGGTTGCCCTTCCCCGTCATCATTGCTGTGAAAGAAACAGGCGTGATCGGGGAAATTCAGCGGCGTCCACAGCCACCAGAATTGCGGCATCGCGCCAGCGGGCGGCGGCTGGGATTCGGGTGCACCAATCGGCCGGATTCCCCAGCTGCGATCGCGGGTACCAACATGGGTAGCGGGGTCGAGCGGAATGGCCTTACCGTCAATGGTGATCGAACCGGACCAGCGGCCATTCTGGGTCAGCCGGGTATAGTCCATGAACAGGCGCGGGCCATCGCGGCGGATGAAACGGGGTTCCTCAATCGGCTGATGCCGCGCGGTCAAGGTGATATCGGCGGTGATCGGGCTGTCATTGGCGGTCACGATCAGACGCAAAGTCTGGAGCGGTTCGACAATCTCGACTGTGATCGGCCCGACGGTCAGATCCAGTCGTTCGCTGCCCATGCGCTTGGATGCGCGCAGATTATGCTGCTGGCCGTCGATCGAGACACAAAAGGCGGCATCCATGATGTCGAGCTGCGGATAGACCCCCAGGGCTGCCGCGAAGAACAGGCGGCCATCGGCGCTGTAGCCGTTGAAGAAATAGCGGTCGTAGAAATTCCGATTACCCCCGGATACCGCCATTGGTTCCGGCGTCTGGTGCAACGGATAATCATCGCCTTTGCTGAGCATGGGCTGTTCTCTCCTGACTGTTTTTTGAGCATCATGGCCCGCGCGCCTGCACTTGGCAAAGAGTCTTTTTTGAACCTCAAGCGCCGGGCGCGGGCATCCGCCCGCTTGGCTTTCCTCGCATAAGCTCGGGCGCGCGGTCGCGCTTGCCGACGCGATGCGTCGGATTAGTGGTTCGCTTGAGGTCATATAACCGAGCGTAGCGAGGCAAGGCCGACCGGCCGCCGCGCCTACTGGCGCGTAGCCAAGGCGACGGATGTCGCCGCCCGGCGCTTGAGGTTGATTAAAAACTCCCGCGCCCGGCGCCTGAGGTCAAAAAGGAATCCCGGCGCTTGAGGGTCAAACAAAAACTCCCCCCACCAGCCACGCGCTTGAAGCAAATTTCCTCCCCCGACACCCCATTATTGCTATTGCGAACTATTTACAAAGATAGCCCGCAAATTGGTGCTTTATGCTGTTGAAATTGCCTGTGGATAAGCCTAATCCAACGCTACGTTTTTCTACGACTCTGATTTCAGGAGAATTTTCCCAATGGCCCGTAACAAAATTGCGCTGATCGGCGCTGGCATGATCGGTGGAACGCTTGCTCATCTCGCAGCGTCAAAGGAAATGGGCGATGTCGTCCTGTTTGATATTGCCGAAGGCATGCCTGCGGGCAAGGCGCTGGATCTCAGCCAGGCCGCTCCGGTCGATGGTTTCGACTCGAATCTCAAAGGCTCGAACGACTATGCCGATATTGCCGGTGCCGATGTCATCATCGTAACCGCTGGCGTTGCACGCAAGCCGGGCATGAGCCGGGATGACCTGATCGGGATCAACCTGAAAGTCATGAAAGCGGTCGGCGAAGGCATCAAGGCCAATGCGCCCGACGCGTTTGTCATCTGCATCACCAACCCGCTCGATGCGATGGTCTGGGCGCTGCGTGAATTTTCCGGACTGCCGCATAACAAGGTTGTCGGCATGGCAGGCGTATTGGACAGCGCGCGCTTCCGTCATTTTCTTGCCGATGAATTTGAAGTATCGGTCGAAGATGTCACCGCGTTCGTTCTCGGTGGCCATGGCGATACGATGGTTCCGGTGCCAGCCTATTCGACAGTGGCCGGTATTCCGATCCCCGATCTCATCAAGATGGGTTGGACGACGCAAGATAAAATCGATGCGATCGTCAAGCGGACCCGCGGCGGTGGCGGCGAGATTGTCGGCCTGCTCGGCAATGGCTCGGCTTATTATGCGCCGGCAACCAGCGCGATCATGATGGCGGAAAGCTATCTCAAGGACAAACGCCGTGTGCTCCCGGCCGCGGCCCATCTGACCGGCCAATATGGCGTCGATGACCTCTATGTCGGCGTGCCGGTGATTATCGGCAAGGATGGCGTCGAGAAGATTATCGAGATTGAGCTGAGCGATGAAGCCAAGGCCAATTTCAACGTATCGGTCGATGCGGTGAAGGAATTGCTGGAAGCGTGCAAGGGTCTGGATTCAAGCCTGGCGTGAGTTTGTCGCTGATCTTCGCCGCGCAGGTGGCCGCCACACCGGCTGCTGCGCCTTATCCGTCCGCTGCTGTGCTGGAAGCTTTTGGCGCGGCCTGTGGAAATATCGCCAGTGTCGAGCAGGTTGAAAAAGATCTGCAGGATCAGAACTGGACGGCCGAGATACCGCCAGAAGACAGCCCGCTGGGCCGATTGCTGGCAGTCGGTCGGCAAGCCGGTGGCAAGCTGCTCGACGGTCCGGACGAGCGAATGTCGGACACGCGCGTGTTCACCAAAACCATCGCTGGAGAGCGGCTCGACATCATCATTTCACGGGTGGAATCGGGCGACACGTTCGTCAACGGATGCCGCCTTTATGATGTCGAGGAAACCCGGCAGATTACCGCCGTCGATGGCCAGAAATGGGTCGACCGCGAGCCGACCCGCAGTCTGGACCGGGATGAGATTACGGTGACCAACTGGACTCCGGGCTATGCCGAAGGCCATGACAGTTTTGAGATTTTTTACGTACCGGTGGGAAGCCCGATCATTGCACTGACACAGTTTAATGGGTTGGCGCTGAAAGCAGATTTTGTTGGAGAAATGGAACAATGAGCATCTTAATTGACAAGAATACCAAAGTCATAACCCAGGGCATGACCGGGAATACCGGCACGTTCCATACCGAACAGGCGCTGGCTTATGGCACGCAAATGGTCGCAGGCGTAACTCCCGGCAAGGGCGGGACCACGCATATCGGTTTGCCGAACTATGACACGGTAGCCGAAGCCAAGGACGCCACCGGTGCGACGGCTTCGGTGGTCTATGTGCCGCCGCCATTTGCCGCAGATTCCATCCTCGAAGCGATTGACGCCGAAATCGAACTGATCGTTGCGATTACCGAAGGTGTGCCGGTCCTCGACATGGTCCGGGTCAAGCGGGCGCTGCAAGGCTCGAAGTCGCGGCTCATCGGCCCCAATTGCCCCGGCGTCCTGACTCCCGATGAATGCAAGATCGGCATCATGCCCGGCAGCATTTTCAAAAAGGGCTCGGTCGGCGTGGTTTCGCGGTCCGGTACGCTCACCTATGAAGCGGTCCACCAGACCACAGCCGTCGGCCTTGGCCAGACCACAGCGGTGGGCATTGGTGGTGATCCGGTCAACGGCACCAATTTTATCGACGTGCTCGAGCTGTTTCTGGCGGATGACGACACCAAGTCGATCATCATGATCGGTGAAATTGGCGGTAGCGCGGAAGAAGAGGCGGCGCAATTTATCGCTGATGAAGCCAAGAAAGGCCGCAGCAAGCCGATGGTTGGCTTTATCGCCGGCCTTACGGCGCCTCCGGGCCGCCGCATGGGCCACGCCGGTGCCATTGTTTCCGGCGGCCAGGGCGGCGCGGAAGACAAGATCGCGGCGATGGAAGCGGCTGGCATTCGCGTGTCGCCTTCCCCGAGCGAACTGGGCACAACGCTCGACGCAATGCTGAAGGAAACGGTTTAGGATATTTGAAAACATATGTGTCCCTGCGCAGGCAGGGACCTTCTCGAAATCGGAAGAAAGGTCCCCGCCTGCGCGGGGACACAGGAAGGTTGGGATGGGAGCGTTAAAACCCGAATTTGCGTACATCATGGCGAATCGGAAAAACGGTCCGATTTATATCGGTTCTACAAGCGATCTGATCAAAAGAGTTTATCAGCATCGAAACCGATTGGTCGAAGGGTTTACGAAAACATATCATTGCTGTTTGCTGGTTTGGTTCAAAGCATATGACGATATTCAGGAAGCACGGGATACAGAGCGACGAATGAAAAAGTGGGACAGGTCTTGGAAGACCAAGCGGATTGAAGAGCAAAATCCAGAATGGCGCGACCTCTGGCCTGACATAATAAAGTAGCAGTATTCCCGCGCAGGCGGGAATCTGTTGCGCTGATCGACGGGAGATTCCCGCCTTCGCGGGAATACAAGCAATATAAAGCGGATCAAGACTATGGGCTTTGAAAATCAGGAATTTGGTGTTGGCTCCGAAAAGGAACCGGGCCCCAGCTGGCAGAAGAAACATTGGCCGGTCGACGATGCCGATGAACTGAACAGCGCGCTGGACCCCACGCAAATGGGTGTCGAGATCAAGGCGGCTGCCGCGAAATCGGGTGTGACAATGTCCGATGCCGAAGTGGCGCTGGCGGCCGAGAAATCGATCCGCGCGATGATGCTGATCCGGACCTACCGCGTGCGCGGGCATCTCGGTGCCCATCTTGATCCGCTGGGGCTTTCCAAGCTGGAGGAACCGGCGGATCTGACTCCGGAATTTCACGGTTTCAAGGCCGATGAAATGGACAAGCCTGTCTATCTCGGCGGCGTGCTGGGGTTCGAAACTGCGTCCATCCGCGAGATCGAGACCGTGTTGCGGGCCAATTATTGCGGTTCGGTGGGCCTTGAATATATGCATATCGCCGACACCGAAGAGCGGCGCTTTTTGCAGGACCGGATGGAAGGCAAGGACGCCGCGATCCAGTTTACCCCGGAAGGCAAGAAAGCGATCCTCAACAAGGTGATCGAGGGCGAGGAATATGAAGCGTTTCTCGGCCGCAAATATGTCGGCACGAAACGGTTCGGACTCGATGGCGGCGAATCGATGTTGCCGGCGCTCGAGAATATCATCAAATATGGCGGCCAGTCGGGTGTCCGTGATATTGTCTATGGCATGGCGCATCGCGGGCGGTTGAACATTCTCGCCAATGTCATGGCGAAGCCCTATAAAGTGATCTTCCACGAATTTCATGGCGGTTCGGCCAATCCGGAGGATGTTGGCGGGTCCGGCGATGTCAAATATCATCTCGGCACGTCGAGCGATCGCGAATTTGACGGGATTAGCGTCCATATGTCGCTGGTGCCCAACCCGTCCCATCTCGAAGCGGTGGATCCGGTGGTGCTCGGCAAGGTCCGCGCGCAACAGGTGGCGCGTGATGATCTGGAAAAGCATGATCAGGTTCTGCCAGTGCTGATCCACGGGGATGCGGCCTTTGCCGGGCAGGGTATTGTCTGGGAATGTCTCGGTTTCTCGGGCATCCGCGGCTATAATACTGGCGGCTGTATCCATTTCGTCATCAACAACCAGATCGGGTTCACCACCAGTCCGCAATTTGCGCGTTCCTCGCCTTACCCGTCCGATGTGGCGAAAGGCGTGCAGGCGCCGATTTTCCATGTCAATGGCGACGATCCCGAAGCGGTGACCTTTGCCTGCAAGATTGCGATCGAGTTTCGCCAGCGGTTCAACCGCGACATTGTTATCGACATGTGGTGCTATCGCCGCTTTGGCCATAATGAAGGCGACGAACCCAGCTTTACGCAGCCGATCATGTATGCCGCGATCAAGAAACATCCCAAGGTCAGCACGCTTTATGAGCAACGGCTGATCGAGGAAGGCGTGATCGACGGCGACTGGGCCACCGGCACCCGCAAGGCCTTTGCCGATCATCTCGAAACCGAGTTCAAGGCGGCAGCGGATTACAAGGCAGACAAGGCCGACTGGTTTGGCGGACGCTGGCAGGGTCTGCATGCCCCGGCCGATCCGGAAACCGCGCGGCGCAATGTCGAGACCGCGATTGATGGCAAGCTGTTTGACAGTCTCGGCCGGACGCTGACCACGGTGCCCGACGGCCATGCGATTCACAAGACGCTCGGCCGGGTGCTCGATGCCAAGGCGAAGATGTTCGAAACCGGGGAAAATTTCGACTGGGCGACCGGCGAGGCCCTGGCTTATGGTTCGCTGGTTGCGGAAGGGTATAATGTGCGCCTGTCCGGCCAGGATAGCGGACGCGGGACCTTTTCGCAGCGCCATGCCGTCTGGGTCGATCAGCAAAGCGAAGAAAAATATGTCCCGCTCAGCACCGTTCCGCACGGCCGGTTCGAAGTGCTCGACAGTCCGTTGAGCGAATATGGCGTGCTCGGCTTCGAATATGGCTATGCCGGCGCTGATCCGAAAACACTGGTCCTGTGGGAAGCGCAATTTGGTGATTTTGCCAATGGCGCGCAGATCATGATTGATCAGTTCATTGCCAGCGGTGAAGCGAAATGGCTCCGCGCCAACGGGCTCGTGATGCTGTTGCCGCACGGCTATGAAGGGCAGGGGCCGGAGCATAGTTCGGCGCGGCTCGAACGCTTTTTGCAACTCTGCGCCCAGGACAATATCCAGGTCGCGAATATCACCACCCCGGCCAATTATTTCCACGTTCTGCGCCGCCAGATGCTGCGCAGTTTCCGCAAGCCGCTGGTGATCATGACACCCAAGTCGCTGCTCCGTCACAAGTCGGCCGTATCGAGCGCCGAAGAGTTTCAGGGCGATCATCACTTCATGCGGATCAAGTCGGATCTCAATCCGCCGGCCGACAAGGATGTGAAACGGCTGGTGCTCTGTTCCGGCAAGGTCGCTTATGATCTGATGGAAGCGCGTGACGCAGCAAAGGACAAGAACACCGCGATTGTCCGGATCGAACAGCTCTATCCGTTCCCGTCCGAGCCGCTCGTGGTCCGGCTGAAACGGATGAAAAATCTCGAAACACTGGTCTGGGCCCAGGAAGAGCCGCGCAATAATGGCAGCTGGCATTTCGTGCGGCCCTATCTTGAGGACTGTCTGGAACAGGCGAAAGTCGGTCCGGCTGATCCGGTCTATGCCGGACGGGTGGCCAGCGCCTCGCCGGCTACTGGTCTGGCGTCGCGGCACAAGGACCAGCAGGAGCAGCTGGTTGCGGAAGCGTTGGGGCATCCGGTAAAATAGTGATTATGTGTGGAAAATTCCGCCGATGAAAGTGAGCATAAGACGATGGCAACAGATGTAAAAGTCCCGGTACTGGGCGAATCGATAACCGAAGCAACACTGGGCGAATGGCTCAAGCAGCCAGGCGACAGTGTGGCTGCCGATGAACCGATCGCGAGCCTCGAAACCGACAAGGTCGCCCTGGAAGTGCCTGCGCCGGAAGCCGGCGTGCTCGGCGCGCTGCAGGTCGAAGTCGGCGATACGGTCGAAGTTGGCGCGGTCATCACCACGATCGAAGCCGGAAGCGGCGGCGGTACGGCCAAAGCGGCGCCAAAAGCCGACGCGGCACCAGCGCCCGCAGCTGCCGCCGAACCCGCTGACAGCACGGCGGCGATGACCTTGTCTCCGGCGGTACGCCGCCTGGTGCTCGAACATGGGGTTGACCCCAGCCAGATCAAGGGCACCGGCAAGGACGGCCGCCTGACCAAGGATGATGTCGAGCAATATGTGAAAAGTGGTGCCCCGGCCCCGCTGGTCGAGAAAGGCAGTGCCAAGGGCGCTGAGCCGTCCGTGGTTGCAGCGGCTCCGGCAGCAGGCGGGACCCGCAATGAAGAGCGGGTCCGGATGACCCGGCTCCGGCAGACCGTTGCCAAGCGCCTGAAAGAAGCCCAGGACACGGCCGCGCTGCTGACGACCTTCAACGATGTCGACATGACCGCGGTAATGGAAACGCGCAGCAAGTATAAGGAGCTGTTTGCCAAGAAACATGGCGTCAAACTGGGCTTCATGGGCTTTTTCGCCAAAGCCGCCTGTCTCGCGCTGAAAGATGTTCCGTCGGTCAATGCGCAGATTGATGGCGATGAGATTGTCTATCATGACTATGTTGATATTTCGGTCGCGGTGAGCGCTCCCAATGGTCTGGTTGTGCCGGTGATCCGTAATGCCGAAGCGATGAGCTTTGCCGATGTCGAGAACACGATCGGCGATTTTGGCAAGCGGGCCAAGGATGGCACGCTGACCATGGCCGACATGAAGGGTGGTACGTTCACCATTTCCAACGGCGGCGTGTTCGGGTCGCTGATGTCGACACCGATCATCAACCCGCCACAATCCGCGGTGCTCGGCCTGCACCGGATCGAGCAGCGTCCGGTGGTGATGCCGGATGGCTCGATTGAGGCGCGTCCGATGATGTATCTGGCGCTCAGCTATGACCACCGCCTGATCGACGGCCGCGAAGCGGTGACATTCCTGGTCCGGATCAAGGAAGCGATTGAGGATCCGACCCGGCTTTTGATTGATTTGTAGGATTTGTGATTGGCGATTCTGCGAACGTGAGAGGAGTTCATATTTGTGCTCCGGGCGCAGACCCGGAGCGCCGAAGGTTCAAGACAAGGGCAAATGGGCAACAAACCGGGCTATGTTTATCTGATGGCGAACCGTCAGCGGGGCAAAACTTATCTGGGGGTCACAAGCAATCTGCCAAAACGGACTTTTGAACACCGTAACGGACTGATGGCAGGATATTCCAAGGACACCGGGTGTAAAATTTTGGTTTGGTATGAAGAATTTGACGATATTCAGGATGCCCGGAACAAGGAACGACAAATGAAAAAATGGCATCGAAACTGGAAAATCGAATTGATTGAGCAAAATAATCCCCAGTGGAACGATTTATTTGAAAGCTTGTTTTAGGTAACGATTGCGCTCTGGCGCCAGCGCTCCGGGTCTTCGCCCGGAGCACAAAGAGGAAAATATGACCGACAATTTTGACTATGATGTTCTGGTAATCGGCTCCGGCCCCGGCGGCTATGTCGCGGCTATTCGCGCCGCGCAACTGGGTTTGAAAACCGCTTGTGTGGAGAGTCGCGAGACATTGGGTGGCACCTGTCTGAATGTCGGCTGCATCCCGTCCAAGGCGATGCTGCATGCTTCGGAGCTTTATCATGAGGCGCATAGCGGCGCGCTCGAGAAATTCGGTATCAAGCTGACCGGTGCCAAGCTGGATCTCAAACAGATGCACGCGGAAAAATCCAAGGCAGTCGAAGAACTGACCGGCGGCATTGCGTTTCTGTTCAAGAAGAACAAGGTCGAATGGCTCAAGGGCCGCGGCGCGTTTGAAAGCGCGAACAGCGTGAAGATTGGGGACAAGACGGTCACCGCGAAAAACATCATCATCGCCACCGGCTCGTCGGTCACCCCGCTGCCCGGTGTCGAGATTGACAACAGCAAGCATGTCGTCGTTGACAGCACCGGGGCGCTCGAATTGCCGAAAGTGCCAAACCATATGGTGGTGATTGGCGGCGGCGTGATCGGGCTCGAACTGGGTTCGGTCTGGCTGCGGCTGGGCGCGAAGGTGACGGTGGTCGAATATCTCGACCAGATCCTGCCCGGCATGGATGGCGATATCCGCAAGGACAGCGCGCGCATTTTCAAGAAACAGGGCTTTGACATCAAAACCGGCACCAAGGTGACCGGCGTGTCGGTCAAGGGCAAGAAAGCGACGCTGACCGTGGAACCGGCCAAGGGCGGGGATGCCGAAACCATCGAAGCGGATGCCGTGCTGGTGGCGATCGGCCGCAAGCCCAATACCGATGGCCTGGCGCTCGACAAGGCGGGCCTGGAAACCAACAAGCACGGCCAGATTGAAGTCGGTCATGATTTCCAGACTGCGGTCAAAGGCGTCTATGCGATTGGCGACGTCACGCCCGGACCGATGCTCGCGCACAAGGCCGAGGATGAAGGCATTGCCGCGGCGGAATTTGTCGCGGGGCAGCAGGGCATTGTGAACCATGATCTGATCCCCGGGGTGGTCTATACCTATCCGGAAATCGCTTCGATCGGCAAAACCGAGGAAGAAGTGAAGGACAGCGGTTTGGCTTATAAAGTCGGCAAATTTCCCTTTGCCGGCAATAGCCGGGCGAAAACCAACCGCGACACCGATGGCTATGTGAAGGTGATTGCCGATGCCGAGACCGATCGCGTGCTCGGCGCGCATATCATCTCGTCGCTGGCCGGCACCTTGGTTGCCCAGGTAACACAGGCGATGGAATTCGGCACGACATCGGAAGATATTGCCTATACCTGCCATGCCCATCCGACGCACAGCGAAGCGGTCAAGGAAGCCGCCATGGCGGTTCAGGGCAAGCCGATACATATTTAGTGCTGCCTGAATTGCCGAGCGCCGCGGTGGATATCAACATCTCCCTTGAACCGGTGCTCGGGGCCCTCAATTACATCGCCATCGCTTTTTTTGCCGCAACCGGTGCGCTGGCGGCGGCGCGGAAAAATCAAACCATCGTGACCTTTGTCTTTCTTGGCCTGGTCGTGGGGATGGGCGGCGGCACGGTGCGCGACATCATGATCGATGCGCCGCTTTTCTGGACCCAATCCAATGCGCTTCCGATCGTCGCGATTATCGCTTCCATGATGGTCTGGTTCGTTCCGTCGAGCTGGTGGCGCGAAAATATGCTGGACTGGTTCGATGCTGTCGGGCTCTCTGCCTATGCGGTCTATGGAGCTGCAAAGGCTCTCGAATATGGCGTCAATCCGGCTCCTGCGATCCTGATTGGCTGCATCGCTGCGGTTGCCGGCGGGATATTGCGCGATATTATCGTCGGGGAAACCACTTTGGTCATGGGTGAGAATATCTATATTTCAGCCGGATTTCTAGCATCGGCCTCGTTCATTGTCCTTACGGTTCTGTCAGTGCCGGTATCGGTTGCCGGTGTGATAGGAGCGCTAGCGGGGTTTCTCCTGCGCGGAGCGGCTATTCGTTACAATCTGCGCCTTCCGGCCTATAAATGGAACCTGCCCGACAAATAGAATGATAGTTGAGAGAAGGATGATCGATGACCCGGCTAACCGACGAACCCTCCGCAACCCAAATCGCAGCTGACATAACGTCAGGCAAAATAACATCTGTTGAGGCAACCGAAGCCGCCATTGCGCGCATCGAGCAACTGGATGGCCCCATAAACGCTGTCGTCGTTCGTGATTTTGTTCGCGCGATGGATCAGGCGCGCCAAGCCGATGCGCGGCGAGCGAGTGGCGATACGGCACCGTTGCTTGGCGTGCCGATGACAATCAAGGAAAGCTTTGATGTCACGGGCTTGCCGACCACCTGGGGCCTCGAGCACGCCCGCAACAATATCGCGCAGTCGGATGCCATTGTCGTGCAGCGATTGAAACGGGCTGGTGTTGTCATTCTGGGCAAGACTAATGCGCCGCCCGAATTGGCCGATTGGCAATCGAACAACCCGATCTATGGCCGCACCCATAATCCGCATGATCTCGACCGTTCGCCCGGGGGCTCATCCGGCGGCTCGGCCGCCGCCGTTGCGAGCGGCATGGTGGCCTGCGAATTTGGCAGCGACATTGGTGGGTCCATCCGGGTGCCCGCACATTATTGCGGGGTCTGGGGCCACAAACCGACTTTTGATATCATCACGCTGGAAGGACATGGCTATCCCGGAACGGACTCGGCGCGACCGGCATTGTCGGTATGCGGGCCGCTCGCACGGTCGGCGGAAGATCTCGCGACCTTGCTCTCGGTCACGCTTGACCACCCGCTGCCTCGGCAGGACATGCAAATCAAGGGTGCAAAATATCTGTTGATCGACGAACAGCCGATGGTCGGATGCGCCAGCGCCTATCGCGCGGAACTCGATCGGGTGGCTGGACTGATTGAGGATGCCGGGGGGCAGGTTGACCGCCGCAGTGATCTGGTTCCTGATCTTGAACAGTCCCATCAGAGCTATCTCAAAATGCTCAATATTGCGATGGCGGGCGGCATGCCTGCGCCCGATGGCACGCAGGCTACAGCGCGCGACTGGTTTGATCTGTGCGATATACAGGCGCGCATTTATCGCCAATGGCGATATCTGTTTGGCGAATTTGATTTTGTCCTTGCCCCGGTCAGCGCAACGCCCGCCTTCCCGCATCATGAGGGGCAAGTGTTTCAGGGTAACATAGCTGTCGATGGCGCTGATTTGCCCGCCGCTCCGCAGCTCGCCTGGGCCGGAATCATAACCTTTCCGGGACTGCCCGCAACGGTTTTGCCGATCGGGGAAGTCGACGGTCTGCCGGTCGGGATGCAGGTGATCGGAGACAAATTTCAGGACTATCAAACTATCGATGGCGCGCGCCAGATCGGGGCGCTATTGGGCGGAGCAACAGGCGGCTCCCCCTCTTCATAGCGAGACCCGGACGATGGCGATCAAACATAAATTATTCTTCAAATGGCATATCTGGCTCGGCTGGCTGATCGGCGTGCCGCTGATATTGTGGACCGCCTCGGGCCTGTTCATGGTGGCCCGCCCGATCGAAGAAGTGCGCGGCACCCATTTGCGGGCTGAAGCACAGGATCTGGCGATGACCTATGAAAATATCGTGCTGTTTGCCGATAATGGCAATGCGGTCACCAGCGCGCGGTTGATCCAGCAGGGCCAGATGCCGGTATGGATCGTGACCTATGATGAGGGTCAAACCCAGCGCTATAACGCCAGCTCGGGGAAAGCCTTGGCGCCGATCACCAAGCAGACCGCGCGGCGCGCGGCTGAGCAGCTGTATCTGCCAAATGAACCGGTGCAATCGACGCGGCGATTTGCGGCCGATCAATCGCCTTCCGATCTGCGGCGGGAGATTGCCTCGTGGCAGGTCCGGTTTGCCGACGGCACGCATGTCTATATCAACGCGGATACTGGTGAGACCCTGGCAGTCCGCACGCGGTTCTGGCGGGCGTTCGATTTTATGTGGGGGCTTCACATCATGGATCTGCAAACCCGAGAGGATAGCAGCCATCCGATCCTGATCGGGTCGGCCGCGCTGGCGTTGTTCGGATCGATCCTCGGATTTGTAATGCTGTTTACCCGCCGCCGCCGGAGCAAAATAGCGCCATGAACAGTGCGATACTCTATAGCGCTCTCGGCTGGCTTGACCTGTTCGGCATTGCGGTATTTGCGATTTCCGGGGCGCTGGTCGCGGCGCGCAATGGCCAGACCCTGGTGACCTTTGCCTTTTTCGCGCTGGTCACCGGTGTCGGCGGCGGCACGGTGCGGGATCTGCTCATCGACGCGCCGGTCTTCTGGGTGCAGGACAGCCGGGTGCCGATTCTGTGTCTCGCGATTGCGCTGATCGTCTGGATAACCCCGGTGCGAATCTGGCGCGCCGGCGCGGTTGACTGGTTTGATGCGATCGGACTGGCCGCCTATTCGGTCTTTGGTGCAGCCAAGGCGTTGCAGCTGGGCATTGATCCGGTTCCGGCGGCGATCATGGGGGTTATCACCGCCTGTGTGGGTGGCGTCATTCGCGATCTGATTGCCGGCGAACCGTCGATCATCGTCCGCCCCGAGCTCTATGTCACCGCAGGTGCACTGGCGGCTTTCGCCTTTGTCGGGCTGGCCCAGACCGGCATGCCCGGCATCGTGGCGGCGGGCACCGCAGCGGCGGCGGGCTTTGCCCTGCGCGCGCTGGCCATTGTCAAAGGCTTGTCGCTACCGGCTTATCGCGCCGCGGACGACAAGGCATAGCTGCGCAGCAGATCGAACAGGTTAGGAGTCGTTGGCGTCGGGGCTGCGATCTCGCTGGTGCATTCCAGACAGAGCGCCTGGATATCCTCGCGGGTCATCAGCCCCCGGGCGGTTGAAAGGGCCTGACCGAACATCGCCTTTTGTTGCCGCGCAACCCAACCGACCATGCTTGTCACCGGCGGTTGCTCCGCCGTCACAAAGGGCAGGCCGCTAACTGGCAGCCATTTGAACGTCGGTGTCGCTTCGAGATATTTGGCGTGATAGGCACCTTCCTCGAGATTCGCGCGCTTCGCTGCTTCGGCGAGCGCCTCTGGCATGCCGCCGAAACTGTCCACCAGCCCCAGTTGTCGCGCGGTGCCGCCGTCCCAGACACGGCCCTGACCGACTTCGTCCACTTGTGCGTTGGTCTTGTTTCGCGCCTTGCCGACCAGCGAGAGAAAATCTTCATAGCTATTCTCGACCCCGGCTTGCAAAACCGTGTTGAGATCATCGCTGAACCCGCCGATAAAATCGGGCTGGCCGGATAGCGGTGTCGTCTGGACGCCGTCGGCGGTCACGCCCCATTTGGACAGGGCTTTTTCGAAGCTTGGCAGAACCGCGAAGACGCCGATCGAACCGGTAATCGTATCGGGTTGCGCGACAATATGATCGCCAGCCGCCGCGATCCAGTAACCGCCGCTGGCCGCGACATCACCCATAGATATCACGATCGGCAGGCCGGCTTTCTTGATATCGGCGAGCGCCAGGCGGATTTCTTCGCTGGCAAAGGCGGACCCGCCCGGCGAATCCACGCGGACCACCAGCGCCTTGATCTCTTCTGCTTCGAGCGCTTGATAAATCTGCTCGGCAATCCGGCCACTGGCCGCCGTGCCGGGGCCGGTCTTGCCGCTGATAATTTCGCCAGCGACGGTGATCACACCGATCGCATCGCCGCTGGTTGAGGGCGGATTCGCGGCGAGAAAATCATCATAGGCAATGGCCTTGAAACTGTCGGGTGAGGGCGTGTTGTCCACCCCAACCTTGCTTGCGACATGGCGCCCGAACGCCACCCGGTCGCCAATCTTGTCGACCAGTTTCTGCTGGGTTGCAATCGTGGCATAGTCGCCCCGCGCGGTCTGCACAAAGCGCGCCGGGTCCTTGGCATAGGGTTCGATAATTGCGGCTGGTCGCGCCTTTTTGACTTCCTCGACCCAGTTATGCCAGAGCACGGCGTAGAGCGCCTCGGATGCCTCCTTGGCTTCCGGCGACTGGTCGGCCCGCAAATAGGGTTCGACGGCGCTTTTATAGGTGCCGACGCGATAGATATGAGCGGTTATGCCCAATTGCTCGATCAGGTTTTTGTAATAGAGGCGGCTGCCACCGGGCCCGGCAAAAATGATGCCGCCCATTGGATCCATCCAGATCTCGTCGGCATGCGCGGCGAGCTGATAGCTGTCATCGCTGTAGAAACTGGCATAGGCGTAGATGGGTTTGCCGGCCTTTTTGACATTGGCAAGCGAGGCGCCGATCGCGCTCAGGCTGGTCTGGCCGCCGCCAATAAAGCTGCTGAGGTCGAGCACCACCGCCTTGACCCGGTCGTCGTCAACCGCCGCATCGACGGCGCGGACGACATCGCGCAGGCGATATTCGCGTATACCATTGTCCTGACCGCTGAGAAATGTGCTGATATCGGGCTGGCTTGGTTGTTCCACGACGACCCCTTGCAGATCAAGGTGCAGCGCACCGTCACTGATCGCAGCGACATTGGGCCGCACCGAAAGCAAGGCATAGAGGACAGCAAAAAACAGCAGCATCGCAATCAGGACCAGTCCGTCCTTGATCGCGACGAGAAATTTCCAGGCAGCGCGGGCAAATTGCATTCTAGTTCAACTCCACAGAAAAGCGGCAGACCGTTGCCGACCTGCCGCTGTAATATGGGTATGATTGGCTGAAATTACCAGCGGATAAGGCGGGGAACCACAATCCGTCCAACAATGGCACTGACCAGAACCGGAAGGGTAAACCACAATCCGATATAATAGATGTCGTTAAACGGGCAGAAAATATTGTAAGCGGCGGCACCGAGGGCACCCGCTGCAATGCCGACCAGCCAGCCGGCGCGTTCCGGAGAGGTGGGTGCGCCCTGCCGCAGCCATGTCGTCAGGCCGCCCCCAATAGCAAGCGCTGACATCAAGCTGACGGTCAGGCAGCGCAGACCCTCATTGGGCCGCAAGGCTTCGATGGGCGGCGTGTTGATCGCGCTCATGATTGCTGCCGTCAGCGGGAACAGGCCAGCGGTGACCAGCGCCCAGATCCAGCCGCGGTTGAGATTGCCGACGCCGGGGCGGGCCATATTGGCCGCGGCAAAAGCGGTGGCGACACCAAGCATCAACAGGACGCCGCTACGCAGGAAGAACATCTCGTCCGCCATGCCCATGGCCAGATCGCCGCGGACACCCAGGAAATAGGCGACGCTGGCGCAGGCGCCCAACGTCAACAATCCGGCAACCGCTAGGCCACCCGATGGTTTCAGCGTGCGTACCGGGGCGAGATCCTCGACCAGGTCATCAATCAGGCTGTTTGCTACTTCACTCATTTCATTCACTCTCGATAAGGGCGCTCATCTTCTTGAGCCCCCGATGGATATTAACTTTCACCAGTGATTCCGACTGGCCGGTTTTGGCGGCGGCTTCCGCGATGCTGAGGCCTTCAATCTTGACCATCGCAATCACATCCGCCTGTTTTTCCGGGATCATCCCGAGCAGCCGTTCGAGGCTGACCTTGGCGCTCACCGTTTCTTCCTGCGGATCAGCGACCAGCTCTTCGTTGAGTTCGCCATGTTCGTGGCGATAAATCTTGCGCAGTCCGTCGATCCAGCGATAGCGGCCGATTGCGGCGAGCCAGGGCAGAAACGCTTTGCTTGGATCATAACTGGCCCGCTTGCGGTGCAGCGAGATCAGGGTCTCTTGCACCAGATCATCGACTTCTGCCGGGTTGATCTTCCGCGCATAATAGCGACGCAGCCATTTTTCGCATTCGGTCAGCAGGCTGGTATAGCAAAGCTTGTCGCCGCCCTGGGCCTTGATCATCAAGTGCCGCAATGTTTCTTCATTGGCGATCATCTATGCTCTCCCAGCCTGTCTGCTCGCTTAGCCCAGTTTTCCACCGATCAGCTTGTCGACGGACAGGAGTCCACCGCCGCGCGTGATCAGCACCAGAGCCAGGGCAACCCAGACAATGTGCACCGACCACCAGGCTTCGGGATAGACGAAAAACTGGATGACCAGCGTCATAACCAGCAGTCCGGCCGCGCCAAAGCGGGTCGCGAGACCCAGAACCAGCAGGATCGGAAAAAAATGTTCGGCATAAGTCGCGATAAGCCCGGTAATCTCGGGAAATGGCATGCCATATTCGTCGCGGAACAGGTCCACGGTCAGGTCCTTCATCGTCAGAAAACTGCCGTCTTCAACCTTGGTGCGGGCGGACCGCCAGAATATGCCGGCCAGAGCAACGCGTGCAAATAGCAGCGCAATCGCTTCCGGAACGGCACCGCTGACCATATCGGTCGCTTTCTTAATCAAATTCGTCATCAGGTTACCTCTTCATCAATATGCCGGCCTGGATCAGCGTAATTATCTGCGCCATGGCCTGACTTTCATCATCTTGTTCACTACCCTGTTCGATGGTCAGCGCCAGAAGGTTACCCATAGTTGAAATATTTGCAATTTTTTCCACGATTTGATGCGTCGTGCGCGCGATCGGGTGAAACAGGACTTCCGCTTCGGGACGGGCGACCATCAACGCATCGGGCGCTTCTTCGCCCAGTTCCGCCAGTTCCGGTGACAGGGGGCCGGACAGCGCAATCAGCCGCATCGCGGGGTGCACGGCAATCGGAAAGGCCAGCAGACTTGCTTCGTCGAGCGTTGCAATATCGTTCAGCGTCATCGCCGCGGCTTCGGTGCTGTGGTAGCTTTCGATCCACGCCCATTCGATACGGGCGAGATCGATTTCGGTTGCCGGCCGGTCGCGCTGCTGCAGGAAATCGGCAAACTCGGCGGCGATACTGTTCATATCGCAGGTCATAATATGGTCCTGGTCGATATAGTCGCGCGACAAGGCGTGAAACGGTTCGTGCCCGAGATGGGCATAAAGCTTCGGATAAGCATGTTCCAACGCCACTAGCCGGGCATGGGATATCGTGTTGGCATGGGCTTTCAGGCCCAGCATTGCGCGATCCGCATCTTCGGAAAATAATTCTGCCGGAAAATGTGCAGGCCCCTTTTGCAGGCATGCGATGAAGCGGGCCTGGCTATCAGCGAGCGAGGACATGGGCAGGCTCGGTCTCGGCGCCGGTCTGGCGAAACAGGATTGTCTCGATTTTGCTAGCTTCCGCCATCAGGACGTCATAGTCGGGAATATCCGTGTCCCATTCAATCAGCGTGGGTTTCGGTCCGGCGCGGTCGATAAAGCGCTGGTAAAGCGCCCAGGTCACATCACTGACCGTCGAGCCATGATCATCGATCAGCAACGGGCCGCTGGCATGCTCTTCCCGCGCGTGGCCCGCAAGATGCATTTCGCCGACCACGGCGGGATCAATCGCATCAATATAGGCGTCCATGTCGAGCCCGACATTGGTGGCCGTGACTTCGACATTGTTAATGTCAAACAGCAGCCCGCAGCCGGCCTGCTTGCACAGCGCCATGATAAAGTCGGTTTCCGTCATTTCGTCATCGCGATAGCTGAGATAGCGGGACGGGTTCTCGATCAGAATTGACCGTTTCAGCCGGTCCTGCACGCGGCCGATCTGCACCGCGAAATGATCAAGCGATTCCTGCGTGTAGGGAATGGGCAGCAGATCGGGATAGCGATCATGGGCATTGCCGCTCCAGCTGAGATGGTCGGACACCATCGCCGGATGGTAGCGATCACACAGGGCTGCAATCTGGTCCAGCTCGTCTTCATTCAGGCCATCGGCTGATCCTAGCGAGAGGCCGACGCTGTGAAAACTGAGCGGATAGACCTCGGCGATGGCGGTCAGCCAACGATGGAGCGGGCCACCATCGCCGAAGTAATTCTGTGGATGAACCTCAACCCATCCGGGTTTGCTCGCGCCGTCTTCCTCACTCAGAACATCATTATAATGCACTGACTTCAGACCTATGCCACAGGATGGAGGGAGGGAGTATGGCACAGACGTTTTCATAGCGGACGGTTCAAGCTTTTGAGGTTTGAATTGCGGTTGCATCCACAAAACCTAAACGATTTTCTTGCCGAAAGAAACGGTTCCGGCAAATATCGGGGTTCAGCCTTTCCGCGGAACCGGCTTGCTATTGCCTTTTTTCGCGGTCAGCGAACCACCGGCTTTTACGCACGCGCCCTTGGCGACATATTTCCAGGCATTGCCCTGATAATTGGCGGTCGAGGTACCGGCACAGCTGGTGCCTGGTCCGGCGGCACAATCATTCTTGCCTTTCAGCGCGATGCCGAAACATTTTTCCTTGGCACCGGCAGCAACGGCGGTGGTGGGCGATACAGCGATGGTTGCAGCAGCGGCAAGGGCAGCAGCAGCGGCAGTGGCTTTGATCAGATTATGGGACATGGAATACTCCTTCAGGGGGTTGAATTGCAAAGCGCCTTTTTTGGGTGGCGCACTCCTGTCTTCGCAGATGCCGGTCCATTGGTTACACAGCAGACGGTTCCGGCCAGCCCGATTCCGCATAACGCCCGAAAAACCAGCAAAAATTATTTTCAAAAAAATTCTCATTTAATTGTGGGCCATGTCTTGACGGAACGGTTCCAGCGCCCATATGAGCCCTGTTAGCACTCGACTCCGAAGAGTGCTAATCCTCCATTGATAGTTTTCCCGATGGCTCGGGCTAAAGGAGCAGGGCCGCGGAAATGACAATTTGGACAAGAAAGGCAAACATATGAAATTTCGTCCACTACATGATCGTGTACTGGTTCGCCGCATCGAGGCCGATGCGAAAACCGCTGGCGGCATTATCATTCCGGATAGCGCACAGGAAAAACCATCCGAGGGCAAGGTTGTTGCTGTTGGCAGCGGTCTGAAAGACGACAATGGCAAAACCACAGCGCTCGACGTCAAAAAAGGCGACAGCATTCTGTTCGGCAAATGGTCCGGCACGGAAGTCACCGTCGAAGGCGAAGACCTGATCATCATGAAAGAAAGCGATATTCTCGGAATCATCGAGAAGTAAACGCGGTTTGAATCTCGTCATTCCAGCGCAAGCTGGAATCTCCCTCGGCAGTGTTTGGCCGAGAGGCACGAGATCCCGGTTTTCGCTGGGATGACGACTGTTAAAAAGGAAAGTAGAAAATGGCTGCTAAAGACGTAAAATTTGGTCGCGACGCACGCGAACGCATTTTGACCGGCGTGAACACGCTGGCCGACGCGGTAAAAGTAACCCTCGGTCCCAAAGGCCGTAACGTGGTTCTCGACAAATCCTTCGGCGCACCGCGCATCACCAAGGACGGTGTATCGGTTGCCAAGGAAATCGAACTGAAAGACAAGTTCGAAAATATGGGCGCCCAGATGCTCCGCGAAGTGGCATCGAAAACCAATGATGTTGCTGGCGACGGCACCACCACGGCGACCGTTCTGGCGCAGGCGATTGTCAAGGAGGGCATGAAGTCCGTATCCGCCGGCATGAACCCGATGGATCTCAAGCGCGGCATCGACCAGGCGGTTGATAAGGTTGTGGCTGACCTGCAAAAGCGTTCCAAGAACGTCAAGGGCAGCTCGGAAATCTCCCAGGTTGGCGTTATCTCTGCCAATGGTGACGAAGAAGTCGGTCAGAAAATTGCTGAAGCGATGGAAAAAGTCGGCAAAGAAGGCGTGATCACGGTGGAAGAAGCCAAGGGTCTCGACTTTGAACTCGACGTTGTCGAAGGCATGCAGTTTGACCGCGGTTACCTGTCGCCTTACTTCATCACCAACCCGGACAAGATGATTGCGGACCTCGAAAATCCCTACATCCTGATCCACGAGAAAAAGCTGACCAACCTGCAGCCTATGCTCCCAATCCTGGAAGCGGTTGTGCAGGCCGGACGTCCGCTGCTGATCATTGCTGAAGATATTGAAGGCGAAGCGCTGGCGACCCTGGTGGTCAACAAGCTGCGTGGCGGTCTGAAAATCGCAGCAGTGAAAGCGCCTGGTTTCGGTGATCGCCGCAAAGCGATGCTCGAAGATATCGCGATTCTCACCAAGGGTGAAATGATCTCCGAAGATCTCGGCATCAAGCTGGAAAGCGTAACGCTGAACATGCTCGGTGAAGCGAAAAATGTCACGATCGACAAAGACAACACCACCATTGTTGACGGTGCTGGCAAGTCGAAAGACATCAAGGCGCGTGTCGAAGCAATCCGTGCACAGATCGAAAACACCACGTCCGACTATGACAAGGAAAAGCTGCAAGAGCGTCTGGCGAAACTCGCTGGCGGTGTTGCCGTGATCAAAGTCGGCGGTGCGACCGAAGTTGAAGTGAAAGAGAAAAAGGATCGTGTTGACGATGCCTTGCACGCCACCCGCGCTGCGGTTGAAGAAGGTATCGTCCCTGGCGGCGGAACCGCACTGCTCTATGCAACGGCTGCTCTGAAAGGTCTCGAAGGCCATAATGACGACCAGACCCGCGGCATCGACATCGTGCGTAAAGCGCTGCAGGCGCCGGTTCGTCAGATTGCTGAAAATGCCGGTTTTGACGGCGCAGTGGTCGCTGGCAAATTGCTGGATCAGAAAGACAAGAACTACGGCTTCAACGCGTTTAGCGACAAGTACGAAGATCTCGTCAAATCCGGCGTGATCGACCCAACCAAGGTTGTGCGTGCTGCGTTGCAGGATGCCAGCTCGGTTGCCGGTCTGCTGATCACCACCGAAGCGGCTGTGTCCGAATTGCCGGACGACAAAGCCGGCGGCGCTCCTGCCATGCCTGACATGGGCGGCATGGGCGGCGGCATGGGCGGCATGGGCTTCTAAACCCGACCACCCGGTGCAAGCCGAACCTATCGAGAGGGGCTGGAAGGAAACTTCCGGCCCCTTTTTTTGTTTTCAGCGCCGGACCCAATCAGAATTTCCTAACCCTTTGCCGCTATCATCGGACCTGTCATTTTCTTGCCGGGAGGCCGGCGCGCTGAAACAGGAGGAGGGGCTGGGGTGAAGCTTTCAATGATCGGTTGGTTGTGCTTCGCTGCTGGCGCGATTGCCGCAGTTGCCGAACTTATACTCGCGCTCCTGGTTTCAGGAAGCACGATCGCCGAGGGCGTTGTCTATCAGCAGGGGCTGGCTGCACCCGAGATACTCGCGGTCGTGCGTCCGGAGGACAAGCCGGTTCGCATCATCCTGAAGGCAACCGGCGTGCGGCGCGGCACGGGAGTGTCGGACAGCGCAAACAGCGTCGCGATGACACTGCATTTCGGAGATACCCGGGAACCGGTCGAGCATGTCTTTCGGCCCCGCAGCAAAGCCAATTCGAGCCAGCCCAATTATTTCAACAGCTATATCCCGCTGGCTATGGACGACCGCCCGGCAGGAAACTGGCGTCTGTCGCTCGCCGTCAAGCCGGGGGCCAATGTCGCGCTTGAAAAAGTCACCCTGCAAGTCCGTGCCAATAGCCGGTCGCCCAACCGGACTTGGCTCCTGATCGCGTGCGGCCTGGCCGTGCTTGGCTTCGCGACCGGATTGATCGGGCGGCGATCAGGATCCTGACCGGTCTCCGCAGAGAAACGGTCAAAACTTTGCGGCGAGGACCGAGCATGCCATAGGTCGATCGGACCGGATAGCGAGCAGGGACCGATCAGTGCAGCATCATGACCAGAATAACGCCCGGATTGTCCGCCCATGGCCGTTGACCGGCGCGACTCTACTGGGCCTCCTGTTGTTCAGCCTGGCTCAGTTTGGTCCCAGTCTCTCTGCCGCTGCCGGGATATTCGGAATCGGTCTGTTCGGTCTGACTCTGTGGTCCTTGCGGTCCGATCCGCCCCGCCCGGTGCTGGCCCCAGCCCTGGTCGGCGCGCTGCTCACCTATGCCGGTTTCGGACTGGTGATCTGGCCGCTGGCTTTTCTGGTTCCCCTGATTGCGGTCGCGCTGCTGGGCCTGTCCACCCGCATCGGCGGCGAATGGTCAGACGCGCTGCGGTTCGGGAAATTCGGATCGGTCGAAGCGCTGCTGGTGGTCGCGATCAGTTTACTGTCCGGCGGTGCGCTTTATCTCTGGGCAGTGACGCTGGAGCCTGATCTGTCGGGTCTGCAAGCGATGCTGCCGAGTCTGTCTCTTGCGGGCCTGGTGGCGACCGGGTTTGGATTTGCCGTGCTCAATGCCTTGATGGAAGAGTTTATCTGGCGCGGGGTGCTGCAACAATGGCTGAAGACCCTGATGCCGACCGTGCTCGCGATTATCGTTCAGGCGCTTTCCTTCGGTGTGATCCATTGGGTGAGTGGTTTCCCGAGCGGATTGATTGGCGCATCGCTGGCGACCGTCTATGGATTGATGCTCGGCGCGCTGGCGCAGCGGTCGCAGGGTCTCGGGGCGCCGATTGTTGCCCATATTTTCGCTGACGCGATGATCTTCGGGATTCTCGTCACCTTCTCGTGATGCGGCCGGCGGCGAACGCATATTCCCAAAGCCGTTCGACTATGCCATGCGGTTGCCAGACCATTTTTCGCACAAGGATCTGATGACATGACCAAATTCCTCCCCATGATACTGGCCTCCACCGCAATGGCCGGACTGGCGGTTGCTTCGCCGAGTGCTGCGGCACAAGCCTCCGAAGCCCGCGTGGTCGATGCCATGGTCTCCGAGAGCGAGCGCCTGAATATCTGGTTCGACGAGAAATTTGAGGAACAGCTCGCCTTCAGTCCAATCACCCAGACTTTTCTCGGCCGCAAAACCGCTTATGACCAGATTGACGACTTCTCGATCGCCGCCGCCGATCGGCAGTTGCAGTGGATGCGCGATGCCACTGCGGAAATGAAGCGCAGCTTTGATTATGACAAATTGTCATCCGACGCGAAAATTTCGTGGGATATGTGGCTTTACCGACTGGAGACCGCAGAAGCCGGCGTACCGTTTCGGCAAAATACCTATGTGTTGCATCAATTTAACGGCCAGCAATCCTTTTTCCCCACGTTTCTGATCAATCAGCATCGCGTCGCAAGCGATGCCGACATGGTGGCGTTTATCGCCCGCCTGAACGGCAGTGCGCGCGCGCTGGACCAGCTGCTTGCCCGCGCCCAGAGCAATGCCGAATCCGACACGCGTCCGCCGCGATTTGCCTATGAAGGGGTGATCGAACAGTCCGAAAAAATCACGACCGGCGCGCCATTTGACGATGGTGCGGCCTCGGCCTTGTGGGAAGCGACCGAGAACAAGCTGGCGGCGCTGGTCAAAGCCGGAACGATTACGCAGAGCCGGTCCGATGCCCTGAAAGCCGAGGCCCGCACGGCGCTCGTCGAAACCGTGAAGCCCGCCTATGAGCGGATCATTACCTGGTTCAAGGCAGATCTCGCCAACACGCCGGAAGCCTCTTTTGGCGTGTCCGCGCTGCCCAATGGCGAGGCCTTTTACAATTACCGCCTGGCCAATCAAACCACCACCAGCCTGACGGCTGACCAGATACATGCTATCGGTTTGTCCGAAGTGACGCGCATTCGCAGCGAGATGGAAGCGATCAAGGACAAAGTGTCATTCGAAGGCGATTTGCAGGCTTTCTTCACGTTCCTGCGGGAAGATGATCAGTTCTATTTTTCGAACGATGACAAGGGCGCACAGGATTATATTGATACGGCCGAGAAACATCTCGCGTTTATCAAGACTCGCCTGCCCGACTTTTTCGGCACCCTGCCCAAAGCGGATCTGGTGGTGAAGCGAGTGGAGCCGTTTCGCGAGCAGGACGGCGCCGCCCAGCATTATCGGTCCGGAACACCGGACGGCAGCCGCCCGGGCACTTATTATGCCCATCTGTCCGATATGCGCGCCATGCCGATTCACAGCCTCGAAGTGATCGCTTATCATGAAGGCAATCCGGGCCATCATATGCAAAGCTCGATTGCACAGGAGCTTACCGGGATTCCGAAATTCCGTGCCCAGGGCGGCTATATCCCGGCCTTTGGCGAAGGATGGGCGCTCTATTCCGAGCTTCTGTCCAAGGAAATGGGGGCCTATGAAAATCCCTATTCCGATTTCGGCCGGCTCACCACCGAGATCTGGCGCGCGATCCGGCTTGTGGTCGACACCGGTCTCCACTCGAAAGGCTGGACCGAAGAACAGGCCGTCGCCTATTTCCTCGCTAACTCGCCGATACCGGAAACCGCTGTGCGCAGTGAAGTGCGCCGCTATCTGGTGATGCCGGGACAAGCGACAAGCTATAAAATCGGCATGCTCAAGATTCAGGAATTGCGCGCGCGCGCGGAAAAGGAACTGGGCGACGATTTTGACATTCGCGGCTTTCATGACACGGTTCTGGGCGGCGGATCGGTGCCGTTGAACATCCTCGAAACCATGGTCGATCAATGGATCGCCGGCGTGAAGGGCGCTTAGCCATAATCAGCGGCCGGAGGATGCACAGCCATGGTTGCCAGCACATTTGAACTGTTCAAAATCGGCGTCGGTCCGTCGAGTTCGCACACGATGGGGCCGATGCTGGCGGCGGCTTTGTTTGTCGAGCGGGTTGCCGCGGCAGGCAAGCTCGAGACCGTGACCCGGGTTGAGGCCAAGCTGTTCGGGTCGCTTGCGCTGACCGGCAAGGGGCACGCGACGGATCGCGCGATTCTGCTCGGACTGTCCGGACAGCGTCCGGACAAGAGCGAGCCCGATGATGCGGATAGGTTGGTCAACCAAATCCGCGAAACCGGGCAAATGCTGCTCAATGGGGTGCATGCCATAGCCTTTGATGAAGATGCGGACATGGTCTTCGACCAGAAGAAGCGGCTCGACTTTCACAGCAATGCCATGCGGTTCAACGCGTTTGCGGGTGATGAACTGGTCGATACGCGAGTCTATTATTCGGTCGGTGGCGGCGCGATCCTGGACGAAGACCAAATTGGTGCAAACAATCCGGAATCGGGTCTGTGGGACGTGCCCTATAAATTCTGCTCGGGGGCGGATCTGTTGCGGATCGCGGCGGAAGAAAATCTTTCAATTGCCGATATCATGCGCGCCAATGAACAAACCGGTTCCTCGGATAGTGAGATCAGTGCGCGGATCCAGATGATCGCTGATGCCATGTCGCAATGCGTCGATCGCGGCATTCGCTCCGGTGGTATCTTGCCGGGTGGCCTGAAGGTCAAACGCCGCGCCCCGCTGATTCACGCCCGGTTGATGGAACGCCAGGAACGTGCTTTGTCCGATCCGCTGACGGTGCTCGACTGGGTCAATCTCTGGGCGCTGGCGGTGAACGAGGAAAATGCCGCGGGCGGCAAGGTCGTCACCGCGCCGACCAATGGCGCGGCCGGAATCGTGCCGTCGGTGCTGCGCTTTTACGAGCGGTTTTCTCCCAAGGCGGATCAGGCCGGTATCGAAACCTTCATTCTCACCGCCGCGGCGATCGGATCCCTGTTCAAGGAAAACGCATCCATTTCGGGTGCCGAAGTTGGTTGTCAGGGCGAAGTCGGTGTTGCCTGTTCCATGGCTGCGGCGGGTTTGACGGCCACCTGGGGCGGGACGCCCAGTCAGGTTGAAAACGCGGCCGAAATCGGCATGGAGCATAATCTCGGGCTGACCTGCGATCCGGTGGCAGGCCTGGTGCAGGTGCCCTGTATCGAGCGCAATGCGGTTGGCGCAGTCAAGGCGATCGAGGCCGCGCGGCTCGCAATTCTCGGCGACGGGACCCACCGGGTGAGCCTCGACGAAGTGATCGAAACAATGCGCAAAACCGGACTGGACATGAGCGAGCGGTACAAGGAAACGTCGCAGGGTGGGCTCGCGGTCAATCTGGTTGAATGCTGACCAGACGCGGGGATGATCATAAATGCTGGCCGGGCCGGATGGCTGGGTGTCGCCGACATGTGGCTCCGCCTCCCCGCCAATAAGAATAGTATCGGACAGAACGATCTTCTCTAAGCTGCTCGCCGAACCAAGGGGAGACAAGCCGTGACCACAAACCGTTTCTGGCAGTTGAACAAGCGCCCTGATGGCGATGATGTCGCGAGCGCGCTGTCTCTGGAAACCGAGCCGATGCCGGAGCTGGCGGACGGTCAGGTGCTCGTCAAAGCCGCTTATCTTTCGATGGATGCAGGTACCCGCATGTGGATGACCGAGCGCGAAGACAGCTACCAGCCGCCGCTGGAACTGGGCACCAAGATGGTCGGCTTGGTGCTCGGTCATGTGGCCCGGTCCCGCCATGCCGGTTTTGCCGAAGGTGATCTGGTGCGGGGCTTTGGGCAATGGGCGGAGCATGCGGTGATTGAGCCGGAACTGGCGGGGCTGGTTGCCGTCGATCCGGCGGTCAGCGATATCAAGCAGCATTTTGGCGTGCTCGGATTTAACGGCTGGACCGCGCTGTGGGGATTGCAGGAAACCGCGGGCGTTGTCGCCGGGCATAATGTGCTGGTCTCGGCTGCCGCCGGCGCAACGGGCGTGCTGGCCTGTCAGATCGCCCGGATCTTGGGGGCGAATGTTTACGGCCTGGCTGGCGGTCCGGAGAAATGCCGCTGGCTGGAAAGCGAGCTCGGCGTTACCCGCGCGATTGATTATAAACAGGACGATATTGCGGCAGAGCTGGCGAAAATCGACGGTGGAATCAATGCCTATTTCGACAATGTCGGTGGCCCTATTCTGGATGCTGTATTGCCCAATATGGCGCTCTATGGCCGTGTCGCGCTCTGTGGTTTGCTGGCGCAATATAAGGGTGACGGGCGCGGACAGGGGCCGGTGAATTTCGACCAGATCCTGATGAAACGGCTGCGGGTCGAGGGCTTTTTCTCACCAGACTTCATGGATCAAGGCGAGCGGCTGACAGTGCAGCTGCAAGACTGGCTGGATCAGGGGTTGATCGACACGCCCTTTGATGTCACCGACGGCATTGAAAATGTGCTGACCGCTTATGGCAAATTGTTCACCGGCGGCAATATCGGCAAGGTTCTCGTTCAGATCTGAACGCTATTCGGGTTTCTGCTCCGGAAAATACCATACCCGGCGGATCAGACCATCCGCAATCTGATAGACTGCGGTGGCGCTTTGCGCCTGGCGGATTCCCTTGCCGTTCAGCCAGGATGCGGTTTCGATCACGCTGACATAGTCGCCATTGACCGACCAGCCGCTCAGGCTACTGCTGATGCTGGTTGGGCTTTTGAAATAACCGGCCATCTCGCTCACCATCTTGTCCTTGCCATTGGTTGTGACTTCGGACTGGTCGCCTTTTATCGTGATCCACTGGATGTCGGGATGCATCAGCGCAGCCATGGCGTTGACATCACGGGCGTTGAACGCGGCGGTATATTGTTCGACCAGCTGCTGATGGCCGGAGGTCTGCACGGGCTTCTCAGCGATTGCCGGTACTGGCAATAGCAGAAGCAACATCATCAACAGCCTTTTCATTCCATTCTCCCCTGATCCGGTCCCTAGACAATCGGTGCAATCAATAGGTCCGTCAAGTTTTGCGCAGCCGCTGGCCCCACAGCGCGAGAATCATGATCAGACTGGCGAAGACCATCGAAATGCCGGCAATGGCATTCCATTGCCCCCAGGCATAGGCCGCGGTGCCGAGCCAGCTTGACAGTCCGCCGCCGAGGAACATGATGACGATATAGACGGTCATCAACCGGGTGCGGATTTCCGGATTGCGATTGAACAGAATCGTGCGATTGGCCACATCCATCGATGCCCCGCCAAAATTGCTGAACAAGACCGGGATCATCAGCAGCCAGATATTGTCACCGGAGGCGAACAGCAAGGCAGCACCGATCAGCTGGGCAACCGCAAACAGGCCGCGCGCCTTTTCAGCCCCGATCCGATCGCACATCCGGCCGGACCAGGGCCCGACGAAAATGTTGATCGCCGCGAGCAGGGCGAGATAGCCGACCACATCGACGCCATAGCCCATCGCCGGACTCGTCAGGTGCAGGCCGATTCCGAGCCACAGCGCCAGAAAAAAGCCAAAGGACAGGGCCTGCAACAGGCCGGCAATCAGCACGTCCGGCATGGTCTTGATGATCGGCCAGAGCGAGGCGATCAGCGCGGCATAGCTTTCCTGGCCATCCTCGTCATCCTTGAGCACCTCGTCCTTTTCCATGATCAGCGGCAGGATTATGGCCAGCGTCAGCGTCAGTCCGGCCCCCACCCAATAGGCCGAGCGCCAGCCGAAATATTCCCCGAGCAGCCCGGCGCCGGCGCGGCTGCCGAGCAGTCCGGCGGTGATCCCGGCGGTCAAGACCCCGGTGACATGCCCAACACGGTCCGGCTGGACCCGCTTGGTGACATAGGCTGGCAGCAGATAGGGCGTGATGGTCATGAATCCGAGCACCGAGGAGGCGAGCACGAAAAGCCGAAAGTCACGCGCGGCGGCCATGGCGATCAGGGCGAGCAGTTGGCCGGTGACAAACAGGATGACCAGCTTGCGGTTGTTGATCCGGTCGCCAAGCGGCAACAGCAGCAATATGCCCAGTGCGAGAGCGATCTGGTTGAAGGCGGGTACCAGCCCGAGAATGGCGCCGCGGACGCCAAACTCGTCGCCAACCGGGGCGATCAGCGGATGGATATAATAGCCATTGGCCACCGCTGCCGCACAGGCCATGGCAAACAGGAACAGCTTGGTATCGCTGATCCGGCGCGGCGCGGTTTTCGGGCGAGAGGAAAGACGATCGGTCAGAAGGAGGGCTTTCGGGTCAGGGCAAGTGGCGGGTCAGGGCAAGTGGCGGGTCAGGGCAAGTGGAAGATGGACAGGATGATCGTCATGCCCAATCGGGCTAGGGGTGGCCGCTGGTGTTTTCGCTAGCATCGATGGTGCGGATCATCTGGTCGAGGACAACATTATAGGTGCGCTCTCGCAACATTTGCACGAGTTTGGGGTCTGCAACTTTCGGGCTGCCGCTGCTGAACGGGGGATGCGGATCATATTCGAGGCCCAGTTGCACTGCTTCGGCAAAATTCTGACCGGCAATTTCGGCGATAACGGTCAGCGCAAAATCGATGCCGGAGGTGACGCCACCGGCGGTAATGACAGCGCCATCCTGGACGACCCGTTGATCGACATGGGTTGCGCCAAACCGCTCCAGCAGACTGGTATAGGCCCAGTGGCTGGTTGCCTTTTTGCCTTGCAGCAAGCCCGCAGCTCCAAGCGCCAGCGATCCGGTGCAGACCGATGTCACGTAGCGGGCGCCGGCGGCCTGGTCGCGAATGAACTGCAATGTAGCGCTGTCCTCGATGACCGCGCGGGTGCCGAAGCCGCCCGGGACACAAAGCAAATCGGCTTGCGGACAGCCGGTAAAATCATGGGTCGGCAGGATGGCAAAGCCACTATCGGTCTGGATCGGTTTGATCTGTTTCGCAGCGGTGTGGACAGAAGCATCGGGAAGGCGCGCCAGAAATTGTGCGGGTCCGGTAAAATCCAGTTGCGTGATAGCGTCAAACACCAGAAAAACGATGGTGATCGGTTGAGATGCGGGCATCGGGCGACTCCTTCGGTTATGAGAAACGCCCAGGCGAACGGCTGATCAAACACCCGCTTCCCGATGGTATCCCATCCAAACTCGCCAGTCGCGGATGGCACGATCCTATCATTGTCTGCTGCCGAACAAAAGCTCCGCGTTGCTAGGCGTAATAGGCGACGCTCTGCATGCCGGTCGCCATGAGCTGCTGATCGCTGTTCCAGATGCTCATATACTGGCTGCTCGCGCCGTGATCGGCATGATGGGTGACCGAATCGATCAGCCACCAGCCGGCGTCAGTGGCTGGAGTGTCGGCAATGATATTGACCTGCCAGTTCATCGAGCTGACCATCGCATTCTTGTCGAGCAGACCCATGATCGAAGGCGGCAGGCTGTCGCCCATACACAGAATCTCGGCAACCGGATCGAGCCCGTCCCGATCCTTCAGACGCATCCAGCGGGTGAGGCGGTTAGTCTTGACGCTGGTATCGATCCGTTTGCCGACAAATTCCATTTTCGAGGTAAAAAATTGTGGTGGTCCGCTGTGGAGATCCGCGTCTGCGGGCAGCGGCGGGAAATCGGGTTTCGCCATATCGGCGGTTTGGATCGCGGTCTCCCGCTGCGCGGCGAAAATGAAATTGCAATGCAGCCCGAGTCCCTTGTCGCCAAACAGCTCGGATTGCACAAAGGCGGTGCTGCGGCCGCGGCGCAGCATTTTGGTTTCGGCGGTCAGGCTGCCGAACAACGGGCCGGTAAAGGCAATCTGGGCGGATCGCAGGCCGGGCAGATCGGGTTCGATATGAGAGGCGGCCTGATAGGCCAGCGCGGTCGACAGGCCGCCAAAGGCGGTCCGGCCTTGCGTCCAGCCTTCAGGCAGGCTGACCGGATTCGCCGCCCCGCCGGTGCCGCACTGGCTGAGAAGGGTGGTCAATGGGACGTTTTGGTGGCTGGAGGCCGTGGCTTGATCGGTCATCGCAACGGCTTATCCCGGTAAATAACCGAAATCTAGTGATAAGATGCGCCTGCGATTTACAATTTTGCCAAGTTGCTTTATGACATGTGCAAGATTTTCAGGCTCTTATTGGGAGTTATTACGATGAGTTACAGCAGTACCCTCACCCGCGCCGACCTGTCGGACACGATGAATCGCCAGGTGGGCCTGTCGCGTGCGGACAGCGCCGTGATGGTGGAGTCCATCCTCGATCACATGATTGCCGCGCTGGTCGATGGCGAAAATGTCAAAATTTCCGGTTTCGGCACCTTTGTCCTGCGCGACAAGGGCGAACGCACCGGCCGCAACCCCAAAACCGGTATCGAAGTGCCGATCGCACCGCGCCGGGTTCTTACGTTCCGGGCCAGCCAGACGATGCGTGACCGTATCATCGCAGCTGGGTAACTGACAGGTCGCGTATGAGTATGACCAAAGATAGCGGTGCTTTCCGAACCATCGGAGAATTGTCCAAAGAACTGAACATCAAACCCCATATCCTGCGATATTGGGAAGAACAATTCGGCATGCTGCAACCGCTCAAGCGCGCCGGGTCGCGGCGTCACTATCGGCCGGAAGATGTCGAGATGGTGAAAACCATCAACCGGCTGCTCAATGATGAAGGCTATACGATCAAGGGCGCCCGGAAATTTCTGACGAGCCGGAAAAACAAACCGTCATCCGCCATCGAACCGCCCCAAAGTCCATCGACCGCGTCGGCTATTCCGATGGCCGCACAAAATAGTGCGGAGAGCGCGTTGATCGTTGCCGAGCTAAAAACTATCAGGGACCGCTTGTCCAACGCGCTGCAACAAAGCTAGGCGGTTGCAGAGCCGGTGTCCCGCTAATCAGTTGTAATCAGGGCCCAGCTCGGGATCGAGGTCACGCGGGCGCGTGAACCGGTCGAAGGTGGCGCAACCATCCCGCAGGTCGGACCAGCTATCGATAGCGAGCGTCAGCTCGGCCAGCGCGGCGGTCGGATATTTTGCTTCCACCGCCTTGCGATTCTCAGAGGATCCGTCGTCCGGCACCAGGTCGAAGATCAGATCCTCCAGTCCGGGATTGTGGCCGACCATCATAACATGCTCGGCATCGGCCCGCGCGCCCCGCAAGACGTCCATCAGGGTCACCGACGACGCGAGATAGATTTTGCGGTCCCAGTCCGGTTCGAACGACAATCCACTGGCGGGTTCCACCTGGTCCAGTGTTTCGACAACGCGCACCGCTGGCGAGGCGAGGACCTGGTCAACCGCCAGGCCATGGCGCTTGATGAAGGTTCCGATAACCGTGGCGGCGCGTTTGCCCTTGCCGTTTAACGGGCGATCAAAGTCACGCGCTACCGGATCGTCCCAGCTTGATTTGGCATGCCGCAAGAGGGTGAGTTTTTTCATAATTCGCCTGTTTCGCCCGTGTGATCTGCGTCATGCCCGAAAGATATGTCAGGGGAAAGTCCGGATTGCAGCCTTTCGCTCTGGGCGGCCTTTATTTCGGTAAGCGCCTGGGCCAGCGGCATCCGTTCAACCGGGGTTCCTTCCGGAAAGGCGGACAGCAGCCGCGACGGGAAAGCGGAGGACAATATGACGAAATGCCCATGATCATCTGCGCGGCGGATTATCCGGCCAAAGGCCTGGGCGAGTCGCGCACGGATGATCCGGTCATCATAGGCGCTGCCGCCGCCGGCCATCCGCCGGGCCTTGTGCAGGATATCGGGCCGTGGCCATGGCACCGATTCCATCACCACCAGCCGCAAGCTGTCGCCGGGCACATCAACGCCGTCGCGCAATGCATCGGTGCCGAGCAGGCTGGCGCGCGGATCATCCCGAAAAATATCGACCAGTGTGCCGGTGTCGATCGGGTCGACATGCTGGGCATAAATCGGCAACCCGCCTTGCGCCATGCGATCGGCGATCCGGGCATAGACGGTGCGCAGTCGGCGAATGGCGGTGAACAGGCCCAGGGTTCCGCCGCCCGCCGCTTCGATCAGCTGGGCATAGCCGCCAGCCAGCGCGGGCATGTCGCCGCGCTTGATGTCGGTCACGATGATCACCTTGGCCTGCCGCGCATAGTCAAACGGACTGGGCACTTCGAACAGGGTCGCGTCCTGATCCAGATGCACGGCGCCGCTGCGCGCGCGGGCGGTGTCCCAGTCTCCGCCGCCTTTCAGGGTCGCCGATGTGATCATCACGCCATGGGCCGGTTTGGTCACCACTTCGGTTACCGGAATGGTCGGATCGAGCCAGTGTCGGCAAATGCCGATATCATATTCCCGCCCTTCGAACCGGTCGATCATCAGCCAGTCGACAAAATCGGGATCGGCCGGCCCGCCGATCCGCGCGAGCAGCGCCAGCCAGCCCGACAGGGTGTCACAGCGCCATCCCAGACTGCCCAGCGCGCCCTCCATTCGGGCCCGCGCCGGCGCGTCCATCCAGTCGGGACCGTCCTCGATCAGATGCTCGATCTCGCTGGCCCAGCCGGACCAGCGGTTTGAGCAAAGCGTCAATCGCCCCAGCGGCGTTGGCAACGGCGTCGATCATTGATCCCTCGACATCGGTCAGTTCGGTTTCGAGACCATAGCCGGCATCGGCGCTCTGGCTTTCATCGCGAGCGAAGACCATCGCACGGACTTCGGCGAGCAAGGCTTCCAGGGGCCCGAAGGCTTCATTCTCGGACAGCCTTTGCAACCAGCCGTCGCCGGGCAGGGCCTCGGCCGCATGGCGCGCGCTTTCGATCGCGCGGCCGCCCTCCTCGTCATAGGAAGCGAGATCCGCCAGGCGCGCGGCGAGGCCTCTCCGGCGGCCGCGGTTCTTGCTCTCGGGACCAATCACCCAGCGCCGGATTTCAATCGCTTCCTGTCCCGACAGGCGGGCGGCAAACATCGAGTCGGCTGCGTCAAACAGATGATGGCCTTCGTCGAAGATCAGCCGGGTCGGCCGGTTCTGCTGTTCACGCCCGCGCGCGGCATTGACCATGACCAGGGCATGATTGGCGATGACAATATCGGCCTGCTCGCTGGCGCGCGCGGATTTCTCGATGAAGCATTTGCGATAATGTGGACAGCCGGCATAGACGCATTCGCCGCGCTGATCAGTGAGCGCCGTGGTGCCATTGCGGCGAAACAGCGTGGTCAGCCAGCCGGGCAGATCGCCGCCAATCATGTCGCCGTCCTTGCTATAGGCGGCCCAGCGCGCGACGAGATGCGCGAGTATCGCGGCGCGTCCGGCAAACCCGCCCTGCAAGGCGTCTTCGAGGTTCAGCAGGCAGAGATAATTTTCCCGGCCTTTCCGGATCACCACTTTTTCCCGAAAGCGGGTTTCGTCAGGATAGATCCGGCGGGTTTCCTGATCGAGCTGCCGTTGGAGATTCTTGGTAAAAGTCGAGATCCAGACCGCTCCCTCGGCTTTGCTGCTCCATAACGAGGCGGGCGCGAGATAGCCCAGGGTTTTGCCAATGCCGGTTCCGGCTTCGGCGAGCAGCATATTGGGTGCGCCTTTGACTTTGCGGGGGCCGAATATGCCGGCAACCGCAGCGGCATAGCGTTTCTGGCCGTCCCGTTTCTCGGCGCCCTTGCCGGTGAGCTGGTCAAGCTGTTCGCTGGTTTCTTCCGGCGTCAGTCCAATCGGTCGGGGCGATGGACGGGGTGGTGCCTCCTCCCACTCCGTGAGTTTTGAAAACAGCCAGCGTTCGGTCTGTTGCGGCTTTTCTAGGCGCTGGGACAGTTCCGCTGCCCATGGCCAGCGCAGACGATAGAGCGCCTGGGCGCTGCTCCAGGCGCCTTCTCTTTCCAGCCAGTCCGCCGCACCGAGGCGATCGAGCAACAGGCTGGCCGCTTGCTGATAGAGGGCGGGGATATCCGCTTCCTGTTCGGGTACGTCCAGATTCAGAGCCTTGGCCAATCCGGTCGGGGTCGGCACGACAAAGCGCGCCGGATGGATGAACGCGAACAGTTCCAGCAGATCGAGACCGGACAGATCGGGATAGCCGAGCCGTTGTCCCATCAGCGGCGCATTGAGCATGATATGCGGCGTTTCCGCGACGCGTCCGATCGCCTCCCCTTTGCCAATCGCACGCGGTTGGTCATCATTGTCGCAAATCCAGATCCCGCTATGACTGGCGTGCAGCGCCGGATAGGGAAGCGCGCGATCGGTCAAGATTTCACCGGCATCGGTTTACCCTCATCGCCTGCCTCTCATCCTGGGGCGTTGGGCCCGGCGAGCGCCACACCGGCATAAAAGCGGTGCATGCCGAACAGCACGATGTAGAGCACGAGCACGATCACGACGCTCAGAATCTCGCGGCCGACCGTTGCCGTCTCTGTCGGCTTCACCCAGGCGCCTTCATTGCGGGAGACCGTGAATATCGAGATCAGCGCCCACAGACCGATGCCACCGAACAGGATTAGCGAGCGGGTATCACCATTGGCCAGCAAGTGCCCTGCCGCCCAGATCACCACGCCGGTCAGCATCGGATGGCGGATGATCTGCTTGATCCGCGATTTGCCCTGGGCGGCCCCGATCAGATAGATGGCGAACAACATGGTCAACATGTTGAGATGCCGGCCCCAGCTGGGCGGGTCATAGACAAATTCCGATATCGCGGTGCGCCAACCATAAATCATCAGCGCGAGACCGGCGATGATCAGCACGGCCACCAGGCCTTGATGCGGCCCTTCGCCAAGCCGGTTCTGCAAGCCGCGGCGGACGCCCGGGGCGACGGATTTGGTGAGGTGAACGATGCTCCAGAGCAACACCCCTGCGATCAAGGCACCCATTTGAAATCTCCTGCTTTTGTGCTGTTCTAACTTGCTATAGACGGTAATGCCACTATTGGCGCAGAACCAAGCAAAATAAACCACGCAAATCAAATAACAGGACTATTCCATCGTGACCGACTATCGTGAAGCCGCACAGCAATCCAAAGCATGGCCATTTGAAGAGGCCCGCAAATTGCTCAAACGCTATCGCGGTGAACGCGGGGCGCCTGCTCCCAAACCTGGTGGTGAGCCGATGCTGTTCGAGACCGGCTATGGTCCGTCGGGCCTGCCGCATATCGGCACGTTTAATGAGGTTCTCCGAACGACCATGGTGCGCCGCGCCTATGAGACGCTGACCGGCAACGCGACTCGCCTGATTGCCTTTTCCGATGATATGGACGGCTTTCGCAAGGTCCCGACCAATGTGCCCAACCAGGACATGCTGGCCGACCATCTCCACAAGCCGTTGACTCAGGTGCCCAACCCGTTCGACACGGACTATGACAGTTTCGCCGCGCATAATAATGCGATGCTGCGGGAATTTCTCGATCGTTTCGGCTTTGACTATGAGTTTATCTCGTCGACCGAACGCTATCAAAGCGGGGCGTTTGACGAGACCTTGAAACTGGTCCTCGCGCGCAACCAGCAGATTCTCGATATCATGCTGCCCACCCTGGGCAAGGAACGCCAGGCGACCTACTCGCCGATCCTGCCGATCAGCCCGAAAACCGGACATGTCCTGCAGGTACCGGTCGAGATTGTCGACGCCGATGCCGGTATCGTGCGCTTTGAAGATGACGGCGAAATGATCGAGCATAATGCCCTGACCGGCGGCGCGAAGCTGCAATGGAAAGTTGATTGGGCGATGCGCTGGGTGGCTCTGGGCGTCGACTATGAAATGTATGGCAAGGACCTGACCGACAGCGGTGTGCAGTCGGGCAAGATCGCCAAGGTGCTGGGTGCGCGCAAGCCCGAAGGCCTGATCTACGAAATGTTCCTCGATGAAAAAGGCGAAAAAATTTCGAAGTCCAAGGGCAATGGCCTCAGTCTCGACGAATGGCTGCGCTATGGCTCCGAAAACAGTCTCGCCTTCTATATTTACCGCGAACCGAAATCGGCCAAGCAATTGCATATGGGCGTGATCCCCAAGGCGGTGGACGAATATTTCCAGTTCCGCGCCAACTGGCATGACCAGGCGCCGGACAAGCAGCTCGGCAATGCCGTGCATCATGTCCATGGCGGCGATGTGCCATCCGATACGATTCCGGTGACCTTCGGATTGCTGCTCAATCTGGTGGGCGTGATGGGTGATGCCGATCGCGAACAAATCTGGGGCTATTTGCGCCAATATGCGCCCGACGCGACGCCCGAGAAATATCCCGATCTCGACGAGCTGATCGGCAATGCCATGGCCTATCACAAGGATTTCATTGCGCCGACCCTGCAGCGGCGCAAGCCGGAAGGGGTGGAAACCGCGGCGCTGGAACGGCTCGACACCGAACTGGCCGATCTGCCGGCCGAAGCCGCTGCGGAAGATATCCAGACCATCGTCTACACGATCGGCAAGGAAGGCGGCTTTGACAATCTACGCGACTGGTTCAAGGCGCTTTACGAAACCTTGCTCGGCAGCTCGCAAGGCCCGCGCATGGGCAGCTTCATTGCGCTCTACGGCATCGAGAATACCCGCAAGCTGATCGGCGAAGCGCTGTCATGAGCAGCTATCATCTCGCGCAAATCAACGTCGGTCGTTTCATCCATCATCGCGATGATCCGGCCAATGCCGATTTCATGAACGCGCTGGACGATGTCAACGCCATTGCCGAGCAATCACCGGGCTTTGTCTGGCGGCTGGTCGGCGACGGCAATGACGCCACCGATATCGTGCCGGATGCGAGCGACCCGCAGCTGCTGGTCAACATGTCGGTCTGGAGCGATGTCGAGGCGCTGGGCGCTTTCGTATATCGTCAGCCGGACCACCTGTCGTTCATGCGCCGTCGCAAGCAATGGTTCGAGAAAATGGATGTGTTCCAGGCGCTCTGGTGGGTTCCTGCTGGTCATGCGCCTTCGGTGGCAGAGGGTTTGGCAAAGATCGCCGAGCTTGCCGAGTACGGCCCTACAGCAGAAGCGTTTTCCTTCCGCCAGCCGTTTCCGGCACCGGACGGAAAACCGGCTGCGCCTGTCCTGGATGAATGCGCCTGATGATCGACATTTTCACCACCGGCGGCACGATCGACAAGGTCTATTTCGATGCCCTGTCCGAATATCATATTGGTCCGACCACGCTCCCCAATATTCTGGCTGAGAACAACGTCTTTGTTCCGCACCGGGTCACCCAGCTGATGCGCAAGGACAGTCTGGAATTGACCGATTCCGATCGCGCGGACATCCATGCGGCGGTCGCGGCGAGTGACGCGGACAAGATTCTCGTCACCCATGGCACCGACACCATGGTCCAGACCGCCATGATACTGGCCGATATTGCCGACAAGACGATCGTGCTGACCGGTGCGATGCAGCCGGCCACTCTGCGCAACAGCGACGCCGAGTTCAATGTCGGTTTTGCGCTGGCGGCGTGCCAGACCTTGCCCCACGGCGTCTATATTGCGATGAACGGCGAGGTATTCGATCCGGCCACCACGCAAAAGGATCGCGCGGCGCACCGGTTCATTCGGCGCTAGTCTTTTCCGGCGACTTGTCGGGCGCGATATGGTGGGTCATGATGCGCTCCGCAAAAGGCATGATTTTGAGGATGGCAGCGATGGTTGCGATCATCATCATATAAGCGACAACGCCATAGAGCGTCAGCCCGGGGATGGTCCACAGCAGCAGGACATCATTGCCACCCGGGACCGCCGCTGCCCCCAGGCCCATCAGAAAGCCACCGACCATATTGGCCGCGGCCTGTTTAAGAGTACCCAGTTGCGGGTGGAACCGGTTTTTGAGCCAGCTGCTGAAAATCGCGCCACCAAACAGCGCGCCAACCGCCAGCTCGACGGTCATGCCGACCGATAGGCCCTGTCCGGCGATTAGGCTGTTGAGCACGGCTGCATAGGACCATTCCGGCCGGGTGCCATAGATCATCGCGGCGCTGATCCCGATGGTCAATAGCGCCAGCATCGAACCATTGCGCTTGACCAGCACCAGATAGGCGCTGACCAATGCGATGGCTGCGAACAGGACCAGTGCGGCTTGCTTGTAAAGGCTGTCCTCAATCGCGACGCGCCTTTGAAAGACCACCGGATCCCACAGCGCAACCCCGTCGGTGCGGAGCACCACCATGGCGAGGCCCAGGCCGACAAAAGTGAGCAAATAACTGAACTTGCCAGTGCCGATATAGCCGACCGTGCCGATGAAACAGCCCTTGTTGATCACCGCTCCCAGGCCCATGATCGCCGCACCGGCGAATAGTGGCCAACCGATGGCAATATCGACCGGAATATGTGCGCGGCCGGAATATTGCAGCAGCAGAAACAGCACCAATCCGGCCCAGGCGGCAACGACCAGCAGGCCGAAGAGCCAATCGGTCTTGCCGTCGCCAATCCAGCGCATGGTCGCAGCGACCGTACAGGTCGCGGCGCGGACCAGTGCAAAGCCGAGGAGAAAAGCCAGAGGAATGATCAGGAAAGCCGTCATGATTCCAATACTTAGCCGATTATGCGGTATTCTCAATCAAGTGAATTGAAATAGAGACAGCAAAGCCTAGATAGAGACCATGCGTATAAACGCCGAATTTGATAAAACCGTTGTTCTCCGGCCGGAGGATATGACCTGGGTGCCTTCCCCATTGCCGGGAGTTGAGCGCAAGATGCTCGACCGGGTCGGCGGCGAGGTGGCCCGCGCAACGTCGCTGGTGCGCTATGCACCGGGGAGCTATTTCGATCCGCACGTCCATAGCGGCGGCGAGGAATTTCTGGTGATCGACGGGATATTTTCTGACGAACATGGCGACTTCCCGGCGGGCACTTATGTTCGCAATCCGATCGGCACGCAGCATAAACCGCATAGCCGGGACGGATGCACGATATTGGTCAAACTGCATCAATTTGATCCCGCCGACACCCGTCAGTTTTCGGTTGCGCTGGATGATCTGATATTTGAAGACGGCGGCGCGCCCGGTGTCGAATTTGCCTGGTTGCATCGGCATGATGGCGAACAGGTCAAGATTGTTCGCTGGGCGCCTGGTAGCGCTTATCCCGAACATGTCCATGAAGGCGGCAGCGAGACTTTCATTCTCGATGGGAGCCTGTCCGACGAATATGGCGACTATCCGACCGGCACCTGGGACCGCACGCCGCCGGGATGGACGCATAAACCCTATAGCGAAACCGGTTGTCTGGCGTGGACCAAGACCGGCCATCTGACGCCCGAGAAATTGGGCCGTTTTCTCTAGCGCGCTGGTGTTGCCGTGATCACGCTCGGGATGTCGTTGCTGGCGTCGTTACCTGTTTGAGTACATCCCAATAGCCCTTGGCAATAGTCATTTGCTCGGTCCGGCCTGCGGCTTTCAACAGGCGATGCGCCTGTGGCAAATTATAACAAGGCACGCCCATGAACAGATGATGCTCGCTGTGATAATTGACCCAATAGGGCGCAACCGTCGCGCGTTCGAACAGATTGGCATAAGTCGTCCGGGCATGGGTGAACGGATCGTCGCTGCCGGTCGTGGTGCAGGCATGTTCGGCAATATTGCGCAGCCGCAGGAACAGTTGAAAAGTGGTCGCCAGGGCAATCATCCAGATCAGAAACGGCCACGGGCCAAAGCCTGACGCATAGGACAGGCCGAGCAGGGCGAGTTGCGCCAGCCAGAACTGGGCCGTGACCTTGCCGATAAACAGCGTCTGCGCATCACTCTGGCGTCCGGGATCGATCGATTCTCCGGTGAGACCGGTTTCTGGCCGCCCCGCCTTGTCGTCATAGGCGCGTAAGACCGCACCGCGGCTCGTGACCAGAAGCCGGAGCGCCGACAGCATCGTGAGGATCTGCCCCCCGCGCTGCTTGATGAAGGTCAATCCGGTCAGATCGCGCAGGATCTTGCGGGTCATGCTGGCCTTGCTGGTTGGAAAGGGTTGCGACAGGCGCAGATCGGGGTCTTCATCCTGCTGGGTATAGCGATGGTGGACCAGATGATAGGCGCGATAGGCTTGCAGGTTGCTGCCGGTAAAAATGCCGGTGGCCCATTGCCCGAGAAAATTATTGGTCTTGCGGTCGGGATGCAAAAGACCATGCGCCGCATCGTGCATGAGGATGGACAGGCCGAGCTGCCGGCTGCCAATGATCACAATCGCGGCAATCCAGGCGACCGGATGGGCGATCCACAGTGCCGCTGCCAAGGCCAGCAGGATGACCGCCCAGCCATGGATAATCAGCCCGATACCGCGCCAGGATGACACGCGTTTCAGCGCCGCCCAGTCATCAGGCGCAAAAATATCGGTCGGACGGGCGGCTTTCACGGCAGACATGAGAAAAACATACTATCCCCGGCCATAAAAAACCAATGGTTTCCATTTTTCCGTGCCGCTATCGGTCCTGCGCGAGCGATAATTGGTCGCAAATGTCTTAATTCTGTCAACTGTGCACGGCATTCAACAGGGCATGTCGTTTCAATCCCCCAGATTCGATGCGCCGAATATTAGTCTCATCGATCCCGAAATGCGGTCCCGCATCCGGCTTTTATTTGTCGCAAAACATGTGTTTTCCGATGAAGATCTGCATGCCGAAGACGGCAATCACGCGCTTTATCATCGCGAAATCCGGGCGCTGCTTGAGCGTATCGGCATGCCTCTGACGCTCGCTGACAGTTACGAAGTGTTGTTCGATCATCCCGGCTGTGACTTTGTCTTTCCGTTGCTCAATCGCGGCGGTTTTCTGAACAGCGAGATGCTGTTGCCGCTCTTGTGCACGCGCTTGGCGATTCCCTTTCTCGGCGCCTCACCGATCCTGCGCGGCCTTTCGGATGACAAGCATCTGACCAAGCTGGAGGCCAAGGCCCGCGGCATTCCAACCGCGCCCTGGGCGATCTATCGGCGCGGCGCCCCGATTGCCGAGCGGCATTGTCCGATGGCCGACCGGATGGTGATCAAGCCCAACGCTTCGTCTGCCAGCTGGGGCGTGTGTGACGCGACCGACTGGGCCGGGGTCGTCCAGGCGGTGACCGAGATCCAGGACGAAGGGCATGATGCGCTGGTGGAACCGTTTCTTGACGGCCATGATATCGAAGTCCCGATGATCCTTTCCGGCGGCCAGCCGACGCTCTGTCCGATGTTCATGTTTGAACAGGCCGATCCTTCGCGGCTCCGCACCTATGCCGAAAAACGGGATCTGACCCAGCGCAGCGGAAAATATGAAACCATCCTGTTCAATGACCCCGAATGGCAACCGCGGATCGCCCATTTCACCCGGCAGATGGCCGCGGTTTTCCATCCGTTTGACTATGGCCGGTTCGAATTTCGGATCAATCCGGATACCGGCGAGCTGATATTCCTGGAAACCAATCTCAACTGCAATCTTTGGTCGCAGAAAATCTATGGCCGGGTCGCCGACCATTTGCACTGGTCGCATGACCAGCTGATCGAGACGATCCTGTCCGAAAGTTTGATGCGTCAGGGCGTGATCAGTCAGCAAACGATTATGGCGGCCTGACCATGGCAGCGAATGTTGTCATCCTTGCCGCCCAACGCCCGGGGGTGATCGACCCGCTCGCAGCCGATCATCACGTCTCGCATAAATGCCTGATCCCGGTCGCTGGCAAGCCGCTGATCGCCCATGTTCTGCGCCGCCTGGCCAGCCACCCCGAGATCAGGGAAATCCGGATCGCGATCGAACCGATAGCCTTTGCCGATATCCGCATGATCCTCGAACAGACGGCCCGGGAAACCGGTTTCGCAGCCCGCCATATGGCCTGCGTCCCGGCAGCGGACAATCTCACGGACAGCGTGCAGGCGGCGATGGCACAGCTGCCCGACGGTGCGACGATCATCACCACCGCCGACAATGCCTTGCTAACCGACGACGCGATAGATGCGATGCTGGCAATGGTCCCGGGAGAAGCGGATGTCGCCGTGGCTCTGGCGCCCAAGGCGGCGGTGCTCGCGGCGCATCCCGATGGCCAGCGGCGTTTTTACAAATTTTCCGACAATCGCTATTCCAACTGCAACCTCTATGCGCTGAGCGGACGGGAGGCCTTGTCTGCGGCGGAGATTTTCCGAGGCGGCGGCCAGTTTGCCAAGAAGGCGGAACGCATTATCGACAGCTTCGGTGTCCTCAACTTGTTGCTGTTGCGAAGTGGCTGGATCAGCTTGCCGGGTGCGATGCGGCGAGTGTCCCGGCGGATCGGATTGACGCTCAAGCCGGTGGTACTGGCAGACGGGCGCAATGCGATCGATGTGGACAATGAACGGTCTTATCGGATCGTCTCGGGACTATTGGACGCGCCGGCCTCCGGAGCCGGCTAGATTTCAACCAGCCCCTGTTCGAATTCTGCCATCCGGTCGCGCATGACCTGCTGGGTGTCGCCATTGTCGGTCGCGCAAACCAACGTGCCGCCGCCGTCGGCCATGATGCGTTCTATGTCCGGCCACATCGCGTCTGGCGAACGTGCTGCGCGCCACATGCCGGCAATTTTTTCATCCATCCGGCGCTCGCCGCCAAAACGATCCGGTCGGGCTTTGGCGCCATCCCAGATTTCGGTGTTGAGCAAGCCCGGGCACAGGATGGTGGTTGCGATATCCTGTGCCGCCAGCTCGCCGCGCAACGCTTCGGCAACCGCCATCGTGCCATGTTTGGTCGCGGCATAAAGCGGAAAATCGCCCTCCGGCGGTCGCAGTGCTGCGGTCGATGCCGTAATCCCGACATGGCGCGGATCGCCATCGAGCAGCGGAACAAAGGCCTGGGCGGTCCAGATTGTGCCCAGCACATTGACTTCATAAGCCCAGCGCACCTGATCCGGTTTGCCGTTGAGCAGCGAGGCTCCCACGCCAACACCGGCATTGAGCCACAGCATGGCAAGACCGCCTCGATCCCGCCGAAATTTCTCCGCAGCGGTCATGGTGGCGTCGCGATCGCTAATATCGAAGACCAGGGGAAAGGCATCGCCGCCGATAAGCGCGGCGGTCTGTTTGGCGGCGTCTGCCCGAATATCCTGAACCGCCACCACCATGCCGGATTCTGCCAGCCGGGTGGCCAGCATGCGCCCGATCCCATCCCCAGCGCCGGTGACCAGCGCCGTGCGGCCTGCAAAAGCCTGTAATCGAGTCATTGGCTCACTCCTTTTGCAATATTTCCGCCAGACGCATCATGAAGTCGGCGCCGCGGACAAATTGATCGACGCTGCAATATTCATCGGGTTGATGGGCCTGTTCGATGGACCCGGGCCCACAGATGACAGTGGGAAATCCGGCCTGCTGAAACTGTCCGGCTTCCGCCGCGTAAGACACGACGCCAGCAGGGCTGTTATCGCCGGTCAGCCGGCGGACAAACGCCTCCGCCGCATCACTGCCATCGGGGCGCATGGGCGGCGCGTTGGACAATTGGGTGACCGTCACACCAGTGCCGGGAAACGCCTCGCGCAATTGCGTATCCAGCGTCGCGGCCTTGGCCTTGAACGGGCGCAGCACCTGCTCCGGATCAACGTCTGGGGGACAGCGCAGGTCGAACAGGAAGCGCGCATGGCGGGCAAGAATATTGGCGGCCGTTCCGCCTTCCATCTGGCCGATTGTCAACGTGGCATGGGGCGGGACAAAGGGTGAGTGCGGATCGGCATCTTCCCATAGCGACCGAGCCAGTTCTGCCAGATCATGCATCAGGTCCACCGCCACCATATTGGCCGACACGCCGAGATGAGTCAGACTGCTATGCGCTTCATGGCCGATAATCTCGACTTCGTGGACGCAAATGCCCTTGTGCCCGGTAATCACTTTCATGCTGGTCGGTTCGCCGATAATCGCCATGGCCGGATCGGGCAATGTGCGGGCCAGCTCGGCGATCATCGCCGGTGCACCCAGGCAGCCGACTTCCTCATCATAGCTGATCGCGAGATGGACCGGTCGGGCGCCCTGCCGGAATTGCGGGACGCCGGCCAGAGCGAGCGCGATAAATCCTTTCATGTCGCAGGTGCCGCGTCCGAACAGCCGGCCGTCGCGTTCGGTGACGGTGAACGGATCGCTGGACCAGTCCTGGCCGTCGACCGGTACGACATCGCTATGGCCGGAAAGAATGATCCCACCCGGACGATCGGGACCGATGCTGGCATAAAGATTGGCTTTGGAGCCGTCGCCATTGCTGACTCGGGTCGCCGAGATTCCGTGATCAGCCAGATAGTCTTCCACCCAGCGGATCAGCGCGAGATTGCTGATTCGCGATGTCGTGTCGAAGGCAATCAGCGAGATCGAGAATCGCACGGGCAGACGATAGCAACGGATTTGTCATGTTTTTCGCATAGACAGGCGGTCGGCAAAAAGAAACTGGGTTACAAAAAGTCTTTATATTTCAGCTATTTTACATTCTGTTACGGATTAGACATTGGATAATTGGCGGATTCTCGTTAGCGACATGATCATGGTTAATCGGTTGTTTACAGATTTTTTTGTAAAGCCTTCTGAGACCAAGGGTGGCATTTGACATATGAGTAGACATATTTCGATCGAACAGGACTTGGCAACGCTGGCGCATATGGCCGCGCGTCTCCTGTCGGTTCCGGTGGCTACGATTACTGCCTATGGCGAAAATCCCGACAATCATGATGATGGTGAAACGATCGCGCATACCGCGATTTCCTGTCATGACGGCTGGGCCGAACAACATCCGGACATCGATCTACATCAACTCGGCAGTCCGCGCACTGCAGTGACGCAGCATCTTGGATGCTATGCTTCGGTGCCGTTACGCAATGCTGATGGATCCGTGGTTGGCATGGCCGCCTGTGCGGATGATCAATTGCGGGAATTAGGCGATGGGGAGCTTGCGCTACTGAAACATGTCGCCGGGCTCGCAGCCGCCGTCATTCGCAGCTAACGCCGCAATCAGGCTTCAACATCCGCGCATTGTAATGCCGCCTTGCCACGGGCGGTGATCATCGTGTCGAGAAACCGCGGCCCTGATCCTTTACCGATCAGGAATGCCTCATAGAGGATCATACCATTGTCGCTGAGATGCTGGACCAGATCGACAAAGGCGACCTGATCGTCTTGGCGATCACCCTCGGCAATGACATCTGGTGTCACTGTTGCGGCGGATGGCCAGGCTTGGTTGAGAGACCCAAGCACATAGCGCTCGGCTGAGGACAGGGTCTCTTCGGGGGAATAAGCACAAGTCATTTTCAGTTAAAAACCACATCAAATAAAGTATGCCCCACTCGCTTTGATTGCGTTAACCTTTATTAAACGAAAAAGTTAAAAAAGGGTTAACAAACTTTCGGCACCTCTCGGCTCAATCTCCGCTTGCAAGCTATCCGGAACTGCCTGTAACCCAGCTTAGAGCAGGGTTTCTAGACTATTTCACAACCCTTAACGAGAAGCGGTTGCCGGGGACCAAAGACCGACATGACGCCCTTAACGCCAGACGAGTTGAATCCCAGGGCTCTTCGAAGGGCGTCAGTTGGCGGGCTGAGTCTATTGGATCACGCGGATCCAGAGGTGCACCAGCCATGATTGACAATCCTGCCACTTATTAATATAGATATCTAATAATTAGATAACAATGGAGAATGACATGGTGTCGCGGCGACAGGTTCTGGTTTCAGGCGGTGCATCGCTGGTTTTAATGGGTGGGGGTCTGGCTGGCTATGTCGGCACCCGGTCGATCACCCGGGCCCAGCAACCCTGGCGAGACGCGGCCGCGGGTTTTGGCGATCCCCGGCTGGATGCGCTCGCTTATGCGATCCTCGCGCCCAATCCACATAATCGGCAGCCATGGCAAGTCCGGCTGGACGGAGATTCTGGCTTCACCCTCTATTGTGATCTTGAAAAACGCCTGCCCCACACGGATCCGCCGAACCGCCAGATCATGATTGGCTTTGGCACGTTCCTCGAAGCGTTCCGGCAAGCGGCTACTGAAAAGGGCTATCGCACCGCAATCACACCCTTTCCCGAAGGAGAGCCGCAACCGGTGCTTGATCAACGGCCGGTCGCGTCGATCCAGATCACCGCCGATCCCGCGGTTGCGAAAGATCCTTTGTTCGCCACGATCCTGAACCGGCGCAGCACCAAGGAGCCGTTTGCACCGCGCGCCGTGCCGGTCGACGAGCTTGCGATGCTACAGGACATGGCGTTTGCCGGCTTGCTTGATCAAGGGCTCTCTTTCCAGACCACCAGCGAACCCGATCAGGTCGCCCGTCTGCGCGATCTCACCTGGCAAGCCTGGCAAGTGGAATATGATGTCCCGCGGACGCAAAAGGAAAGCGTCGATCTGATGCGGATCGGGGCCGCAGAAGTGAATGCGAACCCGGACGGGATTGATCTGAGCGGACCGATGATCGAAACGCTCGCGCTGACCGGTATTGTCTCGCGGGAAAATCTCGCGACCAAGGGCTCTCAGGCTTATGATTCCGGAATATCCATGTACAAGACCATGCTCGAGGAGACTCACAGTTTTGCCTGGCTGGGTTCGGCGGACAACAGCCGGGCCGCGCAACTGCAGAGCGGCATGGCCTGGATGCGGATCAATCAGGCCGCCCATAAAAACGGTCTCGCGCTGCACCCGGTCAGCCAGATCTTGCAGGAATTTCCCGAGATGGAGAATCTCTACGCGCAATTTCATGATGCGGTCGGCATTACAGCACCAGCGCGGGTTCAGGGGTTGTTTCGGCTCGGCTATGCCGCGCTTCCCGAGGCTTCCCCGCGATGGCCTGTGGAATCCTTCATCCTGAACGCCTAAAGGGAGTTATGACCAGCGACACCGAATCCTATACCGCAGCGCGACCCGCCGGACTTTCCGGCGACCCGATCGAATTTGCGGTGATGACCGAAATCGGCATAATCAATCAGTTCGCCCAGACCCTGTTTGAATCGCGCATGCCGGATGGCATGACAGTGGCGCAATTCTCGGTGATCAATCATCTGTTGCGGCTGGATGTACAACAAACCATCAGCGAACTGGCAAGCGCAATGCAGGTGACTCAGCCAACCATGTCGTCAACCGTCCGCAAGCTCGAAGACAAGGGACTGATTGATCTGATTCACGACCCGGATGACCGCCGGGTGCGACGGGTATCGGTGACCGCTGCCGGTGCCGCTGTCCGGACCCAGGCAGTGGCTGCTCTGGCTCCGATCGCTGACACGCTGCGCGAGGACTTGCCCGCTGCGGAATGGGAGGCGCTGCTGCCCCGGCTCGCCCGCATGCGCGCCATCCTGGACGAGATGCGACCCTGACGGTTTACGAACCGAAAAAAGCCCCCATGCCATGATATCAGATAATCTAATGACTGGCATGGGGGCGAAGATCGTGCGGAATCAGAATCCGCGGGACAGAGGCTAGCGCGCCGCGGCGATCCAGTTGTCGATTTTCTGTTCGAGCACTGTCATCGGCAAAGCGCCGGTGTTGAGCACTTGGTCATGAAATTCGCGCGGATCGAATTTATCACCCATGCTGTCCTGGGCCTTTTTCTTCAGCCGCTGGATCGTCAGCGCGCCGATTTTATAAGCTAGAGCCTGCGACGGAATAGCGATATAACGCTCGACTTCGGCCGTCGCATCGGTTTCACCCATGCTGCTATTGTCGAGCATATATTTGATCGCTTGCTCGCGGGTCCAGCCCTTGGAATGGAGCCCGGTATCGACGACCAGCCGCATCGCGCGGAGCATTTCGTCATCCAGATGACCAAAGCGCTGATAGGGGTCGTCAAACAATTCCATCGGGAAGCCAAGCTTCTCCGAATAGAGCGCCCAGCCCTCGACATAGGCGGTATTGCCGCCAAAGCGCATGAAATTGGGCAGCGACTCATTTTCCTGCGCCAGGGAGATCTGGAAGTGGTGACCCGGTGCGCCCTCGTGCAGATAGAGGGTGGTCATGCCCGATGTGTTGCGGGATGGCAGATCATAGGCGTTGAAATAGAACACGCCGGGCCGCGATCCGTCCGGGGTGCCGCTCTGATAGGAGCCGCCCGCCTGGAATTTCTCGATCGACTCGTCATAGGGCCGGATTTCAAGCGGCGATTTGGGCAGGACCTTGAACTGCTCGCTGATCCGCGCGTCTACTTTCTTGCCCAGTGCATAATAGCCGTCGGTCAGGGCCTGTCGTGATTCCGGGTGGAATTTCGGATCGGTGCGCAAATGGGTGAAAAAGTCCGACAGGCTGCCTTCAAACCCGACTTCGTCCTTGATCGCTTCCATCTCGGTCTTGATCCGCGCCACTTCGCTGACACCAAGTTCATGGATATAGTCGGCTTCGAGCGGCAATGTTGTCGTGCCCTCGATCAGATGTTTGTACATCTTGTCGCCGCCCTTCATGTAGGACAGGCCGACGCCTTCGCGCGCGACCGGCAGATATTCGTTTTTCAGAAAATCATGCATTTTCTGATAGGTTGCGAAAATCTTGGTGGTCATGTCCGCATATTCGGCGGTCAGCCGTTTTTTATCGGCATCGCTGAAATCTTCGGGGAAGTTGCGGGTCGGTGCGGTGAACGGGCTGTTCTCCAGCCCGAGACCGATCTGGGTTGCGAGCTGCTCGATGACATTGCCGATGGTCAATTTGGTTTCGACCACGCCGCTGTCCATGCCCTCGCGGAACCGCCCGATTGAGCGTTCGGTCATGGTGATGAATTCGGCATGCCGTTTCAGATTGTCTTCATAATTTTTGACCGTCTTGAATGGCGCGGCGCCCTTGCCGGACGCAAAATTCGGATAGAAGGTGTGAAAGCCGCTGAAATGGTTGAGCGGACGGACAATGGTGAGATCCATGATCTCTTTCGACATGCCCTTGATCGCCTGGTTCTTGGACCGCTTGAAAACATCATAGGCAATTTTGTCCGTGGCGTTGAGCTTGTCGCGATCAATCGCGTTGAGCATCGCCAGTTCCTTCTTTTCGGCGGCCAGCTCGGCGGCGAAATATTCGTCGCTGATATAGTCGCCCAGCCGGTCGGCATAACGCTGGTCGCCGCGGAACAGCGCGCCAATCGGATTGCGGCGCAAACTGTCTTCATCGCTTTGCGCGAACAGCTGTTTCAAACGGGCGCTCTCGGTCATGTCGGCTTTGGCGGCGCTGTCACTCTGGGCGACGGCAGCGGTGGCCGGCAGCGGACTGGCGGGACTGTGCGCGAGCGCGCCCGAAGCGGTCGCAAGAAGGCTGGTGCCTGCGAGCAGGGGGAGTGTTTTGAAGATCATGGTTTTTCCCTATTTTGAAAAGCTGTTATGCATGGCTAACACGGGTTGGTTTCAGCTGCAACGAGTGTTCATGTCGTTGGTCGAAGCCGGTTGACGGTTGGTCGGTCCGGGCTTGCCGAACGGGAGATTACTGGACCCAGAGGCCTTTCCACCGGTTCAGCCGGAACCATTTGGTGATAATATATTTGGTTCCCTTCTCTACCGGTGTCCCCGCATGCAGCGTGTTGAGATTGGGGCGGCCATCGAGACCCATATTGTTCCAGGCGAGCAACATGCCCTTGCGCGGTTCAACCTGATAATCGAGCTGCGGAAAGGCGGTTGCGCCGCCTTGTTCGGGTTCGTTGAGATAGACCATCGCCGTCCATGTCCGCTGGCCGCCATTGGTCGCCTCGACTTGCCAGTAATCCTCGGATTCATGAAAAAAATCATGGTGATCCTTGAACTGTTGGCCAACCGCATAGCGTTGTCCCTGCAGGGTTTCGCTATGGCTGTTGTCGAGCTGCATCAGATCGCAAATCGCCTGATCGATTCGCTGGATATCGGGATCCTCGGCATTGACGTTGCAACTGTAGCTGGTGCGATAGCCTTCCCGTTCGGTGCCCTTGTACAGACCGGACGGAGTGGAATCCGCATCGATCATCGCGATGAGCAGCGCGCAGTCGGCATCGGACAGGAAATTTTGATGGACGTAAAGTTGGGCATGCGGGCTTTCGAGCCATTGCACGCGCGGATGGGCGTTCAAGGCATCGGTCACCTTCCGGCCGATATCGGCCATCCGCTTGGGGCTGTTATATTTGACGCTTTCCCGCTTGGAGATCTTACGCTGCATCGTGGCGGTTCACTCGATTACGCGGCCGCGGACCATCACCCAGTCGACATTTTCGAGGACGGTGATGTCTTCCAGTGGATTGCCGTCAAAGGCGATCAGGTCGGCGGAATAGCCGGTGGCGACCCGTCCGATCTGATTGTCCATCCCGAGCACCTTGGCGGCGCCTGTCGTGGCGCTGATCACGGCTTCCCTGGCGGTCAGTCCGTGGCGCATCATCAAGGCAAATTCCTCGGCGTTGCGGCCATGATCAAACACCCCGGCATCGGTACCAAAGACCACCGGAACCCCCATGTCCTTGGCCATGGTGACCGCTTTTCCAACGGTCCCCAGAGTCTGGCGGATTTTCTCTTCCACCACTGGCGTATAGATGCCTTTGCCAAGGCCTTCGCTGACGCCCTGAAACGCCATCAGCGTCGGAACCAGAGCCGTACCATTGGCCTTCATGACCTTGAGCGCGGCTTCGTCCGCAAATGTGCCATGATCGATCGTGTCTATCCCAGCGCGGGCAGCGGCTTCAATACCGCGGGCGCCGTGGGCATGGGCCATCACTTTGAGGCCCAGCGAATGGGCGGTGTCGGCTATGGACTGCATCTCGGCATCGGTAAAATGCGCTTCGAGACCCCGGCCTTGCTGGGACAGGACCCCGCCGGTTGCGGTGATTTTGATAATGTCTGACCCGGCGCGCGAAGCCTTGCGAACCTTCTCGGCGCATTCGACCGGGCCGGTGCAGCTATAGCCGCTGGCCAGCTGGTCATTGATCGACTCGGTAAAGCCGGTCGTATCGCCATGACCGCCAACAATCGCTAGCGCCGGCCCGGCGGCGATAATCCGTGGTCCCGGGATGACGCCGTCAGCCGTGCCCTTGCGCAGCGAAAAGGCGGAATATTGCGATGATCCCGCTTCGCGCACCGTGGTGAAGCCGGCCTTGACCGTGAGCAGCGCATTTTTCGCGCCGATAACCACGCCCCATTCGGTTGGCTCCGTGGCCTGTTTCCAGAAATCGCCGCCCGGATCTCCGGTCAGATGCACATGCAGGTCGATCAGACCGGACATGACGGTTTTGTCGGATAGGTCGATAGTTATGGCGTCCTGAGGGATTTCAGTGAGCGCGGCATTGCTGCGCGCGATCTCAACGATCCGGCCATCCCGGACCACCACGATCGCCGGACCCGAAAGGCCATCTTCCGCGCTGGTCATCAGATTGCCAACCGTGATGACCTGAGTCTCGGCCAGCGCGACTGGCGCCGCCAAGGGCATCAAGAAAAGTGCAGCCAGCACCGACAGAAAATTTCGCATCATCAGTTCCCCAGATTATTTCCCCCTGTCTGCGAGCAGTGGGCGCGGGTTTCAAGGGAAAATGTCGTCCGGGGTCAAAACAGACCAGGGCCCGCAATCCGTTCCGATTGCGGGCCCTGCTTGACGAAGCCTTTTGAATGATAGGGCCTTAGTAGAAAAAGTCGTAGATCACGTCGACCACTCGGCCATCATAGGTATCGATCAGCAACACATCGTCATAGTAGCGGATCCAGCGGTAGCCGCCATAAGCCGGGGGCAGGCGATAGCGCCAGGGATCGTTGATCCAGTAGCGCGACCCGAAGAACGCGGTGCCGAGATAGACGCCGACATTCCAGCGCCGGTAGCTGTGGTTGCGATAAGGCGAGTAATAGCGCCCGATCCGATAATGGTTGCGGTTGTTATACCGGTAGCGCTTCCAGTCATAGCGCCGGTCATTCCGCCAGCTGCGGTTCCACCGGCGATAGTCGCCGCGATTGTTGCGGTAGCTGTAGCGGCGCTGGTCGCGATAGCGGCGATCAATCCGGCCGTCACGGTTGCGATCGACCCGGCGGTCGACCCGACCATCCCGGTTGCGATCAAAGCGGCGGTCTATGCGGCCATCGCGATTACGATCGAAGCGGCGATCCACGCGACCATCCCGGTTGCGGTCACCCCGCACGATGGCTCTGCGATTCTCGCGATAGCGGCGATCGATGCGGCCGTCGCGATTGCGATCCACCCGGCGGTCGACCCGGCCATTATTGTTGCGATCAAAGCGGCGATCGATCCGACCATCGCGATTGCGATCGAAGCGACGATCGACCCGGCCGTTCCGGTTGCGGTCGCCGCGTGCGGCGGCCCGGCGATCAGCCCGTATGTTGCGATTGCGTTCGTTGCGCGCGGCGCGCTGTCCGCGCTCTGCCCGATTGGCACGACCGACATCGGCGCGGCTACGACTGCCAGAAAAGCCGCGATCAATTCTGCCATTTTGCTGGCGCACCGAGCGGCGTTGCTGCCGCGATTCGGCGCGGTCGCCCTGGGTACGGACATTAGCATTGCCGCGATTGGCCCGGCGCTCCGATCGGCGTGCGTCGCGATTGCCACGATTGGCCTGACGGTCTGTCCGGCGCGCTTCGCGGTTGCCACGATTGGCCCGGCGATCGCCATTGCCTCTTGCCTGGCGGTTGGCGCGCCGTTCAGCGCGACCGTCCCGCTGCAGCGCAGCTGAACCGCTAAGGTCGACCGGGATTATAATATTGGCTGGGGGCGCAGCCGGACTGCTTTGCTGCGGCGCCACTGGTGCAATATTGGCAGCGCTGGCCGCTGCGGGCGTTAACATGGTGGCTGCCATTAAGCCGGCAATATATAATAGACGCATGGCGATACTCCTCTTTCCAGCGACTCCATTTGCCGCATCTCTGGAACGAGTCATAGTCTATTAACCCTGTCCGACAGCTGAACTTGCCTGTAATATTCAGGAAAGAATCGACTTATATGAACAAATTTACTGCGCGTGCGTGTGTATTTTACGCGTCCTGATCCTTTTCCAGCCATTCTTCGAGCCACTTGATGGTGTATTCACCAGACTGGAATTCTTCATCATAAACAAGTTTCTGGTGCAGCGGAATGGTGGTCTGCACGCCTTCGATGACAAATTCGTCAAGCGCGCGGGCCAGCCGCATCATCGCGCCGTCGCGGGTGCGGCCATAGACGATCAGCTTGGCGATCATGCTGTCATAATAAGGTGGAATGGAATAGCCGGCGTAAAGCCCGCTATCGACCCGGACGTGCATGCCGCCTGGTGGGTGATAGCCGGTGACCTTGCCCGGAGAAGGCGCCCAGGTTTTCGGGTTTTCGGCATTGATCCGGCATTCGATCGCATGGCCGGTAAATTCCAGCTCTTCCTGGGTCACCGATAGATCGCGGCCATCGGCAATGCGAATCTGTTCGCGGACCAGGTCAAAGCCGGTGATCATTTCGGTGACCGGATGCTCGACTTGCAGGCGGGTGTTCATCTCGATGAAGTAGAATTCATCATTTTCGTACAGAAATTCGATCGTACCGGCACCACGATAGCCCATGCCTTTCATCGCCTGGACACAGACATCGCCCATCCGTTCGCGCTGTTCGGCGCTGATCACCGGGGACGGGGCTTCCTCGAGCACTTTCTGATGGCGGCGCTGGAGCGAGCAGTCGCGTTCGCCGAGATGAATCGCATTGCCGCGACCATCGCCAAAGACCTGAAACTCGATATGGCGCGGGTCGCCGAGATATTTCTCGATATAGACGGTCGCATCGCCAAAAGCGGCTTTCGCTTCGGTCCCGGCCTGTTTCATCTGGGTCTCGAGCTCGGCCTCGCTGTTGACGACCTTCATGCCGCGTCCGCCACCGCCGGAGGCCGCCTTGATGATGACCGGATAGCCGACCTCTTCCGCGACCTTCTTGGCTACCGCAAGTTCGCTGACCGCGCCGTCCGAGCCGGGGACCAGCGGGATGCCCAGTTCGCCCGCGGTCTTCTTGGCTGCGACCTTGTCGCCCATGACCTTGATATGCTCGGGCTTGGGGCCGATCCATTTGATATCATGCGCTTCGACCACTTCCGCGAAATGGGCGTTCTCGGACAGAAACCCGTAGCCGGGATGAATCGCATCGGCGCCGCTGATCTCGGCGGCCGAAATAATCGCCGGGATGCTGAGATAGCTGTCGGTTGCCGGCGGCGGGCCGATGCAAATGGCTTCGTGCGCCAGCCGTACATGCATAGCGTCTTCGTCGGCGGTGCTGTGGACGGCGACGGTTTCGATACCGAGTTCACGGGCGGCGCGCAAAATCCGCAGCGCGATCTCACCGCGATTGGCGATCAGGATCTTGTTGATGGTCATGCAGCTGCGCTCATCATGCAATCACGACCAGCGGTTGATCAAATTCAACCGGCTGTCCGTTCTCGACCAGAATGGCTTTCACCGTTCCTGCACTGTCGGCCGCGATCGGGTTCATGACCTTCATCGCCTCGATAATCAGCAGCGTGTCGCCGGCGGCAACCTTGTCGCCGACGCTGATGAAATTGGGAGCTTCGGGATCGGGGGCGAGATAGGCGGTACCGACCATCGGCGATTTCTGGGCGCCGGCATGATCGTCCGCCGGAGCTGCTGCTTCTGTCGGCGCCGCTGCGGGAGCCGGAGCCGGGGCTGCAGGTGCCGCTACTGGCGCAGCGACAGCGTGCATTGGCGCGCTGCCCCCGGTGCTGCGCGAAACGCGTATCTTGCGGTCGCCGTCCTCGACTTCAATTTCGCTGAGGCCCGCATCATCCAATATCCCGGCCAATTCCCGCACGACATTAATGTCGACGTTCATATTGCCATCGGTTTCTTTCTTTGCGGCCATACCCGGTTCCTATGTTGAAATTGAAAAGGTGATTCTAAAATTGTTGAACGGCGTCGAGCGCCAGTTGATAACCCAAAGCACCAAAGCCGCAAATTGATCCTTTTGCAACCGGTGCGATCAAACTCTTGTGGCGAAACGCTTCCCGCGCGGCCGGGTTGGACAGATGAACTTCAATAACCGGCGTTGCGACCGCCTTGACGGCATCATGGAGCGCAATCGATGTGTGGGTCAGCGCTCCCGCATTGAGAATGATGCCGCGTGCGCCGTCGGCCGCGGCTTCGTGGATCCAGTCGACCAGATGGCCTTCATGATTGCTCTGGCGAATGTCAACGCCCAGGCCCATCGTTTGGGCGCGATCTTCCAGCTGCCCGGCAATGTCGTCGAGCGTCTCGTGGCCGTAAATTTCGGGTTCCCGCATGCCCAGCAGATTCAGATTGGGTCCGTTCAGAACGAAAATGGTCGTGTTCTGGCTATCCTGTTCCGGCAAGATAATGCTCCCCTTATCGCGCTTTTGGTTGCGGCACTGGTGACCTCTTTATATGGCTCGTTTTCGAAAAGCGAGTTCAAACAAATGGAAATTCAGGTCATGGCCGAAATAGCGATCCAATTAAATGGCGACAGCAAGGCAGTGGCTGCTGGTCTTTCGGTTGCCGATCTGGTCCAGACTCTCGATCTTGATCCGGCCAAGGTGGCGGTCGAACGCAACCGCGAAATTGTCACCCGCTCGACGCTGGGCGACGTGATGGTTGAGGATGGCGATGTGCTTGAAATCGTCCATTTCGTTGGCGGTGGGGACCAGGGACCGGCGGATGAGGATAGCGACAGCTGGAGCGTGGCGGGACAGACATTCCAGTCGCGGTTGATCGTCGGTACCGGTAAATATAAGGATTTCGAGGAAAATGCCGCGGCGGTCGCTGCCGCTGGCGCCGAGATTGTCACCGTGGCGGTGCGCCGGGTGAATGTCATGGATCGCAACCAGCCGATGCTGACCGACTATATCGATCCCAAAAAAGTTACCTATCTGCCCAATACTGCTGGCTGTTTTAACGCAAGTGATGCGATCCGGACCTTGCGGCTGGCGCGCGAGGCCGGCGGCTGGGATCTGGTCAAGCTGGAAGTGCTGGGCGAAGCGAAGACGCTCTATCCGAATATGCGGGAAACGCTCGAGGCAACTGAAGTGCTGGCCAAGGAAGGGTTCAAGCCGATGGTCTATTGTGTCGATGATCCGATTGCCGCGAAACAGCTGGAAGAGGCCGGCGCGGTGGCGATCATGCCGCTAGGCGCCCCGATCGGCTCCGGTCTGGGCATTCAGAACCGCGTGACCATTCGGTTGATCGTCGAGGGCGCCTCTGTGCCGGTGCTGGTTGATGCCGGTGTCGGCACGGCCAGCGACGCGGCGGTTGCGATGGAACTGGGCTGCGACGGGGTGTTGATGAATACCGCGATTGCCGAAGCCAAGGATCCGGTGCGGATGGCCCGGGCGATGCGGCTCGCCGTTGACGCCGGGCGTGAAGCCTATCGGTCCGGTCGCATGGGCCGCCGGATGTATGCCGACCCCTCCAGTCCCCTGTCAGGGCTGATTTAGTCCAATAATACAGCGTGATTCGGTCTATTCTGTAACTAACTGAATAGTAACAATAGTTACATGTCTGACCGTTAATCGACGCGACATTGTCGTTGGTCGAAGCTTCGTGCTGCCGGTCGATCACAATGGCGGTTTATAGAGTTTCGGCTGATTGCCGCTGCCGGTTCGGCTATTTCAAAATACGAGGCGAGAGCAGATCGACATGTCTCAGGGCTCATCCCCGAGCTGCAGGACTTATCAGACTCTCGCACTCTTACCCCCAGTGGGCAGAGCCGGTCCCCCTGAATTCCGGCTCTCCCCCAAAAAGATATGTGAGGAGTGAACCAATGACGAAGACAGTATTGAACAAAGCCCTGTGTGCCGTGGCTGCCATGGCGGTGACCGCGACCGGATTTTCGGCCGCCAGCGCCCAGTCCCGGATCGTTCGGACAGCAACGGTCCAATATGCTGATCTGGATCTGACCAGTTCTGAAGGCAAAGCCACGTTCGAAGGCCGGATCAAAGGCGCCGTGCGGAAAGTCTGCGGCGGTTATGATGCGCGCAATTTCCGGGACGTCACCGATCATAGCAACTGCATGAAGGAAGCCAAGCAATCGGCCAATCGCGCCAAGGTATCGGTGCTCGCCGCCGCTGCGGCCGGTGAACCGACATCCGGTGAGATTGCCGTTGGCAGCTGAGACTATTTAAGAGCCGCGAACCCCAATTAAGCGGCCGCATTTGGCCAATCAATCCTGAACCCCGGTGCCCCTTACACCGGGGTTTATTTTGTCTGGTGCCGGTGATGATCAGCAGACTGCTCCCGCAGCGGCTGGCAGGACATTCTGGTAACGGGTGGCGAGGAAATGGTCTGGCTATCGCCCGGCGAGTTTTTTCGCTTCGGCCAGATGAGTGCGTCCGATCCGGATCTCGGTCCCGCATTTCAAACAGGCGATCCAGATGCCACCGCCGTCGTGGCGCAAGCCGGCAATCCAGTCCCGCCGCACGAGATGGGAGCGGTGCAGGCGGATAAACTTTTCAGGGTCCAGCCGTTCCTCGAGGCCGGTAATGGTCTGGTGCAGCAAATAGCTCGACCCGCCCGCCTCGGAACCGACATGCAGGCGCATATAATCCCGTTCGGCCTCGATCCGGTTGATTTCAGACGCCGCGATGCGCCGCAATTCGGATTTATAGGGCACCCAAAATTCTTCGGCCCAGGGCGAATCCGCCGCTGTGCTGTCTGCTGTGTTTCCGCCCGTTGCCTTGCGTTCGACAACCCGCGAAATGGCCAACGACAGGCGGTCATTCTCGACCGGCTTCAGGACATAATCGATCGCGGCCACGCCAAAGGCCTCAACCGCGAATTTATCAAAGGCGGTGACAAAAATTATGGCCGGCGCAGGAACGAGTTCAGAGAGTTTGCGCGCGACTTGAAGGCCGTCCATGCCGGGCATGGCAATGTCGAGCAACAGCAGGTCGGGCTTGAGTTGCCCGGCCAGGCGAATGGCCGCTTCGCCATCGCTCGCGGTGCCGACCAGATCGATCGCTTCCTGGCGGGCACAGAGCAGCTGAAGGCGCTCGATCGCCAGTGGTTCATCATCGACGATGAGCGTTTTCAGGGTTGTGCCTGGTGCGGTATCAGCTGGATTCTCCATGATCAAATATCAGCCATCAGGGGCATCGTCAGCTCCGCCACAAATCCTCCGGTGTCCCGCCGTCTTGTCTCTAGCCGGGCTTGCGAGCCAAATCTAGTCTCCAGCCGATCGCGGACATTGGCCAGGCCAATGCCGCTGCCCTGATGGCCGGTTTCCGCGGCGGGTCGGCTTTCACCATCATCAGCCACGGTCAGTTTGAGAAAGTCGCCTTCTGACCGGGCGCTGATCGATATCGTGACCGGACGCTTGGAATGGGCGACCCCATGTTTGATGGCATTCTCGACCAGTGGCTGGAGGATCAGGCCCGGAACCAGTAAGTTCATCAGCTCTTCCGGAATGTCGATTTCGGTGTTGAGCCGGCTTGGAAACCGGACCGCTTCAATATCAAGATAGAGATTTTGCAAATGCACTTCTTCGCTCAGTGCCACGTCCTCGAGCGGGTCGCCGGACAGGCTGGTGCGATAGAATTTGGACAGGTTGAGAATCATCTCTTCCGCTTCGGCGGGCTGGCTGCGCATCACCAAGGTGCTGAGGCTGTTGAGCGTGTTGAACAGGAAATGTGGATTGACCTGATAGCGCAGCGATCGCAGCTCGGCGTCTTGCGCGGCCTGGGCAAAACGCGCCGCCTTGCGTTCGACCGTCCGCACTTCTGCGGCATAGCTGAGCGCGAGATAGAGCGAAGCCCAGCTGATGATGAAAAAGAATCGCGAGATCGAATCCTCGACAATGATTTTCAGCGCGAAATTTTCCTGCGCCATATATTTGCGCATGTCCTCGAGATTTTTCTCGTCGATCAGGCTTTCCGGATTGTAGACGTTGAAGACATAGAAATTAAATGCCGCAATCGCGATGGCGCACGGAATCGCGCCGGTAAAGGCGGTGATGATCCGTGTCGACAAGGCGCGATCCTCAAATTGCCGGAGCAGCAGATAGAGCAGGTAGGTCAAACCAATACCAAGGGTGGTCACGATCACCCGGCGCACTGCCATCTCACCCTGGGCTGGCCAATCGCCGACCGCTGCACGCAGGGTGATGATGATGACAAAGAACAGCCAGAAGCCGAGAATCGACAGGATCGCGACCTGCTGACCGACGGACGGTTTGTGATTTCCGATATCAAATTTTCGCATTAATCGTGCAATTCCAAATGAGTGGCCAGCTTAGGGTAATTTGGTATCAATTGTCTCTAGTTGAATCGTGTCCGGTCGAAACAGAGTAGCGGTTGGTCGAAACCTTGCGCCTGTTGCGGCTTAATTTCGCCGTTGTTTGAAGCTTGTAGGGAATTTGGTTGCCGTGTTTAACCAATTCCTAACCATGTTTTGGTCCAATGATGCGTGTGGGATGGCGACAAAGGAAGCGATCATGACCAAAGAGACGGCGCCTGTTCCGGGGGCGATGACCCTGGCTGAAATGAAAGAATTTGCGAGCTTCGGCTCAGCGGCTCAGCGCTATATCCGGCGCTCGCTCGATGTCGGCCTCAACCGGTCGGATGCTATTGAAACATGGTCGCGCGATGCTGTCGAGGAAGCGGGCATTCAGGTACAAATCAAAATGTATCGGCGTCTGCCCGAGATTTGCAAAGCAATCCCGCAAGATTGCGCGATTGACAGTATCGAGACATTCATGCCGGCGCTGGTGGCGTTATCGGCGTTCGATCTTGGCCAAGGCCGGATCAACAGTTTCCCGGCCTATCGCTTTCTCTATGAACGGCTGCTCGGTCCGGATGCAAGGCCATGGTTGCCGGCGAGCTTTTGTGCTGCCGCATCCTTGCCGCATCTGCACCCGAAGACTCGCAAGCTCCTGCTTCAGTCAATCAGCGAAGCAGCGGCGACCGCTCCAGGCTGGTCGAACCGGGAGCCAAGCTTTTTCCCGGAATGGGTCGACAAGGTCGATATCAGCAAAGCCGCGCACTAGGCCGTTGCGGCCAGACGCAAAGCCGGACATCCGCCGGAAAACAGGATAGCGGCAAGACGGCAAGGGCGTTTTTCCGGGTCAGGCAACACGCCTTTCCGATTGAGCTTTTGCCTTGTCCGGCCTATGCACAGGGCCGTATGAAAGCGGGAAAGCCGGTTTGGCGAGATCCCGTCTCCCTGTTGCAAAGGTCCCGATTGCCCATGTCTATTGCGAAACGACGCCTCTCTCCGGAAGAAAGCCGTGGAATGGCCTTGGCAGCGGCGCGCGATTTGCTGATCGAAGCCGGGCCGCAAGCGGTCACCCTGAAAGCGGTTGCTTCGCGAATTGGACGGACCCATGCCAATTTGCTGCACCATTTTGGATCGGCATCGGGTCTGCAAAAATCGCTCGCACAATATCTCACTGATCTGGTCTGCGGCTCGATCGCAGAGGCCGTGGTCAAATCGCGGACCGGAGAAGGCACGGTGCGGGACATTGTCGATCTGACATTTGACGCTTTCGACAAGCAAGGCGCTGGCGCGCTGGCGTCGTGGATGTTGCTGACGGGCAATGAAGACGCGTTGGATCCGATAGTAGACGCCATTCACGCGCTGGTCGACGAGGTTGGCGAAGGCGGTCATGAAGACCGGGAAATGCACGAAGACACGCTGACTCTGGTGCTAATGGCGCTAGGCGATGCCTTGATCGGAGAGCGTCTGGCCGATTCTCTCGACCTGCCTCGCGCCAGCGCCCGAGACATGGCGGAACGTCATCTGGACCAGGCCCTGGAGCGCTGGAAAAAGGAACATGATGGTTAAAAAAGTCTGAACTCCCTCCGAATCGGTTGAGGTTCGGGCAGATTTTTTGACGGCAATTTACATAATCCGGATCGCAACAATGATTTTGTGAGTCGGTTTCATGCAACAACGCCCGGATGCAATAGGTACGGAAAGAACGGTTCATCCCGATGATCCTGCTTGCCACCTGGTTGGCGAGAGCGCGGCGATCGAGGAGGTGCGCAGCCTGATCCGCTATGCTTCCGCCACCCATATCCCCGTGATGATCACCGGTCCTTCGGGATGCGGTAAGGAAGTGGTAGCGCGGGCGCTGCATCGCTGCTCGGCCCGCCAGGACAATAAATTTGTGGGCGTCAATTGCGGGGCGATCCCGCGCGATCTGCTGGAATCGGAACTGTTCGGGCACGAAAAAGGCAGTTTTACCGGCGCGATAGCCCAGCGCAAAGGCCGGTTTGAAATTGCCAGTTCCGGGACCCTGTTCCTCGATGAAATTGGCGACATGCCGTTTGACATGCAGGTCAAATTGCTCCGCGTCCTCGAGGAAAAACAGATCGAACGGATCGGCGGTACCCAATCCATCTCCATCGATGCGCGGATCATTTCCGCAACCCATCAGAATCTCGATCAGGCGATTGTCGACAAGCGGTTCCGGGAAGATCTGTTCTACCGGCTCTCGGTATTCCCGATCGATATTCCCCCGCTCAAGGACCGGCCAGAGGATATCGGTCCGCTGATTCGGCATTTTCTCAAGCAGATTAACGCCGAATCCGATGATGCGTCGGATGCGGGCTCCGATGTTATTCACTTCACCGCCGAGGCGATGCACGCCCTCGAGGCCTATGCCTGGCCCGGCAATGCCCGGGAATTGCGGAATATTGTCGAGCGTGCCGTGCTGCTGTTCCCCGGCATGATGATTTCCGCACAGCAGGTTGCAACCCTGTTCCGGCGCCGGGCGTCAACCGCACCGACCAGCCAGGAAGATGCGATGCCATCGAGCTTTCCGACGGTTGGAACGCCGCCAAAGCCGGTCAAGGCGGTGAACCCGGATCGCCAGTTTCTGGACGACGGCAGCCTCGTAGATGGCTTTGACCTCAAGCAGCATCTGATGGACGAAGAGCGCAAATATCTGCTTTCGGCTTTGAAAATGGCCGAAGGCGTGGTTGCCGAAGCTGCTGGTCTGGTTTCGATGCGGCGGACCACGTTTGTCGAGAAAATGCGGCGGCACAATATTCAGCGCTATATGGCGCTCGGCGACCCGGCGGCGCTGCAATCAAACCCGGTTCAGTCTGCCGCGAACAGCTGATTGTCATCGGCAAAGGCCTTGAATTCCAAGGCATTGCCGCTGGGGTCACAAAAGAACATCGTCGCCTGCTCTCCGGTCTCGCCAGCAAAGCGAATGGTCGGCGCAATGACAAAATCGATCGCCTGGGCGGTCAGCCGATCAGCCAGTTCCTGCCATTGTGCCATCGTCAGCACGACCCCGAAATGCGGGACTGGCACATGCTCGCCATCAACCGGATTGGTCATCACGGACGGCCGGTCGCCGCTATCCAGATGAGTCACGATCTGATGCCCAAACAGGCTGAAATCAATCCATTGCGTGCTGCTGCGTCCCTCCGGGCAACCGAGCAGATCCCCGTAGAAGACGCGGGCCGCGTCGAGATTGTCGACCGGAAAAGCGAGATGGAACGGCCGGAGACCTTCAGTCATGACGCGGTCCTTTCGGTTTGGGCGCCGCGAGAGCGAAGCAATGGTCGATATCGAGTTCGCGATCGCCTGCGCTTCCAGCGGCCGGCCTTTTCATCTCTTCCTCGATCTGCGTCAGGATGATATCGCTTTCGGTCCCGCTCTTGCCTTCGTCCCGCATCACCTCGCGGGCCCGACTATCGAGGACAAAGGCCAGAGTTTTCAGATCTTGCGCCGTTTTGGACAATTTCTCACGCGCATAGACCGTTTCATAGGCGAGCTGCAGCATCACGGCGCATTGGTTGAGCGTTGGCTTCGGTTTTGGCGGCAATTCCGTGTCCAGCAGCGGCAGGCACAGGGCCATGGCGGCATCCACAACCAGGCTCGGGTCCGCCGCTTCGCTGGCTTGGGTTTGTTGATCGGCGACGGCGGCAAGAATGGCGTCGCGCACCTGTTCCCGGCTTTGTCCGGTTTCGCGCATAACACGCTGTCCGATCAATCCGGCATAGGTCTGACCGCGCTCGCTGAGCAGTGGATATTGCAGCGCCTCTTCGGCGCCCCGTTCCTGTTCGGATGCAACAACCGCAAAAGCCGCGACACAGGACAGGTCCCGTTTATGCGTATCGGTCAATGGGCCGGGCTCAGCCGGTTGCGGGGTGCCGGGCGTCATGGCCAGGGCAGCGAAAAGCAGGATGGTCAGTTTCATCCGCTGATCATAGCGGCTAATAACTGGCTCCGCCAATCGGGAAATGCCAAATAATGTTTGAACCCGGACCGGTTAAGCGGCAAAAGCCGCCGGTGATGACGGTCAAAACCCTGCTTCAAACCCATCCCTATTGGATATCTCTTGCGGCCGGAGCGGTATCGGCGACGGGCTTTGCTCCGCTCGGCCTGTGGCCGCTGACGCTGGCGGCACTGGCGGTCTGGATGGTGGTTGTTGACCGGCAATCGACGCGCAAGTCGGCGTTTCTCGCTGGCTGGCTCTTTGGTCTTGGCCATTTCGTCGTCGGACTCAACTGGATTGCCAAGGCCTTTACCTTTCAGGCGGCGATGCCGGAATGGCTGGGCTATATTGCGGTAGTCCTGCTATCGCTTTATCTGGCGGTCTATCCCGCGCTGACCGCCTTGGGCGCGTGGATGATCGGTAAAGGGCGGCCGGTTGGCCTGGTGCTAGCTTTCGCGGCGCTGTGGATTGTGACCGAGTGGCTGCGGAGCTGGGTGTTTAGCGGTTTTATCTGGAATCCGCTCGGATCCGTCCTGACCACGCCCGCCTATGACACCGATGCCGGCCAGCTGGTTTATGGGATGCTGGCCGGTGCCAGCAGAATTGTCGGGACCTATGGTCTGTCCGCACTCATCCTCATCGCGGCTGGCGCGGTGGTGAGTCTGGCCAGTCGCCGATGGAAATCCGGCGTATTGCTGGTTCTGCTGGCATCGGCATTCTGGGTGACCGGGCTGATGAGTTGGCAGATATTGGGCAATATACCGGCTTGCAAGGATGCCGCATCCGGCGATTGCGGACCCCCGGCAATCACCGTGGTTCAACCCAATATTGGCCAGCAAGACAAATGGCAGGCCGGTTATGAAGAACAGAATTTTGCCAAGCTCGCGCAGTTGACCGCGCGCAAATCGAGCACGCCCCGGATCCTGTTCTGGCCGGAAGCGGCGATCCCGGACTATCTCGAAACCGGCTATCCGCGACGCTATTATTACGGGCGTTCCCCGGTCATGGTCCGCGCCCAGCTGGCCAGTTTGATGAAACCTGGCGATATTCTCGTGCTTGGCGCCCTCAAACTCGAGTTTGACGAGGCCGGAGCACCGGATGAACGGCGTGCGGTCGGGGCCCGGAACAGCGTGTTCGTAATGGATTCCGAGCGCGAGCTGATCGCGCGTTATGACAAGAGCCATTTGGTGCCATATGGCGAATATCTGCCCATGCGTCCCTTGCTGTCTGCTATCGGTTTGTCGCGCCTGGCACCGGGGGATTTTGATTTCTGGCCGGGCCCCGGTCCGCGGTCTCTCGATCTGGGCGTGATGGGCAAAACTGGCCTGCAGATCTGCTACGAGATAATATTTTCTGGCCAGGTCGTGGATCGTGCGAACCGGCCCGACTTCATCTTCAATCCCTCTAATGACGCATGGTTCGGTAGCTGGGGTCCGCCACAGCATCTCGCCCAAGCCCGATTGCGCGCGATCGAGGAAGGTCTGCCGGTCATACGGTCCACGCCGACAGGCATTTCCGCGGTTATTGATGCTGATGGCGCCGTTCGCGACAGTATCGCCATGGGCGTTGCAGGCCGGATTGATAGCGCCTTGCCGCGTCCCAAAGCGCCCACCCTGTTTGCGCAATATGGCAATATTCTGCCGCTTGGTTTTGCCTTCGCGCTGATGATATGTGCCATTGCCATTCGCCAGCGCTCTCGTTAAAGATCATATAAACTATTCTTTATGTCCGAACATACCTTTCGAATCCCCAGAAAACTAGGAAGATCCATGCGCGCAGAGTTTATTTTCACCTCCGAATCTGTTTCAGAAGGCCATCCGGATAAAGTCTCGGATCAGGTGTCCGATGCGATTGTCGATCTGTTCCTTGCCAAGGACCCGGAAGCGCGGGTGGCATGCGAAACCCTGACGACGACGGACCGGGTCATTCTGGCCGGCGAGGTGCGCGGTCGCGGCATGATTGATACGGATGGCAATTGGGCGGATGGCGCGCTGGCCGAGATCGAGCGGGTGGCGCGCGATACGGTTCGGAAAATCGGCTATGAACAGGACGGCTTTCATTGGAAAACGCTGACTTTCGAAAATCATCTCCATCCGCAATCTGCGCATATCGCGCAGGGGGTTGATGAAAGCGGCAACAAGGACGAAGGCGCCGGGGATCAGGGCATTATGTTCGGTTATGCGAGCGATGAAACACCCGACCTCATGCCGGCAACATTGCAATATTCCCATCAGATTCTCAAACGCATGGCCGCCGACCGGCACAGCGGCAAGGCTCCGTTTCTGGAGCCTGACAGCAAAAGCCAGGTCACCCTGCGGTATGTCAATGAAGTGCCGGTCGAAGCCACGGCTTTGGTGGTGTCGACCCAGCACGCTGCCGATTATTACAAGGACAGCAGCAACCCGGCGCTCTACGAGCAATTGCGGGATTATGTGATGGGTGTGTTTCACGACGTGCTGCCGGACGGATTTATCACCGACAATACGGTCATCCATGTCAATCCGACCGGGCGGTTTGAAATTGGCGGCCCTGACGGCGATGCCGGACTGACCGGCCGGAAAATTATCGTCGACACCTATGGCGGCGCCAGCCCCCATGGTGGCGGCGCTTTTTCGGGCAAGGACCCGACCAAAGTCGACCGGTCCGCGGCCTATATCACACGCTATCTGGCGAAGAATATTGTCGCTGCCGGATTGGCAAAACGCTGCGCGATCCAGCTCTCCTATGCGATCGGTGTGGCGGAACCGCTGTCGATCAATGTCGATCTGCACGGCACTGGAACCGTGAGCGAAGAAAAGCTCGAAAAATTATTGCCCGAACTGATGCGGCTGACCCCCAAGGGCATCCGGACCCATCTTGGTCTGAACAAACCGATTTACGGCCCCACTGCGGCCTATGGTCATTTCGGGCGCAAGGCGGATGGCGATTTTTTCACTTGGGAAAAAACCGATCTTGTCGATGCGCTGAAAGCGGCTTTTGGCTGATCACCGACTGGCCAAATCGCAAGCGTCAATGCTATGGTCGGAACAGCTGAAATCGCGCGATCGGAATCAAGCCCTTGGAAATGATTAAAATTCTCGCGGCCTGCCTGGTTCTGTGCTGTCCCATGGCCAGCGCCGACGCTCAGACAAAACCGACCGTCGTCGAGGCGTTGCCAAACGGATCCTGGCAGCATGAACCAACGGGCATTATCGCACCGGGAGCGCTTGCAGATTTTGCGCTGAACAAGATTACCGACCATTCGGAGCAACAGCTGGATGTCGTGCTCGATTATCGCAATGCCGACCAGTCCATCATGACCCTCTATATCTATCGCCCGGCGGTTGATAATCTGCCGCTCTGGTTCGATACCGCGCAACGAGCCTTGCGGGCCAATCCCCAACTCAAATCGGCCGAGGCAGGCGCGATCGTCTCCCGTTTTGTTCCGCCCGGTCAGCAGACCCAAAGCGGTATGCTGGCAGTTTATCCCATCGAATCGGAGGGCTATCAAAGCACCGCAGTGGCGATGGTTCCGCTGGCTGGCTGGCTGATCAAAATGCGGCTGACATCGGCAACCCGTTCAAAGGCGCAATTGGCGGCAGCGATTCCCGGGCTTTTTGAGCAGATCACCTGGCCCGAAGCAATGGCAGCCGCGCGCGATGCAGTGCCTATCGCGATGTGTGACAAAAGCTTGAAACTAAAGCAAAAGGTAAAGCGGTTCCGCCCCACATTGACGGATGCTCTGATTGCGGGGGCGGCAGGCATGGCCGACAAAGATGATGAACAGGCGACCGAAAAAGCCGCGGTGGTCTATTGCCGGGATCCGAAGCTCTATGATAGCTATGCCATTTATCGTGCGAACGGCCGGAAAGATGGCTATATTCTGCCGCTGAGTGATGCCGGTCGCGCCGTATCCGTAGGACGCAATGGCATAAGTGGACTGATTAGCGGCGATAGCCGCAGACGCTATTCACCCGCCGTCATGTTGCTTGATCGCACGTTAAACTATCCCGATATCGACAAATTGCCAACGCCTCAGACCTTGCTCGACGCAACCGCTGATGATGCGGTTATGTCGTCGGTCACGACATGGCCGCGCGGGGACAGCACATTGAATATTGGCGTGCCGGCAGACGAAAATGACTGAACCCAAAACCTCTGATCCGACAACCATTCGCCAGCTTTACGGGCGGCGGCAAGGGCATGCCTTGCGCGATGGCCAGGCCGAGCTCGTCGAAAAGCTCCTGCCCCAGATCAGTGTGCCGGTTGACGGCCCGGTCTCGGCGCCGGTGCTGTTTGGCGACAATCGCCCGCTGCATTTCGAAATTGGCTTCGGTGCCGGCGAGCATCTCGCCACGCGCGCCGATATGTTGCCGGATCACGGCTTTATCGGTTGTGAGCCTTATCTCAACGGGGTTGTCGGGGCCTTGCAGCATATCCGCGATGGCATAATTTCCAATGTCCGTCTGCATATGGGCAATGCGCTGGATGTGCTCGAGCGGATCCCGGATGGCAGCCTCAGTTTTGTCTATCTTTTGCATCCGGATCCCTGGCCGAAAGCGCGGCACGCCAAGCGGCGCTTCATGAATCATGGTCCGGTCGATCTGATCGCAGCGAAGTTGAAGCCGGGTGGCGAATTCCGCTTTGGCACCGATCATCCGGTCTATCTCGACTGGGCGATGATGATCATGAGTCAGCGCACCGAGTTTGAGTGGTTAACCGAAGGACCGCAAAGCTGGCTGATCCGGCCGGGCGGCTGGCCGGAAACCCGCTATGAAGCGAAAGCGCGGCGACAGGGCCATGAAGTCTGGTATTTTCGCTACCAACGCCGATAATCTGAGGTCTGTTATCCCCGGCGAGCGAGTCCGGTGTAAACGTCTAATTAACCACGATTTTTCTAGCTCCATGAGCCATTTGTTAACTCTCTCAGCCTATAATTTGCTTAACCAACGCGCGCAACGGCCGTTGTTAAGATTAAGCGGGAGACGAAAAGAAAAATGGACCACACCCCCTCTGAACATGAGACAGCCTCATTGTCTGGTCCAACTGGTGCGCGCAAAATTGACAGCGTAGAGGGCAGCGCCACGCCTGAAGACTTGTTGATTCAGTCCCGCAATCGCTATTTTTCCAGCGCGGTGATCGAGAGCCGCCGCTGGGTTGGTGGCAATCCTTATGCCAGCGCTTTCTTCAACGCCTTGTCGGTAACGTTCCCGAAGGGGGAAACCTTCTTCATGAAAGTGTTGCGGCAATATCGCGACGACGTACCCGAGAAGCTGGGGCGCGAAATTCGCGGTTTCGTGCAACAGGAAGCGGTGCACAGCCGCGAACATCTCTGTTTCAACCGCCAGCTCGAAGAATCGCATTTCGATCTGGCGCGGCTCGAAAAGACATTGTCCGATGTGATTGACTCCATTGGGGACCGGCCGCTGATTGATCAGCTGGTTGCGACGACTTGTCTGGAGCATCTTACCGCCATTCTGGCCCATGAGTTTATCGCCAATCCGGCGCATTTTGAAAAGGCCGATGAAGAGCAACGCAAAATGTGGTTGTGGCATGCATCCGAAGAGATTGAGCACAAGGGCGTCGCTTATGACACCTGGATGCACGCAACCAAGGACTGGTCCCGTTTCCGCCGCTGGCGCACCAAGACGCTGTTCATGCTGAAAATCTCTCTCGGCTTTGCCAAAAACCGGACCATCGGTATTCTCGACTTGCTGAACCAGGACGGGATTTCAGGAATCCGCGCTTGGCTGGGCTTTGCCCATTATGCGCTGGTCAGCCCGGCCCCCGTGCGGCGCACTATGATCCCTTGGGTTCAGTTTTTCCTGCCGCGTTTCCACCCGTGGAACATCGACGATCGCCATCTGATCCAGAAAGCGGAAAGCGTCTACGAAGCTGCAATCATGGATGACGCGACGATCGTCGAAACAACGGCCGGCACCAGCGAAGAGCGTCGCAAAACGCAGCGGCTTCCGAAAGTCGCCTGATCCGGATCAGGCCGCAATCGGTCGCATGACATCACCTTCGTCGCAGTCATCCAGCGCCTTTTCAAATTCGACAGTTGCCACGGTCTGATTGCGGCCTTTGCTGAAGCGGGGTCGGATTTTTCCGGTGCGCTGAAAGCCCAGTTTCTCCAGCACATTGCCAGAAGCCGGATTATCGACGAAATGGCTGGCGACGACCCGGCGATGGCCGAGCGCACAGGCGTTTTCCAGCGCCGCCCTTCCGGCTTCGGTCGCGTAGCCCAGGCCCCAATATTTCCGGGCGATCCAATAGCCCAGTTCAACTTCGTCTTCATTCTGTGCGTCGACGCCGCATGTCCCGATCAGACGCGGCGCGCCTGCGGTTCGTTGATAGATCAGCCAGCGGGGGCTTTTCGGATCTTGCGGCAGCGACAGGAACTGCGAGGCATCCTGCTCGGTATAGGGCCAGGGGGCCCGCGCCAGATTGCGGATGATCGCGGGATCATTGATCGCGGTATATAGGGCTGGCGCGTCTTCAGGCCAACCGGGTCTCAATAACAATCTTGGCGTTCTAGCAAACATTGGGACTCTCCAGAATTTATTGAACCAGACAGCTGGTCCAAACCTCTTCAATGTGCCGCCCCCGGCTTGACCGCCTCGCCTTAGAATAGCGCGGTGACAAATCGGTGACGAATGAGGCAGGGAGAGATAAAAAAAGGGAGAGGGGGTGACCCTCTCCCTGAAACATGGTGGTCCTTTGGACCATCCGGGTCATCCCTCAGAGGATAACCCGTTATCGGTTATCCGGTTATTCGGCGGCTTCGGCCATCATGTCGACAGACACATATTTGCGTCCGAGCTTGCCCTTGTGAAAAGACACCTTGCCGTCGACGAGCGCAAAGAGAGTGTGATCTTTGCCCATACCAACATTGCGGCCAGGGTGGGTTTTCGTGCCACGCTGACGAATAATAATATTGCCTGCCACAACAGCTTCGCTGCCATATTTTTTCACGCCAAGGCGCCGGCCTTCTGAATCACGGCCGTTACGGGAGGAACCGCCTGCTTTCTTATGTGCCATGGTTTAGTCTTCCTTCTTGGCAGCAGGTTTTTTCGCTGCTGGCTTCTTGGCCGGAGCCTTTTTGGCTGCGGCTGGTTTAGCGGCCGTTTTGGTTGCGGCTTTCTTGGCCGGTGCTTTTTTCGCAGGGGCCTTCTTGGCAGGAGCTGCAGCCTTTTTCGCTGCTGGCTTGTCATCCGCTTTCGCAGTTTCCTTTTTGGGCGCCGCTTTCTTGGCAGCCTTTTGCGCACCAATCGCGTTGATCTTGATCACCGTATGCTGCTGGCGATGGCCGTTTTTCCGACGGTAATTGTGCCGGCGGCGCTTCTTGAAGATAATAACCTTCTCGCCTTTTTCCTGCGCTACAATTTCAGCCGCAACGGTCAGGCCTTTGACGTCCTTCATTTCGCCGCCGTCGCCGGCCAGCAGAACGTCATCCAGAGTAACCGAATCACCCGCTTCACCAGCAAGTTTTTCGACTGCGATTATATCTCCTGCGGCAACACGATACTGCTTACCGCCGGTGCGCACTATTGCGAACATGGCATTATTTCCGTTTCAATCTTGTGGTTCCAGCGCGCAAGCAAGGAAACGCGAGTCTCTCGGCTCACGCTGGAAAGAGCGCTCAGCTACTAGATGCTGAGAGAGGTGTCAACCGGCTTTGGCTGATTTTTCGCCCACTATCTGCGGTTTAGGAGTCCTTTGGTCCGGTCCGGGAGGTGTCAGGTGTAATGGTTTGTGGCCATCATCGCGGAAAGCCCGTTGCAGCGTGTCTTGTCCTCGCTTAGGGATTGTCGCCATGAAAAGAACCACGCTGCTACTCTGTCTGACCAGTCTTGGCCTTTCCGCTTGCGCCATGCAGGAAGGAGATTTCCCGACGTTGACCAAGCGGCCGGTTGAAGATTTGTCCGTGGAATCGCCGCAATCGCCCGCTCCGCCGCCCGCTTTGGGGGCGTTGCCAGAGTCCTTGCAGGATCAGGTTGATGCGGTGGTCGCGCGCAGCACGACGGCGCACACCGCCTTTTTGCGGGGCTTGCCGGATGTGGCGCAAGCCGTTCGCTCCGCGCGGGGTGCGGCCCCGGCCAGCGAAACATGGGTGGTGGCCCAGATGAAATTGTCGGCGCTGGAAAACCAGCGCAGCCCATCAATATCGGCGCTTGCCGATATCGACGCGCTCTATCTGCAGCGGCTGGATCGCGAATATCAGGGCACAGAGCCCGGTGGCGCGGCGATTATCGCGCAGTCCCGTGCGCGGATCGCTGATCAGGTGGCCCGGCAACAACGCGAAATTCAGCAGCTCAAAACGGGCCTGCGCTGACCACCGTTACCCGGCAGCCGCTTCAACAGCGGCTTTGTGGACCTTGGCATTCTCGACATAATGGGCCACGCCCATCCGCATTCCCATGATGGCTGGTTCGGTCAGATCGCGCATATATTTGGCTGGCGATCCCGCCCATAACTGACCTGTCGGAATGCGCTTATTGGGGGTCAAGGTCGCCCCGGCGGCGAGCATCGCATCGCCTTCGATGACGCAGCCGTCCATCACGGTCGTGCTGAGCCCGACAAAGGCGCGGTCCTCAAGCGTGCAGCCATGCAGCATCACCATATGGCCGACCAGCGCGTCATCGCCGATGATCGTCGGGTTGCCATTGGGTGTTGCTGGCGTGGCGCTGTCGCAATGGATAGTGGTGCCATCCTGAATATTGCTGCGCGCGCCGATCCGGATGAAATTGACATCGGCGCGGATCACGCAATTATACCAGACGCTTGATTCCGGTCCAATTTCGACGTCGCCGATAATCTTGCAGCCCGGCGCGATGAAAGCGGTTTCGTGAATTTTCGGCGTTTTGCCATTGAATGGCAGAATCAGCGGGTCAGTCATACGGGTGGGTTCCAGTCCTTGGCTTCGATGCGATAGACAATCGTGGGGTTGAGCGTGGCATCATAATTGGGATCGTGAAAATCCAGCTCTGGCCGGTGGGTCATGCCGAGCCGTTTCATCAGACCAACCGAGGCCTTGTTGCCATCGACGGTCAAGGCCACAACAAACGGTGCATTATAACGGTCAAAAGCGGCACTCATCGCGGCGGTTGCGGCTTCTTTGGCATAGCCCTGTCCCCAGGCATCTTCGCGCAACCGCCAGCCAATTTCAAAGGCACCGGTTAGCTTGGGTTGGGGCGCATTGACGCGTTTCAACCCGCAAAATCCGAGCAATTTGTCATCCGACTTGCGCTCGACAATCCAGAAGGTGTGCCCGAAATCGCGCTCATAGCCGCGGACCCGCTCGACCGCGGCGAGAAAGGCGTCCCGGCTCTGGACACCGCCCAGCCAGCGCATGACCGTGGGCGTATTGAGATGGGTCATGAAGGTTTCAATATCATCCGCGCGCCATTGCCGCAGCCGCAACCGTTCGGTTTCCAGGACCGTATCAGTCACGGAGCAAACGCGCCGCATCGGCGGCAAAATAGGTCAGAATGCCCGAACAGCCGGCCCGCTTGAAGGCGATCAGCTTTTCCAGCATCAACGCATCGCGGTCACCGATTCCCGCCGCCGCTCCGGCCGCCACCAGCGCATATTCTCCGGACACCTGATAGGCATAGACCGGAATGTTAAACTCGGTTCTGGCGCGGTAGATGATATCGAGATAGGCGAGGCCCGGCTTGACCATCACGCTGTCCGCCCCTTCCGCAATATCGAGCGCGATTTCGCGCATCGCTTCATCGCTGTTGCCCGCGTCCATCTGATAGCTTTTCTTGTCGCCCTTGAGCGTACCGCTGGACCCCACAGCGTCGCGAAACGGGCCGTAAAAGGCGCTCGCATATTTGGCGGAATAGGCCATGATCTGGACATTGTGATGATTGGCCAGCTCCAGCGTATCGCGGATCAGGCCGACGCGCCCGTCCATCATGTCGGAGGGCGCGATGATATCGGCGCCGGCATTGGCCTGGTTCAGCGCCTGCTTGCCAAGAATTTCCAGCGTCCGGTCATTTTCGACATAGCCCTGATCATTGACCAGACCATCCTGGCCATGGGATGTATAGGGATCCAGCGCGACATCGGTCAGCACCCCTATCGAATCGCCCAGCGCATCCTTGACCGCCTTGGTCGCGCGGCACATCAGATTATCGACGTTCAGCGCCTCGGCGCCATCGTCGCTGCGTTTTTCCGGCGGCGTGTTGGGGAACAACGCAATGCAGGGTATGCCGAGGTCACGGGCTTCTTTGGCCCGCGCGACAATGCCGTCCACCGACCATCGCGATACGCCGGGAAGGGATGCGATCGGATCCTCGACCTGTTCGCCTTCGGTAATGAACAATGGCCAGATCAGATCCGCCGGAGACAGGCGGTTCTCCTGGACCATTTGGCGGCTCCAGGATGACTGGCGGCTGCGGCGCAGACGGGTGCGAGGATATTCAGCTTGGCTCATGGTCCGTCTCCTACCGGTTTCTTGCCGGTATGAAAAGCATCCATGCGCGATTGCCTTGCGCTGTTGAGGGCGGGCTTTGCCAGTCGCCTAGCTGATGTTCACTTTGCTCAGCCGCTGGATCTCTCTCTTGGTCCGGCTCTCGGTCGAGGCGCTGTTAAGCGTTCCGAGGGCCGCGCCCGGTGTCACTTGCTTGAGCCGGCGCAACTCGTCCTTGAACCGCCGCAACTCGCGGCCGCTCAGTTCCGAACGCTGGACAAATTTGACCGAATTGGGATTGATTGTCCGTCCGTTGCGGTACAGTTCATAGTGGAGATGAGGGCCGGTGGAGAGGCCGGTGGAGCCGATATACCCAATGATCTGGCCCTTGCGGACCTTGCGTCCGTTGCTCACCGCGATCCGGCTCATATGCGCGTAGCCCGAGGCCAGCCCGCCGCTATGCTTGATTTTGACAAATTTGCCGAAACCGCCCTTGCGTCCGGCGAAGGTGACCGTGCCGTCGGTTACGGCATAGATCGGAGCGCCATAGCCACCGCCAAAGTCAAGACCGCTATGCATCCGCTTGTAGCGCAGGATTGGATGGCGCCGCATGCCGTAGCCGGACGTCTTGCGGCCTTTGGTCGGGCGGACGAGCTGACCGCTGGATTGACCAACGCCCGAGGCTTCGAACCAGTTGGTGCGGCCACCGCTGGTCCATTTGACCATCTGGGCCTTGGCCTTTCCGCCTCGCTCGATTCCGGCATAGAGCAGTTCACCCACTTCGACTTCGCCGGTTTCGGCCCGGCGATAGCCAAGGATCAGATCAAATTCGTCGGTCGAACGGATGTCGCGCGAGATCGACATTTTCTTGCCGATCACCTGGAGATATTTCTGGACCGCATCGGTCGGCGCGCCGGCGGCACGGGCCGAGCGGTAAAGGCTGCTGCCGACAACGCCGCGGATCCGCAGCGGCGTGTCATCCACCAATATTGGTTTGCGATTGAGTTTGAGTTTGCCATTTTCGCGGACAATTTCGAGGTTCAGGTCAAAGCGGGCGCGAAACGCGAGCTGATCCAGCGGCCGGGCTTCGTTGCGCGATGCGCGGCGGCCGAGGACGACATCGATTTTGGTGCCTGGCTTGATATCGCCGAGCGCCACCGTGTCCGCGATCATCTGGGTAACTGCCCCTGCTTCCTGATTGGCGACGCCCGCGCGTTGCAGAACCCGGCGCATGCTGTCGCCGCGGCCGAGGGTTGCGACCAGTTCAATCGACGGCCGTTCGGGGCTCTGGGCCAGGGGCCGAACCGCGTCGGTGGCGGCCATGCGGATGCCGGTGTCCGAGCCATAGGCCAGTGGAGCGATGGTTTGCGACCGCGCCTGATCCGCCTGAACGCCGGTTAATGCTGCGGCTTGATGGCCGCGGATCGGCCCGAAATCGGGCAGGCAGGATATCGCAACGCCGCAAAGCAGGCCGAGCGACAGGACACCGCGCAGCCAGACAAGGCTGCCAATGTCGCGGCCGAGATCGGGTACCCAGTCAATGTCGCTCAACTGGTCACGCAGGGGATCGAAAAAGCGGGACAGGCTTTCGGCCGAGGCGATGTCGGACAGGGAGGCGTCGGACGGTGCACGGCCAGCAGCGATAGCGGCTGTTCCGGTTCCCTGATCGGCCAACATGTCAATACTCTTGAACAAACGCACCCCTTGGCGATGCAGATCAGCACAGCATCAGGCTCATCTTGCAGCGCAATATTATTTCTCTCTCTCTGTGAAGGAAGAGGGTTAATGTCAAATTAAGATGCAGACCGATGGGGGAGCGATACGATAAAACGTGTAAATTCGCCGATATCCAGCCGAAAACAGTGATTCGGAGCGGTGTTTCCCGGGTTTCTGCTTGCCAGTTTCCTCCAGATCGGCTGTGGTGTGCGCAATGTCTGACTTTTCCGCTTCCCCGGTTACCGCGGTTCTCGGTCCCACCAATACCGGCAAAACCCATCTCGCTGTCGAACGGATGTGTGCGCATTCGAGCGGCATGATCGGGTTTCCGCTGCGCTTGCTGGCGCGGGAAGTCTATGACCGGGTGGTCGCGCTGAAGAGCAAGAACCGGGTCGCGTTGGTCACCGGCGAGGAAAAGATCATCCCCCGCGACGCCCGCTGGTTCCTGTGCACCGCTGAAGCCATGCCGATGGATCGCGAATTCAGCTTTGTTGCGATTGATGAAGCGCAGCTGGGGATCAATCCTGAACGCGGGCATATCTTTACCGACCGCATGTTGAATGCGCGCGGCCGGGACGAAACGATGATCCTGGGGTCGGAAAATTTACGGCCGCTAATTGCCGCTCTGGTGCCCGAGGCCGAGATTATTACCCGGCCGCGCTTTTCGACGCTGAGCTATGCTGGTCCCCGCAAATTGTCGCGATTGCCGCGGCGTTCGGCGATCGTCGCCTTCTCGGTCGAAGATGTCTACGCAATTGCCGAAATGCTGCGCCGACAACATGGTGGCGCGGCGATTGTCATGGGTTCGCTGTCGCCGCAGACCCGTAACGCGCAGGTCAAGCTCTATCAGGATGGCGAAGTCGACTATCTGGTCGCCACCGATGCGATCGGCATGGGGCTCAATCTCGATGTTGCGCATGTTGCTTTCGGTGCGCTCAAGAAATTTGACGGCCGCCGCCGCCGCCGGCTGACGCTCTCGGAAATCGGTCAGATTGCCGGTCGGGCAGGACGGCATCAGAAAGATGGCAGTTTCGGAACATTGTCCGGCATGGCGTCGTCGGATGAATTGCAGCCGGAAGAAATTGAAAATCTCGAAGCGCACAGCTTTCCCAAGCTGGAATGGCTCTATTGGCGCAATGCCGATCCTGATCTCAAGACAGTCGATGCGCTGATTGAATCGCTCGAGCAATCGCCCGGCGACCGGTTGCTGCAGGCGGCTCCCGAAGCGGTGGATCTGGCGATCCTCAAACGCTTGGCGCAAGATCCCGAAGCCCGCCGGCTGGCGGCGGAACCGCGTCTCGTTCGCTTGCTTTGGGAGGCGGCGTCGATACCCGATTTCCGCAAGGTCGGCGCTGATCATCAGGCCCGGTTTGTGGCGTCTCTCTGGCCCCATCTGGCCACGGGCTCCGGCCGTATTCCGCACCATCGGATGGCCCAGGAAATTGCCCGGCTGGAAAATGTCCAGGGCGATATCGCAACCCTCGGCGCCCGCATCGCTGCGGCCCGGACATGGAGCTATATTGCCCAGAAGCGGCACTGGGTGGAGCAGGCGGATGTGATGATCGACCGCACACAGGCGCTCGAGCGGCGTCTCAGTGATGCGATGCACAATCAGCTGACCCAGCGCTTTGTCGACAAGCGCACCCGGGTGCTGATGCGGGGACTGCTAAAAGACCCGTTGTTCCACGATGTGGCGGTAGAGGATGATGGCACAATTCTGGTTGAAGGGGTGGCGATCGGCGTGCTCAAGGGCTTCCAATTTGTCGTACCATCGGATAGCCGGAGGGAAGATCGAAAAATGCTGCTCGCGGCAGCGGAAAGATATTTGGGACGGATCATGACGGACAAAGCAGACTTGTTGGCCAAAGCGCCAGATAGCGAATTGACCCTGGCCGCTGATGATCAGGGGCAGCCGGTGATTTCCTGGCAGGGATCGCGACTGGCCCAATTGGCGCGCGGCAAAAGCCTGCTCCATCCCGAGATCAAGTTTGATCGCGCGCTCAAGGACATGGCCGCGGACAACAGCAAGAAGGTGGAAGAGCGGGTCAAACATTGGGTCGAGGCGATGAAGGCCAAGCATCTTGAAGGGCTGGTCAAGCTCGATGCGCTGGCCAATGACGCCGCGACCCCGGCATCGGTCCGTGCCTTGTTCGCGCAGATTATCGAAGCGGGCGGCATCATTGCGCGGCGACAAGTGGATCAGGCGGTGCGCGCGCTCGACAACGACTTGCGCGGCACCGCGCGCCGCGGCGGACTGGTGTTCGGTGCGCTCGACATTTATCATCACGCGCTGATGAAACCCGGGGCGGTGTTGTGGCGCACGGCGCTGTTCGCGGCACTCGACGAAGAACCAATGATCGCCTTGCCGGGCGACAATGCCGTGCATTTGAAAAGCTGGACCTTTGCTTCCCCCCAACATGCCAGCCGACTGGGCTTCCGGCAGATCGGATCGGAATATGTGCGGGTTGATATGGCCGAGCGGCTGATCAAACAGGCGCATGAATCGCGTCAGGCTGGTGCGGTCTTTGCGATTGATCCGGCCTTGGCAACATCGCTGGGCTTGTCGTCCGAGGCCCGGGATGTTCTGCTCGACATGGCCGGTTTTGTAAAAACAGATGAGGTTCCGGCCGCCAGCCCCGCAGAAGACACAGCTGTGCCAGAGGCCGCACCGGATAACCAGGACCAATCGGGCGCGAACCCATCTGCAGCAACGGGAACAGCTGACTCATCCGAGGCAGCAGAACCCATGGACGCGCCGGTGGCGGACGCTGACCCGGCAGCGGCTGATGAACCGGCACCAACCTATTGGCGCTGGAAAGGTATGGGCAAGAATCGCGCGACCAAAAACCAAGGCAACCGCAAGCAAAAAGGCGGCGGCAAGCGCAAGTCGGGCAAGTCGGAACCGCGGCGCGCCAAGACGGAACCGGTGCTGGCAACCGCTGGCGGCGCGTTTGCCGAACTGGCCGCGCTCAAGGAAAGCATGAAAAAATAGGGTGACGCGTTGAGGACAAAAAGGAGCAACCGGGACAGCGATCGCAGGGCAGAGGGCCAGGCGTTGCGGATCGACAAGCTGCTCTGGTTCCTCCGCTTTGCCCGCAATCGCGCGATGGCCCAAAAACTGGCGAACAAAGGCTATGTCCGGCTCAATGGTCGCCGCGTCGATCGGGCCCATATGATGGTTCGCAAAGGGGATATTCTGACAATTCCCAAGGATCGCGACGTTCATGTCATCCGGATTGCAAAGCTTCCGGTGCGGCGAACCAGCGCCCCCGATGCCCAATCCTGCTTCGAGCGCTTGACCCCCGGCGACTGAATTGCCTGTGCAAACCAACTATTGACGATAGAGTTTTTGCCGAATAGCAAGATGTTATGAGCCGCGGTCTGGGCGGTTTGGTTAGATGGAGTAGCCGACACAATGACTTATGTAGTGACCGACGCATGTATCAAATGCAAATATATGGACTGCGTTGAGGTTTGTCCTGTCGACTGTTTCTATGAAGGCGAGAACATGCTCGTGATCAATCCGAGCGAATGCATCGACTGCGGTGTGTGCGAACCGGAATGTCCAGCCGAAGCCATTTTGCCGGATACCGAAGACGGGCTTGAAAAATGGCTCGAAGTGAACACCAAATATTCCGAAAGCTGGCCGAACATCACGGTCAGTCGCGAACCGCCAGCCGATGCCGATGAATTCAAGGGCGTCGAAGGCAAATTCGAAGCGCACTTCTCCGAAAAGCCCGGCGACGGCGATTAAGCCGCCAGCGGTTTTCTAAACCGGCGCGAGCGCCCCGCACGCTCTCTCTCTTGTGCGTTGCTAAACCGCTTCCACTTCCTGCCGGATGGCGCCGAAAATCGACCGGCCATCGGCGTCAAGCATCTCGATCTTGACCGTATCGCCCGCTTTCATGAACGGGGTCTTTGGTTCGCCATCGGCTATGGTCTCGATCATCCGGATTTCGGCAATGCAGCTATAGCCGAGCCCGCCTTCTGCTACCGGTTTGCCGGGACCGCCGTCGGCATCCTGATTGGATACCGTGCCTGACCCGATGATGGTACCCGCACAGAGCGGCCGCGTTTTGGCGGCATGAGCGACCAGTTGAGCAAGACTGAATGTGGCATCGACACCGGCATTGGCGCGGCCAAACGGCTCACGATTATAGTCAACATGCAACGGCAGATGGATCACTGAATCCTTCCACGATTCTCCCAGTTCATCCGGGGTGACGGCCACCGGTGAAAAGGCGCTCGGCGGTTTGGACTGGAAAAAGCCGAATCCCTTGGCCAATTCGCCGGGGATCAGCCCGCGCAGCGAGACATCGTTGCACAGCATGATGAGACGGATATGATCCGCCGCCGCTTCCGCGCTGACGCCCATCGGAACATCGCCAGTGATGACTGCCACTTCGCCTTCCATATCGCAGCCCCAGGCGGGATCACCCAGAGGGATCGGATCGCGCGGGCCGAGAAACGCGTCGGAGCCGCCCTGATACATGAGCGGGTCATGATAAAAGCTCTCGGGTACTTCCGCGCCGCGGGCTTTGCGGACCAGCTCGACATGGTTGATATAGGCGCTGCCATCGGCCCACTGATAGGCGCGGGGCAGTGGTGAATGGGCCTCGCGTTCGTGAAAGCGCTCGCATGGAACCGCCTGATGCTCAACATCGCGGGACAGGGCTTCGAGCCGTGGACTGCAATAGTCCCAATTGTCGAGCGCCGCCTGCAGGGTCGGCGCAATATTATTGGCTTCGCAGCACCGCGTCAGATCGGTGGAGACCACGACCAGCCGGCCATCGCGCGTGTTGTTCTTCAGCGTAGCGAGTTTCATCTACTATCCCTTTTTTTGGAGCGCCGGTCAGACCGAACGGAGAAATGGAGACTGCCCGAATAGGGATAGACTATCAATGCTCGTCGCGTGCTTTTTCATGCAGCCAGGCGGCATGCTGGGGTGCCTTCTTGGTGCGGTTCCATTCTTCGAGCATCTCCGGGGCCACCCGTTCGAGCTCGGCCATTTCTTCCGGCGTACCGGTGTTGCAGGCCAGCTCGAGCCGGTGTCCGTTGGGATCGAAAAAGTAGATCGACTTGAAGATACCGTGGTTGGTTGGCCCGATCACCTCGATGCCCTCGGCCTCGGCGCGCGCCTTGGCGGCCATCAGGTCGTCAAGGGTCGGCGCCTGAAATGCAATATGCTGAACCCATTGCGGGGTATTGGGGTCGCGGCCCATTTCAGGCTGTTCGGGCAGTTCGAAAAAGGCAAGGATATTGCCCCCGCCGGCGTCCAGGAACACGTGCATATAGGGATCATATTCACCAGTGGAGGGAACATGGTCCTCGCTAAAGGCAACGGTGAACGGCATTGCGAGAATGCGCTGGTAGAATTCAACCGTTTCCTTGGCATCCTTGCAGCGATAGGCGACGTGATGAATGCCGTTGATCTTGGGCGCGGGCGGGATGGCTGGTGTCTTCATTCGGCAGGTTCCGTGTTGAGCACGCCGCGGGCCACCTGGTCCCGTTCGATGCTTTCGAACAGCGCCTTGAAATTGCCTTCGCCAAAGCCGTCATCGCCTTTGCGCTGAATAAATTCAAAGAATACCGGGCCAACTTGCGCCTCGGCAAAAATCTGGAGCAGCAAACGGGGTTCGCCGCCATCGGTTGAGCCGTCGAGCAATATGCCGCGAGTTTGCAATTCTTCGACATTTTCGCCGTGCCCGTTCAGCCGGCCATCCAGCATTTCATAATAGGTTGCCGGCGGCGCGGTCATGAACGGTACGCCCAGGGCTTTCAGCCGGTCCCAGCAGGCCGGCAGATCTTCACAGATCAGGGCGATATGCTGGATGCCTTCGCCGTTAAACTCGCGGAGAAATTCCTCGATCTGGCCCTTGCCGCCTTCGCCTTCTTCGTTGAGCGGAATACGAATCTTGCCATCCGGCGCGGTCAGCGCCTTGGAGGTCAGTCCGGTATATTCGCCCTTGATGTCGAAGAAGCGAATCTCGCGGAAATTGAACAGGGTTTCGTAATAATCCGCCCAATATTTCATCCGGCCGCCATAGACATTGTGGGTGAGGTGATCGATGGTGTGAAAACCGGCCCCTTCGGGATGACGATTCACCCCGGGCAGATATTCGAAATCAATATCATAAATCGAAAGATCCTCTCCCCGTTCGCCGCCTTCATAGCGGTCGACCAGATAAAGAATGGCGCCGCCTATTCCGCGGATTGCCGGGATATGCAGTTCCATCGGGCCGGTATTGACCGACACCGGTTCTGCACCATTGGCCAGCAGATGATCCCACGCCTTGTGCGCATCGCGAACCCGGAACGCCATGCCGCAAGCGGATGGGCCATGTTCGCGGGCAAAATACCAGGCGGGAGATCGCGGTTCGTAATTGATGATCAGATTGATCCCGCCCTGCCGCCACAGGTGGACGTCCTTGCTGCGATGCTTGGCGATGCAGGTAAAGCCCATGGTTTCGAAAACCGGTTCGAGCACGCCTTTTTCGGGTGCGCAAAATTCAACAAATTCAAAGCCGTCGAGGCCGGCCGGGTTTTCAAAAAGATCAGCCATGGGAGCGTTCCTAACAATCAAGAGCAATATAGTTACAAATGAAACTATACTCGGGCCGGCTGAAAAAGGCAAGCGCTGATAAACTTGGACAGCTCGCTTGATCCGCGGACCCAAATTCGCCAAATGACAGCTGTTCCAGTCATCACAAGGTTCCCGAAGACATGCAGAAAATCAAGGCACTGATCGAATCGGTAGCGTTTCAGAATGCGATCATGGCGGTGATCATCGTCAATGCGATTATCATCGGGCTGGAGACATATCCCTTGGCGATGGATAGCTTTGGCCCGGTTCTGCTCGCCCTTGATACGATCGCGATCACCATTTTCGTGATCGAAATTGTGCTCAAGCTGCTGGTCTATCGCCTGGGCTTTTTCAGAAGCGGCTGGAACGTTTTCGATTTTGTCATTGTCTCGGCGGCGTTGCTGCCGCTTGGCGGCAATTTCGCGATATTGCGGGCGTTGCGGATCATCCGGGCGTTTCGCCTGATTTCGGCGATGCCGAAAATGCGCAAAGTGGTCCAGGGCCTGCTCGCCGCTATCCCGTCCATGGGGTCGGTAATATTGCTGCTCGGCCTGATCTTTTACGTGGCATCGGTCATGGCGACGAAATTGTTCGGCAGCGCTTTTCCGCAATGGTTCGGCTCGATCGGCTCGTCGCTCTATTCGCTGTTCCAGATCATGACCCTGGAAAGCTGGTCGATGGGGATCGTCCGCCCGATCATGGAAGTCTATCCCTGGGCCTGGGCGTTTTTTGTGCCGTTCGTGCTGGTCACATCCTTTGTCGTGCTGAACCTGTTTATCGCGATTATCGTCAACGCGATGCACGAGGAAGCCGACGAAGAGCAAACCGCCCAGCGCGATGAAATCCTTGATGAAATCCGGCACTTGCGCAAAGACGTCGCAGCGTTGCGCGCAGAAAAAGCCGCCGCTATCAAATAGACAGCGGCGGCTTTAGTCTGGTCAATGTGCGACACCGGATCACCCGGTGGCATCGGATCCCGTTTCTAGAAAGCGCCGGCCGTCACCGCCAGGCCGGCGATCGCCAGCAGGGTGGAGGTGACCAATATGGCTGGCATATTCCTGACGCATATGCCCTGGCGCGCTTCATTCTTATCCATAGTCATTAGGGATCCCTTGTTTGGTTCTGTGTGTCGATGGCTGGTGCCCGATCAGGACAAGCTGGCAGACAGCATCCAGGATGCTTCTTCCAGTGCCCCGACGCGAGATGTCAGCAGGTCGGCGGTAAAGACGTCATCTGCTTTCTCCGCGAGCTTAACAAATTCGCGCATCTGATCGGCCACGGTCAGATTGTCGCTCGACAGCTGGGTCAGCATGGCGTCGACATCGCCCCAGTCGGTCTGGTCATCAATCGTGCTGTTGTTGATATAAGTCGACAGACCTACGGGAGTTTTGGCACCCAGCGCCCGGATCCGTTCGGCCAGTGCGTCGATCGATTCTGCCAAATCTTCATATTGGGCTTCGGTCATCTTGTGGACGCTGACAAACATCGGTCCGGTCACATTCCAGTGCACCGACTGCGTCTTCTGATAAAGCACATAGGTGGAGGCGAGTACTTCACCAAGCTTCTCCGCCATCTGCACGCGATCGTCGCGTTTCAGATCGGTTTTCATGTCGCGAATGTCTGTTTTTTCAATTGTCGTAGTCATACCTTGGTCCTTTCATATTGCGTGCTCATACGCTTGGCGGAGCACTGCAAAGGGGTTAGCGACGCATCTCGCTTCGATCCGGCCGGCCTAGTGGGTCGGTGGAGAAGCTATTGTCAGGACCGGCGATGCGTCTAGCTCATCGGCCCCCATCATCTGCGCGACGTCGGTCAGCGCAGAGAGAATGGATTTGCGGTGGTCTGTCGTCAGACCGCCAAATTTGGAGAGGAAGTGGTCCTGCAACAACGGCGGTGCCGCTTGCAGCGCGGCCTTGCCTTTCTTGGTCAGCCGGGAATGCACAATCCGCTTGTCGGTGGTGCTGCGATAGCGTTCCACCAGACCATGCTTCTCGAGCTTCTCGAACATCAGCGTTACCGTTGGCTGGCTCAGACTGATATGTTCGGACAATTGTCGCGTCGTGACTTCACCCAGCGCGTCCACCGCTTTCAGCACGACATGCTGGGGTGTGGTCAACCCGGTTTCCCGGGCCAGCTTCTTGGATTGGACATCAATAGCGCGAATGATCTGGCGCAAGCTCGTGAGAACCTGGTCCGCTTGGCTATCGCCCGAATCGCCATATGTTTCGCTCTCAATCATTTAGTGTCATAATGTTTAGAGTACTAAATGAATATTGTCAAGCCGTGATTTGCAAGGTCGTTTTTTGGGCGGCTCAAACCGCGAATTTCTGCCCCAGTTCATGCATTGCAATCGCTGCTTTCGCTGCCTCGCCGCCCTTGTTCTTCTGGCCTTTGTCGGCCCGGGCCAGCGCCTGCGCTTCATTTTCGACCGTGATGATCCCGTTGCCAATCGCCGCGCCATCCAGCGACAGCGCCATGATCCCGCGGGCGCTTTCATTGGAGACGATCTCAAAATGATAGGTTTCGCCGCGCAGGACGACACCCAGCGCGACAAAGCCGTCATATTGCCCGCTGTCGATCGCCATCGCGATGGCGCCAGGCACTTCCAGCGCTCCGGGAACGGTCAGCGTTTCATGCTCATGGCCGCCGGCCGACAATGCGGCCTTCGCGCCGTCGAGCAGCATGTCATTGAGATGGTCGTAAAAGCGCGCTTCGACGATAAGAAATTTGGCCATTATGCGGTCTCCAGTTCTTTGGCTGCGACGCCTGTGGGGATCGCCCGTTGCCCGACAATCCGCAAGCCATAAGCATCGAGGCCGACCAGGTCATGGCTGGTATTGGACAGCAATTCCATATCGCTCACGCCGAGTTCCGTGAGGATCTGGGCGCCGACGCCATAGTCGCGCAACTGATCCATATCAGCCGGTTTTTCTCCGTTCAGACGCGCGACCTGCCGGGAATAGAAATCGGCCATTCGCGGGCTGATGAAGACAATGATACCGGATCCGGCCTCGCCGATAATCTTCATCGATTCTGACAAAGTACCACTATGATCGCCGGTTTTGCCGAAAATATCGTCGAAAATCGCCGTCGCGTGCATCCGCACAAGCGTCGGTTGTTCCGGATCGATATGCCCTTTTTGCAGAACAATCTGTTCCGATTCCGTCGCAGTGTTGAAAAAAGTAAGCGCCTTCCATTCGCCGCCCCAGCGGCTGTCGAATGTCGCTTCCGCCCGCTTTTGCGCGAGATGATCATTGCGCAGCCGATAGGCGATGAGATCGCGAATGGTGCCGATTTTCATGCCATGATGCTGGGCAAATTCGATCAGATCATCGAGCCGCGCCATCTCGCCATCATCTTTCATGATTTCGCAGATCACGCCCGATGGGTTGAGCCCGGCGAGCCGCGAGACATCGACTGCGGCTTCGGTATGGCCAGCGCGGACCAGCACGCCGCCATTGCGCGCCTGCAGCGGGAACACATGGCCCGGCGTGACAATCTCACTCTTGCCCTTGGTGCCATCAATCGCCACCGCAACAGTGCGGGCGCGATCGGCGGCAGAAATGCCGGTGGTCACGCCCTCGCGCGCCTCGATCGAGATGGTGAAGGCGGTTTCATGGGCGGTGCGGTTATTCTGGCTCATCATGTCGAGGCCGAGTTCCTCCACCCGGTCCTTGGCCATCGCCAGACAGATCAGGCCGCGGCCATATTTGGCCATGAAATTAATCGCATCCGGAGTCGCCATTTGCGCCGGGATGATCAGATCGCCCTCATTCTCGCGATCCTCGTCATCGACCAGGATATACATGCGGCCGTTGCGCGCTTCGTTGATAATCTCTTCGGCTGTCGCCATCACGCCGCTGCCGCCGCGCGCGAGATATTTTTCCAGCTTGCCGAGTGTCTCCGCGGTCGGGTTCCAGTCGCTTTCGCCGAGCCGGCGCAGGCTGTTGGCATGCAGGCCCGCCGCCCGGGCCAGTCCCGCCCGGGTTTCTTGTCCGGAGTCGATCAGGTCAATCAGTTGTTCTATCAATATCTTGCTCATGGATGCAGCCCTGTCTATTTGTAAGGTCTATTCCCTAAGCCGCGCTGTTATCACACTGTAATGTGATCCGTCCAGAGCTATATCACATCAAATGTGATAGGGTTTTGATATTTTCGGCCACCTGCTGCCGGTTCTGCGCGGAATTGCTTCATTATATGCGCCATATTGACCAAACGCGCTTGGCTGCGAGCGGCCTAGAGGAAGGCCCGCAATTCGCCAACAAACTGGTCAAACTGGTCGTGGTGCAGCCAGTGACCGGCATCGGCAAATTCCTTCACTGCGACATTGTCCCCGAAATATTGGATGCGGCCGTCTTTCTCAGGATTGCTCGCCCAGCTGTCGGCGCCATAATGCAATTGCGTCGGACAACTGATATTGCTCCAGAGCTCGTGGATATTGTCCTGGGACAGGTCGATCGAATCCCAGTGCTGGACATAGGGATCGAATTTCCAGCTATAGCTGCCATCCTCGTTGCGAATGACCGCGTGGGTTGTCAGGTGCCGCGCCTGTTCGTCGGACAAATGCCCATTGGCGTCCTGCATCCGTTTGAGCGCGTCTTCAAAGGTCGGATAGCGTTTGACTTGCCGTCCGGCGGCCTTGCGCTTTTCCTCGATGCTGTTGCGGACACGTTGCAGCTGGCCGGTTTTCTCGCGTTCGGCGAGCATTTCCGGTCCCGGACCCAGCCCCTCGATCGCCACCAGCTTGCGCACCGTGTCCGGATAGAGCCCGGTATAGCGCAGCGCGATATTGCCGCCCATGCTGTGAGCCACGATCGTTACCGGCGACAGGTCGAGCTGATGGATCAGTTGCGCCAGATCCGTCACCATCGCCATGGTCGTGTAATTGCCATCGGTGCTCCACTGGCTGTCGCCATGACCGCGGACATCCGGCGCGATGATGTGCCAGTCCTCGCGCAGCTCCTGCGCCACCCAGTCCCAGTTGCGGCAATGATCCTTGCCGCCGTGCAACAGGATCAGCGGCGGCTTGTCGGCATGGCCCCAGTCGGCATAGTGCAGCCGCAATCGCTGCGAGAAATAGCTGTGGGATGCGGGGCCAACCAATTCCATCTTTGTTCCTTGTCTTGCGTCTGGTGATCAGAGGGGTTCGGCTGCTCTATAAACCGGGCTGGCCCGGAATGTCGAAGGGTGATTGTGGGGTAGCGGCCGCGTTCCGGTTACAAGCGGGCGATGGACGGCCGCTTGTAACCGGCTGGCGATGATCACCGGCCGGTTGAAAGTTCACACAAATCACACCGGTTCGGGCGGCTCATCACAAAACCCGCTGCGCGCGAGCAGGCCGCTGCGATCGGCGCGTTCCCACTGGAGATCGTCCCAATTGTCGCGATCTGCCAGATCGAGATCGGAGATATCGATATCCTCTGGTGCCATCTGGTTGATCCGGATCATTGCGGCGCGCCTGGCCAGTTCGGTCCTGTCCTCTGCCCCCGACAGCCCATCGGGATCGGAGCTATCCTGATCGGGTGATGGTGCGGCGTCGGCGTCAATCTCCGCGATCAGCGCTTCACAGGGGCTGCCCCTGCCAATCCCTTCCAGCAGTGCGTCAAAATGCGCCGCCGCCGCCCGCGCCGGCTGGCCTTGCTGATCGATACCATCCGCCATCTGGTCGAGCCGCGCCAGCGCGGCCAGAAACAGCGGCGCGCTCCAGCGCTCCCGGGTGCCGACTTCCTCGCCCTGATGCCACACCGCCTCGCGCCAGCCATTCAGGCCCTTGTCGAGCAGTTCATCCTGAAAAATATCCCGTGCATGGATCAGCGCCGCATCCCAGGCCCGGGCAAAGGCCCGCCCATCCGCGCGCCGCCGCAGCCGATAGGCGCTTTCCCGCGACAATCCGGCATAAGCCGCCGCCGCCTTGACATTGCCGATCCGCGCCAATGCTTCGAGAAACAGCACCTGCCGGTCCGGAGACCAGCCATCATGCCGCACCCGCGGCTGCGCCAGATCGGCGGTCGCAGGGATATCGGCAAACTGGTTCTGGGTGGGTTGATCGGTCATACTGGCTTTCCTTTGGTTAGATAGAAAACCAAAGAATAACCGATTTGGTTATATGTAGGAAAGAGCCGATGGGGGTTGGGTTGTGTTAGGGCAAAGGTCGGGGCAGCCCCTCTTTGGCTCGAGCAATCATGTCCTCTAGTCGGGAAAGCTTCAGTTCGCCCAATGCACGACCGGCATGATCAATGAACCGCACGTCAAAATCATCAGATATACCCCTGCGCAGCTCGATGACGCACCGGTCCTGGGCATAGAGTTCGGCAATCCTTTGCTCTTCATCAGGCGGCGAAGCGAAAATGACTGAAAAGCTCTCTTCTAGATTCATGATTTTCTCATCCGCTTGGAAAAATGAATTTCGGATTGGTCTAGGCGATTGTCATCGTCATGTCTGCTCTGACCCGACAGCGGGCACTAGCGATGCTGCTTAAGTTGAAGCAAATCATAAGATCTGAGAATTTCGATGTCCTGGCTGGTCCAGTCCAAGCCTGATATTCTGTCTCGATCTTCCATTTGGTAAAGACCAGCCAATTCCTGAAATTTCTCATTCAGCAAGCTCAGTTTGCTGTTCAGTATTTCTGACAGACTTGCATCCAGAAAATTGGTTCCTGTCAAAGCCCAACAGCTATGGGCGAACACTACAAGTATAATATCACTCCCGAAATTCGTCACGGCTTCTTCATAAAATTCAAACATCCTGCTGTGGTATTCGTCTGACTCCGATGCCAAATTCTGATCCTGCAATTTCGCATGCAAGCTTTTGAAGTCGGTCAATATTGCGACAAGCAAAATGTCAGTTTCGTGATGCATTTTTTTTGATTTTTCCTTAGTATCAATCTTTGCAATGGATAGCAGTCTTCGGCAGCAGTCTTGACGTTCGCAATATCCCTAAAGCGAATGTTAGCGAGGCCATTACCGTCAGCCACCGGTTCGAGACATTTCCGTCAAAGCCTTCTTTATCAATTCAATAGCTTGGTATTTACCAACGTCGGTTGCGATGAGCGGCACATCAATATCCTTCCTGTCGCCAAACCTTGGAATACAAACAATATTGTGGAACCGTCCCCCCAACCTGATATTATCAATATCAATATCCGACAACGAGTATAGCGTTCGTCTCAGCAACACCAATTCATTGCCGCGGATGCCCAACAGGCAATGCTTGGACAACAAGAGATCAACGGTCTGGAAAAGACAAATCACCAGAAAGGCTGACAGGATGATGATCGAAAATACAGGGTGAAACAACAGATCACGCTGGTTCATCAGATGCTCAAAATCAAAAAAGTCACGGCCAAAATTACTGTACCCAACACCAACGATCACCACCAAGGGCAACCAGCAGATTGCTAGATAGGGAAAGAATTGGGTCCTTAGAATGACCCGATCGCATCTTACTCGATTGAAAAATGTCATTCGTGGTGGTCCGGAGTTGATTTGTTGTAGAAGGCTAGAGTTAGCTTGTTGGTTCAGTGTCGGTGTTATCAGCGAAAGCGGACTTTTAAGTAAGCCGCCTGTCATTGCCAACGTGGCTTCATCCAAGAAACCCTCTGCATCGCTTCGGTTTCAGCCGTCAATGCAGAATCATGTTTGCCGCGATATGGACCAAGTCCCCCCATTCTCCATTTGCGCGAGATTGATGGCGATAGGAGACGGCCCCGTCATCACGTCGCACAAAAACAATTCGCTCCACCTTTGCCGGGTTTTCCATGGTTTTGATCCATGATCGCTCATCACCTTCCCAATTTCTGCGGTATTCCGGAAGCGGACGCAAAAGTTGGACCCATCTAGCGGCCTGGTGTGCGTTGACAGACTTGCTGTATTATAATAGCAACACAGCATGAAGCGTGCGCTTGCCATTGTCATTTGCCTTGTCTTCCTCGGTTCCGGTCTGATCCGTATTGGCGTGAGCGCGCTGATGATCGGGCAGGCCATGGGTTGGTGGATGTTCGATGGTGAAGCTGTCGAAGCCTTGGCCGATACACGGCGCTTCATTGCCGAGCGGCCGGTTAACCTGATCGGTTTTACACCGATCTCCTATTTTGCGTTCATCCTGTTCATGGGTGTGACGATCAGCCTGGGCGCCCTGGGACAATTGTGGCGCAAACAATGGGGCCTGGTCCTGATCGGCCTGTACCTGGTCAGCCATGGTTCGCTGTTCCTCAATTTCATGACCGTGAACCCCAAAATCTTTCTATGGGGGTTATCAGTCGTCGCGACATTGATTCTGTTTTGGGCAAACCGGCCAGAAAGGGAAAGGCCAGGCACCAACTTATCGCGCGCGCAGTGATGACAACGTAAGTTATGCCAAGTGATTGCGTGGTTGTCGGCGTGAATTGAGGGCGGGAGTCTGGTTGGTGTCTGGCGGCGTTTGTCGGCCTCTATGCCGCGCTGTTCTTTCCGGCAAAAACCGGCGGCCGCCATGGCTTGAAAGCATCAGGCCGCGAATGACGGCGTGTGGATAGGGCTCTCGGCGCTGTTCTTATCCGATGCGGACAACCGGTTGCGGTCCTCGCCGCCGACCGGGTGTGACTGGCTCATCGGTTGGATCAACAGGATGCTCAGAAAATATCCGATAATCGCGCTGGCTCCATAGCCCACGATTGGCGTGGGATAGGCGCCCATCGCTGCCGCCGCGATCAGCGCTAGCCAGCATGTGGCGAAGGTGGCGTGCAGCAGGCTGCGTTCGGTTCTCGGGATGAAAAATATCGGGGAAACCAGCGCCATGCAGCCGATCCAGAGCGACAGTCCGGTGATGATATGGCTGTCAAAGGCGGTCCAGAGAATATGATCGACAAAGGGCACTGCGGGCAGGCGGTCCGGTAAAAACAGGGTAGTCAGAAAACCAGTTGCACAGACAAGCGCTGCGGTGAACGGCAATCGGCCTGGCCGCCACCAGCCAATCACGGCGACCGCCGCAAACAGCATGCCGGCCATGGCGCGATCCGGTTGCAACGCCATGGCAATGCCGGCCGTGCAGACCGCCAATAGCGTCCAGATATTTTGCACTCTCGCAAAGCTGAGCGCGATGAGGGGCAGAAGAATGAGGCTGGTCTGTATGAAAAAAGGCCCCATCAAGACCCATCGCCTGGCATCGGCAATCGCATAGCCGAAGGTTGCGGTGGCAAACAGGATCAGCGAAGCCGTCACCGCACAGAGGATCACAAACCGATTGGTGATCCGGACCGATATAATCACGGCGATCGCTAACAGGAGCCCGATCGTCATGGCCGCTCCATTGACGATCATCATCATGGCGGGCGCGCCTGCCACTGCCAGATAAGCCAGCCCGATCAGACAGGCGATCACGCCTGAGACGAATGTTATCCTCGTGAACCGGTCTTGCATCGCATCTCTCCATGGTTTTTCGGGCGACAGTTTCAATTCCAGATGAAAGCGACAGCAGGCGATCAGACAGCCGAGCGCGAACATCACGGCTTCGCTGTCCTTTGGCATGTTGGCCATTTCAGCGTCCATCGCCCGGGCCCATTTTTTGCGATGCGCGGGCGTGAGCCAATGGATCAGACGCAGGAGGACCAGGCGCATCATGCGGATTTTGGTTTCAGCTGCGGGGCGGGTGCGGCGCGGGCGTCATCGATCAATCGCTGGGCCACAACGCGCCCGGCTGCCGAAAGGCTGTAAATATGCCGCGGCGGCCGGCCCTCGACAGCCGCGTCCTGCCAGTGCGAGGTCAGAAAATCCTGATCTTCCAGTCTGGCGAGCATCGGATAGAGCGTGCCGGGTTTGATACCGGTCATCTGCATGATCTCATAGCCATGCAGGCCCTGCGGCGCGTCGAGCAAGGCTGTCAGGGCCCGTTTGGTTGCTTTGGAAGGGGCTCTTGTTTTGCGCATGATCACTATATCGATATATATCGATTTAATGTCAATTCTTTCTTCGCATGACCTGATTCCGAGGGCGGGACCTCCCACCGCACCCATCAGATACCGCCGATTGGCAACTCAGCAGTTGCGGTTGCCCCAGATCAGAAAGCGGACCAGCCAATAGCAGCAGCTGGACGATTCCGCATGGCAATGGCAGGACCAGGGTGTTTTTGCGATGCTCGGCTTTTCATGGGATTGCTGCGATCCGTGAACAGGAGGGTGGGATGATAGGGAGACCGGGCGATGGTTAGCGGGTGCAGAATGCCGTCGCCCGGTCTCCCGGGGGTGCGCTTCTCAGGGAGCTTAGAAGCGCAAGGTCAAACCGCCCAGAACCTGGTTTGAGTCGAACGAGCGCTTATGTTCGTTGCGCCGATATTCGACCCGGAAAGACGCATGGCGGTTGATCGCCACTTCCACGCCGCCGCCGTAGATCAGGCGCCCGCCGGTCGCCTTTTCTGTCACGACCGGCGTGGTGTTTCCGGTCACCAGGCCGCGCACGGTATAGCGGTTGAGGCCATAGCCCAGGCGGCCATAAGCGAGGACATTGGGTGTGATGGCAATGCCCGCCCGCGCCGAGACACCGGCTGACCATTTTGAATCCAGTTCAATCGAACCTTCCGGACGCGCCGCGCGCAGGCTTTTGCCATTGGGGCTGAAATCGGCTTCGAGGCCCAGCACTAGCTTGTCAAACTGGGCATCAAATCCGACAAATCCGCCATAGGCAATGCCGCTGGCCTTGTCGTTCAACCGCACCGTATCGGGGGCTGGCAATACAGTTTCGTCAAATTTGCGGCGTTCCCAGCCGGCTTGCACGCCGACCTTCACGCCTTCAAAATTTTCATCGCCCTCGCGTGCATGGGCAACCGATGCTCCGGCAAAACTGGAGAGCGCAACGGCCATGGTGGATAGGATAAGAGTCGTCTTCATGATATGTCCTTTCTTGACATTTTGGGGAAATTTGGGCGCAGAAAATCTGTCTCCAGAAACGCGGCGTCCCGGTAGTAAAAGTGGTAAAATTTCTAGTCTGTGATGGTGATCGGCTGGCCCGGGCCGGGGTCGGAACCGGAGCGCTTGCGGATCAGGGGTTCGGGCTTATCCCATGCTATCACCCCACCACGGGATGGCCGCGACCGGACATGCAGCGTATGACGATATGCTTGCGGTCTGTTTCAGTTTCCGCCGCACCGCTCGCGCCGCCGATCAGGCCGCCCAACAAGGCGCCAGCAACCGCGCCTTCGACCGAGTCGCCCTCGATCGCGCCAAAAGCACCGCCAATGACCGCGCCCGCCAGAGCCAAAACTCCGCTGCCATCATCATGTTTGTTTTTCGCCAGGGCCTGGCAATCGGCCAGATCGGCATGATAGGCCGCGCCCTCATAACCGTCGATGATCGGTCGATATCCGGATGCGGTGTCCGCACAGCCGCCCAGAACAAGGCTGCAAGCGGTCATTCCTGTGATCGCTCCCATTTTCCAGAGTTCCATGTTTAATTTCCTTCGATGAACATTTTGATTGAATATGGCCCGTTACACCGTAAAATCTTTCTGAACCATGAATATTTTTTTCTGTTATACAATAAAATATATCTGTCAAACAAAAGGTAGTTTCTATGATTCAGAAAGCTTTGGTCCAGAATCGATGGCTTTATCGGGTCTTGCGGGTGCTCGCCGGGGTGATGACGTCGCTCGTCGGACTGGTCATTCTCATCACCGCTATTGGCGCCTTGACGGGCGATACCGAAATGCTCGTCGACTTTATTGATATTGAGTCGACCGCGCCCAAGCTGACCATGGTCGCCCAGGCGGCGATCATCTTCTCCAGCGGTTTCGCGATCCTCACATTCTGGTTGCTGTTCCGGTCGATCAACCAGTTTCTGAAACATGCGGAACAGGGCGAGCTGTTTCTGGACAGCACCGCCGATGCGCTGTCCCGCATGGGCCGCGCGATGATTCTGCTCTATATCGTGTTTCTGTTTTTCGACATTCTCTTGCCGATGCTGATCGAACCGAAGCCGATGATCGAAAACGCCATCAGCTTCCTTGTCTATTTGATCGATCCCAATGCCCTGACCTTGCTCATCGGCATTGTTCTCACCGCGCTGGCCGGTGCGCTGCGCGAAGGCTGTGAGATTCAGGACGAATTGCGGCAGATTGTCTGATGGCTATCGAAGTGACCCTCGATGTGATGCTCGCCGTGCGGAAAGTGAAATCCAAGGATCTCGCCGCTCATGTCGGGATCACCGACGCCAATCTCTCGCTGCTGAAATCCGGTAAAGTCAAAGGCATCCGCTTTGAAACCCTGTCCAAAATCTGCGACTATCTGGAGTGCACGCCCGGCGACCTGTTGCGCCATGTGCCGGCCGAGCCCGATAACGCAGCTTAGCGAGCGGTGAGGAGGAGGTGGGTATTGGTGTGGTCCAACCTAAGGCGTTACCAGTATCCAAGATGTATTTTTTCAACAAATGTCCACTGCGCGTCGTCGTAGTAAAACGCATAGGCGCCTATTTCCCCGCCAGGATCGCTATAAGTCAGGAAGGCATGGTTACGTGATTGTGTTGGTGCATTGACGCGCATCGGGCAATCATCTCCCGAGAATGCACCGAAGGTTCGAGCAGGCGAGATGTCGATGCCATCGGAGTCCAGTGTAGTCTCTATCATACTCGCTGATTTTCTTGTTTCCGGATCCTGAAAAAGCCTGGCTTCCAGCGTTGCTGGCGGCCCGTTTTCGTCTGACTTGATGACCATCGTTTTTCCATGGATCGCGACACATTGTGTCCAGGGATATTGTTGGCTGACAAGCTTGTCGACAAGTTCATCGTCGGTGGTTGGCGCGCATGCTGACAGGAGAAGCGCAACAGGGGCAAAGCGAAACATTGCAAGATCATAGGCCCGGAACCGTCAGGCGCAAGAAAAACGGACTGATGAGCCCGCAGCCATTCAGCCGGGGCTATGCAAGGATTTCCGATAGGCCAGAGTGGCAAAAACAAAGGCAAGGACCGCCGGAACGGTCTGCACAACGGCGATTTTCAGCGCAACCGTATAGGCGCCAAAAATCCCGGCAATGGCGACAAAGGCCAAAAAGCAGGTCGCCACCTTGAACCGCCATTGCGCGTCCCTGATGAACAAGGACCAAGTCAGTCCCACCGCCAGGAAGGCGTTGTATAATCCCTGATTGGCTGCCATCGCCACGGTTGGCTCGAACAAATCAGCGGGCAGGCTTGCAAACACGTCTGGTCCGCGAGACACCCAGGCAAATATCTCGAACCAGGCAATATAGAAGTGCAGCGCCGCTATCAGACCGATCAATAGAGTGGCAATTCTGTGCATAACGATCTCTTCTCATTTGCGGCACATTTGGTTGGTTGTGCGCCGTGATTATCCCTTGTTTCCCAATAGCCGAAAAGATAACTGCGCGGAATGACGATTGCCACATTCATAAACTATAATGACAAACCCATATATCTGACCATCGAACCGTGAGCTGATCGCCATGAAATTCCCCCTTGGGAGAATGCGGGGTTCGCTATCAATTGAAAGATGGTGCGGAAGATCGATCGGCATCTACAATAACAGAAAACGAAATTGAGTTTTGGTGCAACACGGACGATTATGAGATCGACATTGTTTCGCCCACCCCGAGAGATGTGTTTATCTGGGAACTATGCGTCGAGCTTGGTTGCTGTGGGAGCCCCAAAGGCACGATTGACGACTTTCTCCCTGAAACTGGAAATCTGACCGCGGTCGAGTTCTCCAAACTGGTCTTCTTTGCCGAAGGAACACACTCAAACCTAGAGCGCGAACCAAATAGACGTCTGCACAAAAACATTCAGTCGCGTTTCATAAAGCAGTTTGGTGAAAAAGCGGTTCCGATCGAGACTTTGCGACATACAAGCGGAAGACCGTTCGATATTGCTGATGACCGCTAGATCCCGATAGCGATAGCAGAAATTGGATCGATCAATTCGCGTTGTCCGTTTGTCGCCTTTCAGACCAAGTCCGAATAACTTGGGCAAGTCCCGAGACAACCCGAGCGAGGCGTTTACTGTCGACTTTTTCGGGCGTATCGCGGCGACTATGATATTGCGGGTATCGAAAGGCCGCCGTATCGGTCACCATCAAGGCAGGAATATCGACGGCGCTGAATGATCGATGGTCTGACCAGTCAATGCCCTGCACAAAAGCGGGAGCGGTGCCTCCTACGCTCGGAAACCTGGCCACTGCCCGAAAATCACCCACCGTCTTTCTCACAAAAGACCGCGCCGAACTATCACCGACAAAGGCGATAAAATTACCTGTCTGAGGGTAGAGAAAACTCAACGGCGGTGGATATTTTTGGCTATTCGGCTCGTCGCTATAATAGCCCATTGTTTCAAGCGACAGCATTCCCAGATAATTCTCATCGCGCTTGTTCAACGCCTTCGCGTAGACGGCGCTGCCCATATAGTCGGTCTTGAAATAGGGCGGCTCTTCATTGACGAAGAACACGAGACGCAGGCGCAAGCCACCCTTGCCATCGAGGTCCCGAAGCTGCCGTGCCAATTCCAATAGGGCCGCTACGCCGCTACCGTTATCATTGGCGCCATGGCTCTTGCCGAAACTGTCGTAATGCGCGCCTATGATCAAGGTTTCCGCATCGCCAGAAGCGGGTTCAATAACCGCTTCAATATTGCGCACGGTTCGATTGCCGACAGAAAAGGGTTGCAATCTAACGGTATAATCCAGCGCAACTAGCTGCTCTTCAATGTAAGCAGCGACATCTTCCAGCGCCGTGAAGTGCTGAATATTATGCGGTCTGGCACCGACAATTGAAACATGCCCGGCCAGAAAATCAGCGGAAGACCGTTCCGGTTGCGATAGCGCGGGCAGATCGCCCTCGAAAGATTGACCGGGAACCGCTGTCATCCACAACAGGCCTATTACCGGAATGGAGAACAAGACTGCCACGGTCAACGCCGCTATCAATCGACCTTGATATTTCTGCAATAGCTGTTTCGCCGGAAATCTCCCCACCTGCAATCAACCGAAACAATGCCTCTGCGTCAAGTTTCTAATGTCCGCCTTTGCGCCCGAGGTGACGTTACATCTCTTGCCTATTTCATCGGTAAAAGCGCCATATAGTTCTGTTTGATATCGCAACAGATCGCGAGCATCTTTTTCGGTCAGCATCGAATATTCAACGGCTTTAACGTGATCAATGGCATAATATTCACACGGCCCAAATTGGTATTCCAGATTGCTTTGCTGTTTCCGGATTACGACGATAAAGTTAGCATCGGAGTCATACCAAACGACCCGCTGTGCTATTGAGAACGCAGTTTTTTTGTTATAAATTTCCGCGTAGTCGTCTGTCAGTGCTTGAAAAAAATAACCTCCCGCTATTTCGGTTTCGACATATTCGCTGGTTGCTTCATCAATAAGCCATGGCACCCCAAACCAAGCAACAATTATCAAAGCAATGAACGAACCGATGACCTTTTTCATATGTTGGTTGTCTACTATGAATTAATCACCGTCAATTCCAATGCCCGCTTTTGCGCTCATAGCGGAAGCTAGCGTAGCGACCGCTTTATCCATCAACTGGATGCAAATAGGGTTCAAGACTATTCCCGTTCGACAAACTTCTCACTCGAAAGTAACCCTCTTCCGATGAACTTTCTTTTTGTTTGCAGCCGAAATCAACTGAGAAGCCCAACTGCGGAGGCTGTGTTTGCAAACATAGACGAAGTATCTGCGCTTTCTGCTGGTACAAATCATGATTCAGAGACACCCTTGTCAGGTGACCTCATAGAGTGGGCAGATACCATCTTCTGTATGGAAGCTAGCCATAAGAGAAAAGTACAGAACGCGTTCCGCGCAATTTTAAGAGAAAAAAGCTCACCGTTCTCGGGATAGCAGACAATTATAGCTATATGGACCCTGAGCTCGTGCGATTAATCCGGGCAAAGTTCCCTCGGTGGTTCACAGACTAAGTGTCCGCAATATCCCGAATGCCGACACCAGTGGCCGGAGATAAAGCCCGCTTTCCGGGCTATCAAATCACCACATGGTACCCACATACAGAGCATCGCTCTTTAACCAGCGGCAAGAAAAGACTATATTTCCATGACAGCAGATTGCCGTGCCCACAGTCTTTGGGTTTGGTGATGATGTAGACATAAAATCCCAGGCCAGCGATAAAATATACCGAAGAAAAAACCATCGAAACCGATAGTTCAGCGCTTGCAACACTCAAAAAAATCGCAAATGAGAGATATGAATTCAGCAGCAATATGTTCGCTTTGGCCCGTCCGATTTTCATACTGAATCCGTGCTCCAGTTGCTTACAGCTAATATGGATGGATCGTGCATGGATTATTTTCTCCAGTGTTCGTCATTGGCAAAATGCGGACGATAGCCACGAAGCTAATGAATTCCTCCTCCATTACACCGTGGTTGCGTTATTTCAGCGCTTTCCTTCAGAAATGAGAATTGAATAACGCCACAACCACCGTCATCCGGGATCGGCAGATTATTGTGGTCTTCCAGCCAATAGCGACCACCAACTTTTGCAGAAAATTGCGTTTTATAGTCTTCCAAACAATTGGGATATCTATCTTTTCGAGTCGAGCAATAGTTTTCTATTTCGTCCTCAAATAGGCTAAATTCAGCTTCGGATGAAGTTATCTTAGTGTAGACAATCTGAACGTCTCCATTTTCTTTATAGGCATAGAATCTCGCATAGTCTCGGAGATCACCTTCACTTTTGGAAGGAAGAATTACCTGACCTTCAATCATATCCATTAGACGGTCTTGTGAATCACTGCATCCAGTTAAGAACAAGGTGGCAATCAGAATAAGGCTAAACTGCGTCACCACCCCACTAGTGCAGCGGCACGCCTGCCAGGGTGATCCGGTGCATTGAGCGGCGGTGGCCCTGATAGTCGTTGAGCGCATAGTGCCAGGTCGAACGATTGTCCCACATGGCGAGGGTGCCGGGTTGCCATTGCAGGCGAAAGTGGAACTGCGGCTGTTCGGTATGGGCGTAGAGTGCGGCGAGCAGCGCCTGGCTGTCGGCTTCGGTCATGCCAACAATATCCAGCGTGAAGCCGGGATTGACATAGAGCCCCTTGGCGCCGGTTTCGGGATGGCGCAGGACGACCGGGTGGATCGCTTCCTGGACCGCGGATTCGCTATTGCCGAAGCGGCCGGAGAAATTCTTCTGATATTCGCTTTGGGCCCCGAAAATATGCGCGTTGCCGTGCCGTGCCTCGAGGCCTTCGAGCCGCGCCTTCATCGTGTCGTCGAGCGCGTCATAAGCGGCCTGCATGCCGGCGAACAAGGTGTCGCCGCCGGTTGGGGGCAGTTCCAGCGCATAAAGAATGGAGCCCATCGCGGGCACCTCGTCATAGCTGTGATCGGTGTGCCAGCCGCCGCCAATATTGACGGTCTGGTCAGGCTCCTTGAGCACCTTGGCGATTTGCGGATAGCCTTCGACCGGCGTGAAGAAGCGGTTGATGTCAATATCGGTCCAGCGCTCGGCAAAGGCGATATGATCTTCCGGTGTCAGCTGCTGGTCGCGGAAGAACAGCGCGCCGCGATCGAAAAACAGCGCCTGCAATTCGGCAAACTGATCGTCCGACAGCTTGGTGATATCGGTATTTTCGACAATTGCGCCGACCGCGTCGCTGGCTTGGCTTATCTGCATGATCTGGTTCCCCTGCCTGTCGAGACTCTTCCTCTTGCCGGAAAGAATATCCCATAGTGTTATCCAACCAGTCTATGATACTATTGCCGTTGATCACAAGCAGGAGTTTTTCGATGACCGACCAAAGCCTCAATCGCCGCCAGCTTCTGGCCGCCACCGCCGCCACCGGCCTGGCCGTTTCCGCCTGCGCCGCCAGCGCCGCCGATGGCAAGACCGATCTCACCGGCAAGGCGATCCTGATCACCGGCTGTTCGTCGGGCTTTGGTTATCTTGGCGCGCTGCACTATGCCGAGCGCGGCGCCAAGGTATTTGCCACCATGCGCAATCTGCCGCGCCCGGAAGCAAAACAAATGCAGGCCATAGCGGACGATGAGGATGGGCTCGATATCACCATCATCGCGCTGGATGTGACTTCGGACGAGTCGGTCGCCAAGGCGGTCGCCGAAGCGGAGCGTCTGAATGGTGGTGCGCTGGATGTCGTGATCAACAATGCCGGCATTGGCACCGGCGCGCCGGTCGAATTGCAGGATGTCGCGATGACCCAATTGCTGTTCGACACCAATGTGGTCGGCATGCAACGGGTGGCGCGGGCCGCCTTGCCGGCGATGCGCGCGAAAAAGGCCGGGCTGATCGTCAATGTCTCGTCGCAACTCGGCCGGGTGATGGTGCCTGGCATGGGGCTCTATTCGGCGACCAAATTTGCGGTCGAATCGATGAGCGAGCAAATGGCTTATGAACTGGTGCCCCATGGCGTCGATGTAACCGTGGTCCAGCCGGGCGGGTTTCCGACCAAGATCTGGGACAATGGCAACCAGCTGACCGCGCCGATGCTCGACCGGGCCGAGGAGGAGCGCAAGGCGGCTTATCCGGCACTGGTCGCGGGCGCCTTGCGGGACGGCGGCGGGTCAACCGATCCGATGGATGTCCCGCGGGCGATTGCCGACCTGATCGCCCTGTCTGCCGGCAAGCGCCCGCTGCGGCTGCCGGTCCATCCTGGCCGCAAGCCCCAACTGGCGATCAACGAAGTCAGCGCGAAGACGCAGGTGGCAATGCTCGGCAATTCGCCCTTCGGTCCGTGGATCAAGGATGTCAACGGCCGGGTCTGATCAGCTGCTGGTCACCGCGCTCGGCTGTTTCACTAGCAGCAGTGGTGCGAGATAGAGGGTCAGAAAGACCATATTGGGTATCAGATTGACGGCATTGCCGCTGGCGACAGAGGCGCTGCTGTCAATCACGAACCAGGTCAGGAAAACCCAGATGCTGCCGCGCCGGATGAGCTCATTGCCTTGGGCCACACCGGGCGCAGAGATGAACAGATACATCGCGCCCAGCCCGCCAAAGACGCCGCCGGCAATCGCAAAGGCGAGCTTCGATTCGGGCGTGGTCAGACCGGCAACCCCGGCATTGCCCGAAGACGCGATCCGCAGGAACAGGTCATTGGCACCGGTGAAATCATTGACCCCGGCAAAGGCAAAGACCACGGCGGTGAGGATCGAAAAGGCGCCGATGACGCGCATGAAGGCAAGAGCTGTCTGGGGTGTCATGATCGGGTCTCCTGTGTTGTGTTGATCGGGATATGCAGCGGCGCCATCCGCAAAACAATTACCTGCCAGGTAGGTGCAACTGGCCGGGGACATGGCATAAGCGGGTGCTAGGCTTGGTGAAACAGGAGCGCGATATGCAGACGGAATTTGGCAGCATCTTGAAGGAATGGCGCAAGGTCCGCCGGTTCAGCCAGCTCGACCTGTCGCTCGAAGCGGATATGTCTGCGCGGCATCTCAGCTTTCTCGAATCCGGGCGTTCCAATCCCAGCCGGGCCATGGTCCTGCGGCTGTCCGAGGCGCTGCAACTGCCCAAGCTGGCTGCCAATCAGGCGCTCAACGCCGCGGGATTTGCCGCGGTCTATCCCAGTCTCGATGACAATGCGCCCGAACTTGCCCCGGTGCACAAGGCGATTGAAACGATGCTCGCCAGCCATGATCCCTATCCCGGTATCGCGATCGACCGGCACTGGAATGTAGTGCAATCCAACCAGGGCGCGACGATCATGATGGCGCTGGCGAGCGGCGAAGCCACGGCCAATCTGATCGACATATTGATCGCCAGCGTCGACATGGGTCTGATCGAAAATTGGGACGAGGTCGCGGTGCTGTCGCTGACCCGGTTGCGCACAGAAATCCTCGAACTGGGCGGTGATGAAACCCTGTCCGCGATGGCGCAGCGTCTGGCCGCCATGGACCGGTTGCAAAATGCCGATATCGGGTCGATCAATCTCAATCAGGCGGTCATCCCGACGGTGTTCCGGATCGGCGAGAACCGGCTATCGCTCTTTTCGACCATTGCCCAGTTCGGCTCGGTGCAGGATACCAAAGCGGGCGAAACCCGCATTGAATTGATGTTCCCGGTCGATGAGGAGACCATTCAGTTTTTCGAAAGGTCCTAGCTGCCATCGCTGGCGTGGACAAAAGTGGGGGACGGGATATCCAGGCGATCAGAGCATTATTATTGGCAAGCCTGCTCGGCAGCCTGGCGGCCTGTTCGCCGCCCGCTGAGCCGGCCAGTTCCGCCGGTCAGGAAACCACAACAAAACTGCCAGCGAGCCGAGTCGAGGCCGGGCATCTCGCCAACTGGCGCAAGAACAGTCCGGACTGGTACGCTGGGGTGGAGCCCTTCCGGATCATCGGCGATGAGCAGCAGGGCATCTATTATGTCGGTACCGAGGGACTCGGCATGTTTTTCATTCCGACGGCAGAAGGCCATATCGTCCTTGACGGCGGCATGCCGGATCAGGGCGGCTATGTCGCGGATGCGATCCGCAAGCTGGGCTATGATCCCAAGGATATCAAGATCCTGCTCAACAGCCACGCCCATCTCGATCATAGCGGCGGGTTGGCCGAACTGAAGGCACTCAGCGGCGCGCAAATGGTCTCCAGCGCCGGCGACCGCGCGGCGCTGGAAGGCGGCTTCTACCTCGGCGCGGAAGACGAGACCTGGCTGGCCGCGCCGCCGGTCAAGGTCGACCGCATCATTGCCGATCGCGACACCGTGACGCTCGGCCCGGTCACCCTCACCGCCCATATCACGCCCGGCCATTCGCGCGGCTGCACCAGCTGGACGATGGAGCAACCCATGGCCGAGAAAGTACACGACGTGCTGTTCTTCTGTTCCGCCACTGTCGCCGGAAACCGGCTGATTGGCCCACCGCAATATGACGGCATTGTCGCGGACTATCGCCGGACATTTGCCCGGACCAAGGACTGGCGGCCCGATGTGTTTCTGGCCAATCATCCGGGCTTTTTCGGCTTCAAGCAAAAGCGTGCGCGGCTGATTGCCGGCGACACCGAGGCCTTTGTCGATCCCGAAGGATTTCCAGCGCTCATAGCAAAGCTGGCAGTTGCCTTTGAAGCGGCGCTGGTCAAACAACAGGCGGAATCTGCGCAGCCGCAATGAAAGGACCGGACCATGCCCAATGCCAAAGACGTGATTGAACAATTCTGGGAGATCCAGAACGGCCACGACTATACCAAGCTGGTTGACCTGTTCGCCGAGGATGCGGTGTTTGAGGATCCGGCAATTGGCCGGGTGGAAGGCAAGCCGGCAATCACCAAGCTGCTGGGCCATCTCACCAAGGAACTGGCCGACAAGAAAATGCATTTTGAAGTGCTGGAAATTGCCGGAGACGAACATGTCGCCTGGTCGCGTTGGCTGTGGAAACGGCCTGAAGGCGATATTGAAGGCGTCGGTCTCTACAAGGTCGCCGACGGTCAGCTGATCTCCTATCGCGACTTTTATGCGGTGCCGGCCGACGGCTAGGCTGCATGGCTTCAGTCCTGCGGCTGAATATCTTCGGGATAGGGATTGCGCGCGATCAGGCCCCAGGATTCGGTGTTGGACAGACTCTGGCGGGCATCGATCTCGATCAGCAATTCCTTGGTCTTATATTCATCCGCACCGATCGCTGAGGACAGCGTGGCGATGCTGCGCCATTTATATTTTTCGCCGTTCAGCAGCAGCAACAGGCGCTCGCGTCGTTTGGCATCGAGACTATTCTCGCGCCGCCGGCCCAGCCAGTGAGTCAGCCAGGCGGTGCTGAGCGATGCCGCCGCGCCGACCACGGCGCCAATCAGGGCGGCAATTTCGGCGCTAATCATCATTCATCGTCTCCAGAAATCGTCCTACCATCCGCTGAACCGCGGCCAGTTGGCAATCACCCGCCCATCGGCATCGAGGATATGATAGCTTTGATGTTGCGCGGCGGTTGCGCAGGCGTGGTTGGGCAGGATACGCAGCTGGTCGCCGATAGCGAGATCCGGCAGGCTGCCCTTGGCACCGGCGCGCAGGGCGAGAATGCCATGTTCCTGATTGGCGCCGGTCATGATCAGATCACCATAGGGTTGCCCGGACAGATTGCAGGCCAGGCCATAGCCCTGATCGACCGCCTGATCGGCGGTGCCGCGATCGCGCGACATCGCCATCCAACCGGCATCGACCAGGATCCAGCCCTTGTCCGGCTGGTGCCCGATCACCGTGGTCAGCACGGACAAGGCGATATGCTCTATGGCACAGATATTCAAACCCGCCATGACCAGATCATAGAACATATAGACCCCGGCGCGGACCTCGGTAACGCCGTCCAGATTGGTGACATGATGGGCGGTGGGCGTCGACCCGATACTGACAATCGGTGCGGGCAGGCCGGCGTCGCGCAAGGCGCTAGCCGCCTGTTTGATGGCGGTGACCTCCTCGGTTGCCGCCGCTGCGAGCGCGGGTGCGGAGCGCGCGTCATAGGATCCACCGGCATGAGTCATCACGCCGGTAACGGCGGCCCCCTCCATTAACAGATTGCCAATCGCGACAATCTGGTCCGCGTCGGACGCGGGGACACCCGACCGGTGGCCGTCGCAATCAATCTCGATCAATGTCGGCAGAGCGCAGTCATGGGTCCGCGAGAAATCGGCAATGGCCCGGGCCATGGCGCTATTGTCGGTGACAATCTTGAGGTCCGCCCCCTGTTGCCGCAAGGCGAGCACGCGCGGGAGCTTGGCGGGGACGATGCCGACCGCCAGCAGAATGTCGGTGATCCCGGCCGCGGCAAATATCTCGGCTTCGCGCAAAGTCGAAACGGTTATCGCCGCCGGCCGGCCTTCGAGGACATGGCGGGCGACATCAACCGACTTGGCGGTTTTCAAATGGGGCCGGTGCAAAACTTCCGGGGCGACCGTTTTGAGATGGTCCAGCAGACGGTCGCTATTGGCATCAACCTTGGCCAGGTCGAGCAGCAGGGCGGGAGTCTGCAGATCTTGCATTAAAAGTCGATCGCCATGCCCTTATGCTCCCAGTCGCCATAGCGGGTGGGGCCATCCTTTTCGACAATCTCTTCGGATTTCTCGATCGGGTCGGGTTGCGGAACCGGCGGACTCTTGGTGAGATGCGCCGGCGCTTTGACATGAGCGGGCCGTTCGCCGGGTTTTCTATTGCGCTGCGCCATGATTTCTCTCGCCCTTCAAATTGAAAAAACCCGCCCCTGCCCCTATATTGAGTGGAAACCGAGGTTATTCAAGCGAGTATTGCGATGAACTTTTTGAAAACAACGATGCTGCTGGCGGCGCTCACCGCCCTGTTCATGGTCATGGGTTTCTCGCTCGGCGGCGGGCGTGGCGCGATTCTGGCGCTGCTTGTCGCGGCCGGCATGAACCTGTTCACCTACTGGAACGCCGACAAGATCGTGCTCAAAATGCACGGCGCGGTCGAGGTGGACGGCAATAGCCATCCGGAATTCTACAACATGGTGAAGAATCTCGCCCAGCGCGCGCAATTGCCGATGCCGAAAGTCTATATTGTCGATCAGGCACAACCCAATGCCTTCGCCACCGGGCGCGATCCGGAAAACAGCGCGGTGGCCGCCACCACCGGCTTGCTCAACATGCTGAGCTATGAAGAGATTGAAGGCGTGATGGCGCATGAACTGGGCCATGTGAAAAACCGCGACACGCTGATCATGACAATGGTTGCAACGATTGCCGGTGCGGTGTCGATGCTCGCCAATTTCGGCATGTTTTTCCGTAGCAATCGCGGGCTGGCGGGAATCTTGGCGGTGTTCATTGCCCCGTTTGCGGCAATGATTGTCCAGATGGCGATCAGCCGCACCCGCGAATATGGCGCCGACCGCGCCGCTGCAGAGATTAGCGGCAAGCCGCTTGCGCTCGCCTCGGCGCTCGGCAAGATTTCGGGCGCGGCGCAGAAAATTGCCAATCCGGTGGCCCAGCGCAATCCGGCAGCGGCACAGCTTTACATCGTTCCAAGCGGTGTGAAGCAGATGTTCTCCACCCACCCGGCGACCGAAGACCGGATCGCGGCCTTGCAGGATTTGGCCCAGGGCGGTGGTTCGGACGGTTGGTCCGGCAAAGCCGATGAGATAGGCGATATGGGCCGGTTGAAATCCCGGCGCAGCGCGCTCGACCCGACACGCTAGCATTGATTCATGCGCGCAAATAGCGCAAGGGCTGCCGCGAAGACGGGAGCCCATCGCCCGTATCATGATCTTGATAGGGCCGGAGATGGGGTCCCGCCTGTGCAGGAACATAACGATTTCTAACGATCAAAAAACGCCTGGTCTCCCGGCTCGTGTCTCCGCCTTGCGGCTGCTGGACGCGGTATGCCGGCGCGGTGAAACGCTCGACCAGGCCCTGCCCGCCGCCACCGCCAAGCTGAGCAATCCCTCGGACCGGTCGCTGGCCCATAATATCGCGGCCAATGCGCTGCGCTGGATGAGCGCACTGGACGCGATGATCGACAGCGCGACCAGGAAGCGCCTGCCCGATGATGCCAAGGCGCGCATGGCGCTGCGCATCGCTCTGGTTCAGGTCCTGGTGCTCGAAACGCCGCAGCACGCAGCGATCGCCACCGCTTTGCCTTTGGTCCATGGTGGGCCCCGCCGGTTGGTGCACGGGGTGTTCTCCACGGTCATGCGGGGGCTGGAATCCGGCAAACTGGCCTTGCCGGATGCGCCGGAGATTCCGGGTGAAACACTGGACCGCTGGACGCATAATTGGGGCGAGTCTGTCGCCATTGCTGCCAGCCAGGCCTGGGCCAGCGCGCCGCCGCTTGATCTCAGTTTCAAGGATGACAATGTCGGAGCGCTGGAAGGCAAACCCCTCGCGCCCCGGCATCTGCGGCTGCCATCAGGATTGCCGGTACCCGAACTGCCCGGTTTTGCCGAAGGCGCCTTTTGGGTGCAGGATCTCGCCGCGTCCCTGCCTGCGCGCCTGCTTGGCGCCGGGGACGGCAAGACCGTGCTCGATCTCTGCGCTGCGCCGGGTGGCAAGACCATGCAGCTTGCGGCGGCGGGCTGGCACACACTATCGGTCGACAATAGCGAGAAACGGATGGAGCGGTTCAACGGCAATCTCGCACGCACAGGCTTGCAGGCGGATGTCGTCATTGCCGACCTGATGCAATGGCAGCCGTCGGAGCCCGCCGATGCGGTGCTGCTCGATGCACCGTGCAGCGCAACCGGCATTTTCCGCCGCCATCCCGATGTGCTCCATTGTATCGGATCGCGCCAGATTGCCGAGCGGGCGGAGGTCCAGGCCGGGCTGCTGCGCCGGGCGGCATCCTGGGTCAAGCCGGGCGGTCTGCTGGTCTACGCGGTCTGTTCGCTCGAACCGGAAGAAGGCGAGGATCAGATTGCCGCATTTCTCGAAGAGAATAGCGGATTTGAAACCGTGCCGGTTGCGGAAGACGAGCGCCCGGCCGCCATATCGGTCACGGCGGAAGGCTGGATCAGAACCCTGCCGGACACGCTCGCCGACAAGGGCCATGTCGACGGCTTTTTCATCGCCCGATTGCAGCGCAAAGCCTGACCGGACGGGAAAATTCAGCCTGTCCCCAAACTGTCCACAGGCCTTTGGGTTGCCGGGCCGTTCGTTGCTTGCGAGGGGCAGGGGAAATGCCTAAACGCAATGCTGAAAAGGAACCGCCATGACCAGCTCTGTCCGCATCGCCCCGTCCATCCTGTCTGCTGATTTTGCACGGCTGGGAGAAGAGGTCCGCGCGATTGACGAAGCCGGTTGCGACTGGGTCCATGTTGACGTGATGGACGGGCATTTCGTGCCCAATATCACGATTGGACCGGCGGTCGTCAAAGCGTTGCGGCCGCATAGCGCCAAGCCGTTTGACGTCCATCTGATGATTTCCCCGGTTGATCAGTATCTCGAGGCTTTTGCCGAGGCAGGCGCGGATATTATCTCCTTCCATCCCGAAGCGGGCGCGCATCCGCACCGCACCGTGCAGACCATTCATACGCTTGGCAAACAGGCGGGTCTGGTGCTCAATCCGGCAACCCCGCTCGATATTCTCGATTATCTGATCGATGATCTCGACCTGATTCTGGTGATGAGCGTCAATCCCGGTTTTGGCGGCCAGAGCTTTATCGACACGCAATTGCGCAAGATCGAAGCCATTCGGCAGCGGATTGACGCCACCGGCAAGGACATCCGGCTCGAAGTCGATGGCGGCATTGATCTCACCACCGCGCCGCAAGCCATTGCCGCCGGCGCGGATACGCTGGTCGCCGGCACCGCAACCTTTCGCGGCGGTCCGGATCAATATGCTGCCAATATTCGTGGTCTGAGGGGTGAATGAGCGGAGACCGGCCAGACGAGGACGGCGCCGCCGATGATCCGGGCGCTGGCGTCAGCCGCTATAGCGGCGAGGACAGCGTAGCACCCGAAGGCAGCAGCCTGACCTTGCGCGCCAGCGGTGATCGCGGCCAGTCCCTCGCCGAACAGACCGCCCTGCTCTATTATCGCATGACCTGGCGGATGCCGCTGCACCGGCTGCGGCTGTCGGGCAAATTGCCGCTGCGCCTGCTTGCGGTGCCGGTGGATCCGGTCGACGGCAACCGGGTTCAGGGCATGGCGGTCCGCGCCGGACATTTCCTGTTTCGCGGCCTCAAGAAAAAGCACAGCAAGACCGATTTCGCGGACCTGAAACTGCCGCCGGCCTTTGAGGATTATATTCACCGGTTTCAATGGCTGCGTGATCTCGACACAGCCGCGTCGCGGGATCAGGCGGTGCCGGTTGCGGAGCAGCTGGTCGAGCAATGGCTTGATGCGAATGGCAAGAAGATCCGCCAGCCCGCCTGGCGTCCCGACAATTGCGGCTGGCGGCTGCTGATCTGGGCGAGCCATGCGCCGCTGATCCTGTCGTCGAGCGATCTCATCTATCGCTCCAAGGTGCTCAACAATATCGCGCGAACCGCCCGGCATCTCGATCGCACCGCTGACAAGGCAACGTCCAGCCTCGGCCGGCTGGTGGCGTGGAGCGGGGTCGTCGCGGCTTCGCTGCTGATCCCCGAAGGACGGGTGCGCCGGATTGTCGGGGAAGCGGGACTGGAAAAAGCGATGGGCGAGTTTTTCTATGCCGATGGCGGATCGGTATCGCGCTCGCCGCTCAACCAGATGGACGCGGTCATCCTGCTGTCGATGCTGAAACAGGTCTATCTGTCGCGCGACGAGGACGCACCGGAATTTCTCGAGACCGCTCTTGCCAAGGCGGTGCCGCCGCTGACCGGACTCACCCATTTCGATGGCAGCATGGGCAATTGGCAAGGCGGCGGCGCGACCTCTGCCGAGCAGGTGGCGCAGGTGATCGAGGCCAGCGGCGTGCGCGCCCGGCCGTTGCGCCAGGCGCGCGACTGGGGCTATCAGCGGGTATCATCGGGACGCTCGGTGCTGATCCTCGATGCCGCGCCACCGCCGATTGCGCGGATGGCGGTTGCTGGCTGTGCTTCGACTCTGGCGTTTGAATTGTCGCAGGGCGACAACCGGATCATCGCCAATTGTGGTGGAGCAGGCCTGGTCGGCGCGACGATCCCGGCATCGCTGGCCCGCGGTCTGCGGACCACCGCCGCTCACAGCACCCTGTGTATCGACAATAGCAACAGCACCTCGATCCTGCCCGACGGCAAGCTCGGTCGCGGCGTCAACGAGGTTGAGCTGTTCCGCCGTGATGTCGAAAATGCGACCCGGCTCGAGGCCAGCCATGACGGCTATGCGCGGCGCTTTGGTCTGGTCCACAAGCGCCTGCTGCTGATGCGATCCGACGGTCTCGAGCTGCGCGGCGAGGATATGCTGATCCCCGACGGCAAGAAACGGCGGCGGCGGAAAAATGACGTCGAATTTGCGCTGCGTTTTCATCTCGGACCGGATATTGAAAGCGATCTGATATCCGAAGGCAAGGGCGTGTTGCTCCGCTTACGCGATGGCAATTTGTGGCAATTCCGCACGACCAGCGGGGAAGTGACGTTGGAAGACAGCGTCTGGGTTGACGGCGAAGGCGTGCCGCATCCGGTCATGCAGATGGTGATTACAGGTGCAGTGGGCAGTGGCGGCGGTGCGACCGGCTGGCTGCTCAAACATATGGGATAATCGGGGATTTTATGACGGACAATATCAGGATCAAACGGGCGCTGCTTTCGGTGTCGGACAAACAGGGCCTGGCCGAGCTTGGCCAGCATCTCGCGGCGATGGGGGTTGCGTTGATCTCGACCGGCGGCACCGCCAAGGCTTTGCGCGATGCCGGGCTTGACGTGGCCGATATTTCCGAGGTTACCGCCTTTCCCGAAATGATGGATGGCCGGGTCAAGACGCTGCATCCGAAAGTGCATGGCGGCTTGCTCGCACGCCGCGACGATCCGGGTCATGTCGCGTCGATGGAAGAGCATGATATTGCCGGCATCGATCTGGTGATCGTCAATCTTTATCCGTTTGCCCAGACCGTGGCCAAGGGCGCGGCGCGCGACGAGATTATCGAGAATATCGACATTGGTGGGCCGAGCATGGTGCGCAGCGCGGCGAAGAACCATGACTTTGTCACCATCGTCACCGATCCTTCCGACTATGACACGCTGCTCGCGGAGCTGAAAGCCAGCGATGGCGCGACCAGCCTGGCCTTTCGCAAGCAGATGGCAGCCAAGGCCTTTGCCGCCACCGCGCGCTATGACAGCATGATCGCGCAATGGTTTGGATTTGCCGATCAGGGGCTGATGTTCCCGCCGACCCTGCCGTTGACCATGAGTCAGCCGACCGAATTGCGCTATGGCGAAAACCCGCACCAGTCCGCTGCGCTCTATTTGCCCGACGGACCGTCGGCGCAGGGCATTGCCCAGGCCGAACAGCTGCAGGGCAAGGCGCTGAGCTATAACAATTATAATGACGCCGATGCCGCGCTTGAGCTGGTCAGCGAATTTCGCGATGGCCCGCCGACCGTGGTCATCGTCAAACATGCCAATCCCTGCGGCGTCGCCAGCGGCGACAGTATTTTGGACGCCTATCAGCAGGCGCTGGCCTGTGACAGCGTGTCGGCCTTTGGCGGGATCATTGCGGTTAATCGGCCGCTCGATGGTGCGGCTGCCGAAGCGATGACCGGCATTTTCACCGAAGTGGTCTGCGCGCCGGATGCCGATGCCGATGCCCGCGCGATTTTTGCGAAAAAGAAGAATCTGCGCCTACTGCTGACCGGCGATCTGCCCGATCCGGCGAGACCCGGCATGGGTATCAAATCCATCGCCGGCGGCTATTTGCTGCAATCGCGCGACAATGGGCAGATTGCGCCGGATGATCTCAAATGCGTGACCAAGCGCCAGCCCAGCGATCAGGAACAGGCCGACTGCCTGTTTGCCTGGACGGTGGCGAAACATGTCAAATCCAATGCGATTGTCTATGCCAAGGATGGCGCGACTGCTGGTGTCGGGGCGGGGCAGATGAACCGGCTGGAATCCGCCCGGATCGCCGCGTGGAAAGCCAAAGATGCGGCGGAGAAAGCGGGTTGGGACGAAGCCCGGACGCTGGGTTCCGCGGTGGCCTCAGATGCCTTTTTCCCGTTTGCCGACGGTCTGATGGCGGCGGTTGAGGCGGGCGCCACGGCGGTTATTCAACCGGGTGGTTCGATCCGCGATGACGAGGTGATCGCGGCAGCGGATGAAGCGGGCCTGGCGATGCTGTTCACCGGTATGCGGCATTTCCGTCACTAGGCTGTGAAAGCGCTCTATGGATGACCGTTCCGATCTGTTCGCCAAGGCCAAGGCAGAGACGCAGGCCGTTTATGAGCGTCAGGCCGGCTATTGGGACGGTATCAGGGACAGCGCGCTTTACGAAAAGCCATGGCTCGACCGGTTTCTGGCGACGCTTCCCGACAAGGCCCGCCTGCTCGATCTCGGCTGCGGTTCGGGTCTGCCGATCGCTGGCTATCTGCTCGATCAGGGCCATGATCTGGTCGGCGTGGACTATGCCCCGGCGATGATTGCACTGGCCCGGGACCGCTATCCTGCGGCCGAATGGCTGGTCCAGGACATGACCCGGCTGAACCTCGCCGGAGGCTTTGATGGCATTTTTAGCTGGGATGGATTTTTTCATCTGGGGATCGCCGAGCAGCGCGCGGTGCTGCCGCAACTGGCGGCGCTGATCAGACCTGGCGGCGCGATTTTATTGACCGTCGGCACCGGCGAGGGCGAGGTGACCGGCACGATCGGCGGCGAAACCGTTTATCATGCCAGTCTGGCGCCGGAAGACTATCGGACGCGGTTGCGCCAATGCGGTTTCGAGACCGTCACCTATGTACCGGAGGATCCGGATTGCCGGAACCGCTCGATCCTGTTTGCGTCAGGCAAATCTGGCTAGCAAGCCACCCGGACGGCGTCTTTTGGTTTATTCGGGGGTTGCAGCCTGGGCGTTCTGGCCATCGCCTTCAGGTGCGGCGATAATATCGCGGGTGACGCTGCCCTTGTCGACGGTAAACGTGTCGGCATCACCAACCGAAGAGCGGATCCCGGCATCGGAATCGCCGGCCTGGCCGACAATGGCGGATTCGGTAATGCTGCGGGCTTGTGATCCGCCAAACATGGCTTCCAGCGTCTGCTGCTGCGCGCCGCCGGTCTGCGGACGGGGCTGACCGGGCTGTGGCGGGGTGAGCGCGAAATCGGGCGGAATGACCAGCGGCGCCTGACGCGACACGGCGAATTCATCGGGGCGATCGCGATCGAACAGGCCGGTGGATCCACAGGCCGAGAGCGCCACCAGCGACAGCAGGCTCAGGCCCATCGTGCTTGTGCGTCCCAATTTACTACCGGAGATACTCATAGTCCCAATCCTCAAAATATGGTCTCACGCTTCATGCGTGGCTCTTTGTCATAGGTCAACTGTCGTCAAGCTGAACATCGGAAGTTTTTTCGCGGATCAGCAGCGCCCGGCCGAGCAGGATCACGACCCCGATCGAGATCGCCGCATCGGCCACGTTGAAGATCAGAAACGGCCGGAAATCCCCGATATGGAGGTCGGCAAAGTCGGCGACATAGCCATATTGCGCGCGGTCGAGAATATTGCCGAGCGCGCCGCCGAGCACGAAGGACAAGGCGATAATGTCCCATTTCGCGCTTTCCCGCCACATCCAGACCAGCACTGCGATGGCGATCAGCCCGGTGAGCGCGACCAGCGCCCAGCGCTGAAAATCGGTCGAAGCGGTCAAAAACCCCATCGAGACCCCGCGATTTTCGGCCCAGGTCAGATCGAAAAGGGCAGCAGCTCGATCTGGCCCTTATTGGGCAGGTCGAGCGTGTGGATGATGATCAGCTTGGAGATCTGATCGGACAGAAAGATGAAGGCCGCGACCACCAGACCGGTGATCCGGTATTTCCTGACCGTTTTGGCATTTTCGGCCGTGCTATCCATGGTCATGCGTTCAATACCCCATCACAGCGGCCACAGAGCGCGCCGTCTTCGGTGACCTCCGGCAACAGGCGCCAGCAGCGCCCGCATTTGTGATTGTCGGTTTTGGTCACGGTGATTTCAGCGCCATCCCGGACATCGGCGACGATGCACAATTCGGCAAATTCCGCTGCGGATAACGAGAGCTCCGCCAACGGATAGGTGACTTCTGCCTCAAGGCTGGAGCGGATGGTTTTTTCGCGCCGCAGCGGTTCAATGGCTTCGGTCACCGCCGCGCGTTGCAGGGCAACCTGGTCCCATTTTTCCGCGAGCGCCGGATTGTTCCACTGGTCGCTGATTGCGGGCCATTCCTTCAAGTGGATCGAATCATTCTCATCGGCAAAGCGGCTCTGCCAGATTTCCTCGGCGGTAAAGACCAGCACCGGCGCAATATAGCGGGTGAGCGCGTGAAACAGGATGTCCATCACCGTGCGATAGGCCATCCGCTTGGGATCATCCGGCGCATCGCAATAGAGACAGTCCTTGCGGATATCGAAGAAAAACGCGCTGAGGTCGTCATTCACAAATTCGCTGATCGCCCGGACATAGGGCCCGAAGGCGAAATTCCCGACATGCTCGCGCAGATCGCAATCCAGCCGGTGTAACCGGTGCAGCACATAGCGCTCGAGCTCCGGCATATCCGCGACCGCGACCCGCTCGCTGTCGGTAAAATCGCTCAGGCCGCCAATCATGTAGCGGAAGGTGTTGCGCAATTTGCGGTAGCTGTCGGTGACGCCCTTGAGGATCTCGTCGCCAATCCGGTGATCCTCGGTAAAGTCGACGCTGGCCGCCCAGAGGCGCAGGATATCCGCGCCATTGACGTTGATGATCTTCTGCGGATCGAGCGTGTTGCCGAGCGACTTCGACATTTTCTTGCCGTTCTTGTCGAGCGTCATGCCATGGGTCAGCACCGCCTTGTACGGCGCATGGCCGCGCGTGCCACAGCTTTCGAGCAGCGAGCTCTGGAACCAGCCGCGATGCTGATCGCTGCCTTCGAGATAGAGATCGGCGGGGGTCTGGTGATCCGGCCATGTGCCGCTTTCGAGCACGAAACTGTGGGTACAGCCGCTGTCAAACCAGACGTCAAGAATATCGGTGATCACTTCATAGTCGTCGAGGCTGTACTGGTTGCCGAGAAATTCCTGGTGATCGGCATTGAACCAGGCATCGGCGCCGCCGGTTTTGAAGGCCGCGATAATCCGTTCGTTGACCGCCGGATCGTTGAGATAGTCGCCAGTCTTGCGATCGACATAGAGCGCAATCGGTACGCCCCAGGCGCGCTGGCGGCTGAGCACCCAGTCGGGGCGGCCCTCGACCATCGATTCGAGACGGCGACGGCCGCGCTCCGGCACGAACCGGACCTTGTTGCGGATTTCGTCGAGCGCGACATCGCGCAGCGTGCCGTTAATGCCCTCGGCATGACCGACGACCATATCGCCATCGCGCGCATCCTGAGCCTGTCGAACGACCGGTGGCGAGGATGCTTCGACGGGCGCAGCAGGCGCGCGGGAAGGGGCCTTGAGCGGCTCGTCCATCGGCACGAACCACTGCGGCGTACAGCGATAGATGATCTTCGCCTTCGAGCGCCAGCTATGCGGATAGCTGTGCTGGAAATCATCGCTGGCCGACAGCAACGCGCCCGCTGCGCGCAGGTCTTCGCAAATCGGGCCGCTGCTGCTGACAAATTTCTTGTTGATCACCCCGCCGGCGCGCTCGTCGCCACGCGGCAGCCAGGCCCAGTCGTCGCGATAGACGCCATCCGCATCGACCGCGAAAACCGGGTTGATGCCATGGGCTTTACACAGGTCGAAATCATCTTCGCCATGGTCGGGCGCCATATGGACCAGCCCGGTGCCGGCGTCGGTGGTGACAAAATGCGAGCCGTCGAGGAACGGGCGGGGTTTGGTGTAGAATTCCAGCGCCGCTTCATCAATCGCACCGGTATTCCCGCGCAGGCGGGAATCCATCTCTTGATCGCTCGATGCTCCACCGTCAGGAGATAGGCTCCCGCCTGCGCGGGAGCACAGGATATCGGCCATCGGGTGTTTGGCGATGGCGCCGGCCAGTTGGGTGCCTTTGAAAGTAAAACACCCGTTTAATATTTCTTCTTCAGCAACAAATGCCGGAAACCGTTTTAGAAAATCATCAACCAGATTTTTGGCGATAATAAAGCAATCATCAACTTCGGCGGTTGTTTCGCCTTCGTCGGAGATTGAAAGAATTACATAATCGATGTCTCCGCCGTAAGCGAGCGCCTGATTGACCGGAATCGTCCACGGGGTTGTGGTCCAGATGACAGCACTTACCTTTTCGCCAGCATCGATGTGTTCTTGGATTGCAGGACAATTCGGCGCTTCGACAATCTCGAACGCCACATCAATCTGGGTCGAGGTGATATCTTCATATTCCACCTCGGCCTCGGCCAGCGCGGTTTTCTCGACCGGGGACCACATGACCGGCTTTGCGCCGCGATAGAGCTGGCCGGCTTCGGCAAATTTCAGCAGCTCCGCAACAATCGTCGCCTCGGCGTCATAATCCATCGTCAGATAGGGCTTGTCCCACTCGGCCAGCACGCCGAGCCGCTTGAATTCCTCGCGCTGGACATTGACCCATTTGTCCGCATATTCGCGGCATTCGGCGCGGAATTCGCTGGCCGGGACCTCGTCCTTGTTGCGCTTTTTCTTGCGATATTGCTCCTCGATCTTCCATTCGATCGGCAGGCCGTGGCAATCCCAGCCGGGCACGAACGGCGCGTCCTTGCCGAGCATGTTCTGGCTGCGGACAACAAGATCTTTCAGCGTCTTGTTAAGGCTATGACCGATATGGATATTGCCATTGGCATAAGGCGGGCCATCGTGAAAAATGAACTTTTCCCGGCCTTCGCGCGCCGCGCGCAGCTTGCCGTAGAGATCGATTTTCTCCCAGCGCTCCAAAATGCCCGGCTCCTTGTTGGCCAGGCCGGCTTTCATCGGGAAATCGGTTTTCGGCAGGAAAACCGTGTCTTTATAATCGGGCGCATTGTCGGTCATGATTGGCGGGGATTAGGCGAGGTTGCAGGCCGGTGCAAGCGCCATTTCACCGCCGCGGAAATGGCCCGCAGAGCTGGCGGATCAAGCGAGCAAATCTTTGGCCCTGGCGCAATCTTTCGCCATCTGCTCCATCAGCCCATCGAGATCGTCAAATTTCTGCTCGCCGCGCAGGAAATGGTGCAGTTCGACCTCGATGGTCTGGTCATAGAGATCCTCGGCAAAGTCGAAAAAATAGGGCTCGAGCAGCTCCTTGGGCGGATCAAAGGTCGGGCGAATGCCAAGATTGGCGGCCCCGTTGACCAGCCGCCCGTCCGGCAGCCGGCCGCGGACCGCATAGATCCCGTAGCGCGGCCGCAGATAATGGCCCATGTCGATATTGGCGGTGGGATAGCCCAGCTTGCGGCCGTTTTTGTCGCCGTGAATGACGGTGCCCTCGATGGCGAAAGGTCGGGTCAGCAGCTGGTTGGCGGTGGCGCAGTCGCCCGCTTTCAGGGCGTCGCGAATCCGGCTCGAGGAGATCACGGCGTCATCGGCATTGACCGGACCGACGGCCTTGGTCGCGAGGCCGAGCGGCCCGCCGAGGCCCGCCATGACCGCAACATTGCCGCCGCGCCCCTTGCCGAAGGTGAAATCTTCGCCGGTGACGATACCGGCCGCGCCGAACCGGTCGACCAGCAGGCGCGCGACAAAATCATCCGCCGTCGTGTTCGCCAGCGCGGCATCAAAGGCAAAGACCAGCATGGCATCGGCGCCAGCGGCGGTGAACAGCCGTTCGCGCTGGTCGAGCGTGGTCAGCCGGAAGGGCGGCGCATCGGGCTTGAAATGGCGGACCGGATGGGGATCAAATGTCGCGATGATCACCGGGCGGCCCTCGGCCCTGGCCCAGTCTATCGCGGTCTGCGCGACCACCTGATGGCCTTTGTGAAAGCCATCAAAATTGCCCAGCGCGATAATCGCACCGCGCAAATGGTCGGGTATCCGATCCTGTCCGTTTAGCCGAGTCATGCGAAGCTATTGGCCAGATTCGACCGGTTGTTCAACCGCTTGTTTCGGTTCTGCCGGCGGCAGGTCGGCGAGCGGGATCAGGCCTTGCTGCAGAACCCGCAGCGCATTGCCGCCCATAACCGCGCGGATTTCGGCTTCGTTGAGGCCAGCATCGAGCAACGCCTGGGTGATGTGGACAATGCCGCTGGTGTCAAAGCGCGTGGTGACGGCGCCATCAAAGTCGCTGCCGAGCGCAGCATGGTCGATGCCGACCAGATCGCGCACATGCACAACCGCCCGGGCCACGCTTTTCGGATCGGTGTCGCACATCGCCCCGTCCCAATAGCCCAGCCCGATAATCCCGCCGGTTGCGGCCACCCCGCGAATTTCATCGTCGCTGAGATTGCGGTTCACACCGCAGACCGCCTGCACGCCGCCATGGCTGGAGACCACCGGTCGACGGGCGATCCGCAGGATTTCGGCAACCGTTGCATGGCTGCTATGCGCAATATCGACGATCATGCCCATATCTTCCATGTCGCGGACGATCTGGCGGCCGAAATCGGTGAGCCCGCCTTTTTCCTCGCCATGCATCGATCCGGCCAGTTCATTGTCAAAGAAATGGACCAGACCCGCCATGCGCATGCCGGATTGGTACAGCTTGCGGAGATTGTCGCGCTTGCCTTCGAGCGTTTGCAGCCCTTCGGCAGAAAAGAGCACACCGATTGGCTTGTCCGATTGCTGCCGTGCGACTTCCAGCCCCTCGACATGTCCGGCGGTGCTGATCGCGACCAGCGCGCCGTCGGATTGGGTTACTGCGCGATCGAGTTTTTCGGCATGATAGAGCTGGCGTTCGAGCAGCGACGTCCAGGTCCGCAGCGGCTGCAACTGGGCGACTGTGAGCAAGGTGATATTGTCGGTTTCGGCGCTGTTGCTGTCGTAATTCTGGTTTTTCGGGGTCTTGGTGACGCTCGAGAAGATCTGCAGTCCGACATTGCCTGCCTGCAGGCGCGGCAGGTCGACATGGCCATAATCGACCGCGTCGGTAATCTTGCGCTTCCACAGCAAGGTGTCGCTGTGGAGATCGACAATCATCAGACTGTCATGCAGTTGCTGGGCCTCGTCCCGGATCGGCGGAAGCGGTTTGCCGTCGACCATATTGGTCTGCTTTTCGAAGAGCGCGGGGCCGAAGACCAGAAAGGCAATCAGTGCGATCACCAGCAACCCGACGATATTCAGCAGAAATTTCTTCATGATGTGGTCCTCTGGAAGGTCACGAAGGAATAAGACGGCCTGTCCCCTTCGGCTTCATGCGGTTCGCGGGCGGTCTCGGTAAAGGGGGAGAGATTGAAATCGTCCAGCACCGTGTCGCCCGTGGCCTCGACATGGACTTCGGTCAGCTCGATCCGATCGGCCAGCGGCAGGAACAGCCGGTAGATTTCGGCGCCGCCGATAATCGCGATGTGGGGCGCGTTGGCCGCGCGGATCGCTTCGTCGACGCTGTGCACGGTGTCCACATCCTCGGCCGACCAGGATCGATCGCGGGTCAGCACGATATGCCGGCGGCCTGGCAGCAGGCCGGGCAAACTGTCAAATGTCTTGCGGCCCATGATCATCGGCTTGCCCTGAGTCAGCGCCTTGAAGTGGCGCAGGTCGGCCGGCAGACGCCAGGGCAAGGCGCCATCCTGTCCGATCACGCCATTGTCGGCGCGGGCGAGGACGAGAAGGATTTCGGGATGATTCATCGACGTGGTCTAGCCGAGACCAGATTGAAAAAACAGCTTCGTCACATGACCCATTTTGCGACCCGGCCGGCTCTCCGCCTTGCCATAGAGATGCAGGTGATGCGCGGGGTCTGTCAGCAGCTCTTGCCAGCTGTCCGGTGAACCGCCGATCAGATTGGTCATCACGACCTTGTCCGCCGCCAGCCCGGTATCGCCGAGCGGCAAACCGCAAATCGCGCGGATATGGTTCTCAAACTGGCTGGTGATTGCCCCTTCGATTGTCCAGTGCCCGCTATTATGAACCCTGGGGGCCATTTCGTTGAACACGGGGCCGTCAGCCGTGGCAAAAAACTCGCAGGTCAGCACCCCGACATAGCCCATGGCTTCGGCCATTTTGGCCGCCAGAGCGCGCGCGTCTTGCTCCTGTTCAAGGATCGCCGCGGGGGCTGGTGCGCTCGACTTGGCGAGGATCCCATCGTCATGGACATTATGCGGCGTGTCCCAGAAGCCGATGGCACCATCCTGGCCGCGCACCAGGATGACCGAAAATTCGTGGCTGAAGGTGACAAAAGCCTCGGCGACCGACGGCTGCCGGGCCACCGCCTCCCAATGACTCGCGAGATTGTCGCCAGGCTTGATCCGGGTCTGGCCCTTGCCGTCATAGCCCATGCGGACGGTTTTCAGCACCGCCGGCGCGCCGACCGTGGCAATGGCCTGTTCGAGCGAGGGCAGGTCATCCACCGCGGCAAAGGCCGCCGGGGTGCCGCCGAGATCTGCCGCGAACCGCTTTTCGGTGATCCGGTTCTGCGCCACGTCCAGCGCTTTGACCGGCGGATAGAGCGGCGCGCAATCGGAAATCGTCTGGAGCGGGGCAACCGGCACATTCTCAAATTCGAACGTGAGCACATCGCAGGCCTCGGCGAACCGGCGCAAGGCCTCGTGATCATCATCGGCGGCGCAGGTAAATTCCGCCGCGACCTCGGCGGCCACGCTGTTCGGGTCGGGTGCGTAGATATGGCAGCGATAGCCGAGTTGCGCGGCCGCCATGGCGAGCATGCGGCCGAGCTGGCCACCGCCCAAAATACCGATGGTTGATCCGGGTGGAAGCGCTGCCATCGGGCGGCCTATTCCGGTTGCTCGGCGACCGCGTCGCTTTGCCGGGCCCGCCAGGTGTCGAGACGCTCGGCAAGAGCAGCATCCTCATTCGCCAAAATCGCGGCGGCCAGAAGGGCGGCATTTTTGGCGCCGGCGTCGCCAATGGCGAGCGTGCCGACGGGAATGCCTGCTGGCATCTGGGCGATGGAAAGCAAGCTGTCGATGCCGTTCAAGGCGCGCGACTGGATTGGCACGCCGAGCACCGGCACGCGGGTCATGGACGCCGCCATGCCGGGCAGATGGGCGGCCCCGCCGGCACCGGCGATGATCGCTTTCAATCCCCGATCAACCGCCGATTTGGCATAATCATATAACCGTTCCGGCGTGCGATGGGCGGAGACGATCTTCACTTCATGGGGCACTGCCAGCGCTTCGAGAATCTCGGCACCAAGCTGCATGGTCGCCCAGTCGGACTGGCTGCCCATAATGATTCCGATTTTCGGTGTGGCTTCGGTCATGCTTGCCCCTGCAATGGATCGCGGAAGCAAAACCGTTTAGCCATGAAATGATCGCAGCGCAATGCGCATTGCCGATAAGCCTGTAACTGGCGCTGCAAGAGCGATCGCGGTATCCTGATTGCGGGTCATTCCTGCCCTGTGTTTCGCTTAACAATATTGACTAAATGACCAACAACAAACTAAAGCTCGGGAAGCAATAAAATATAGTAAATCCGTGTAACGGCAAGAGGATATTCAGATTGACCGGCGATGCTTCCAATAATGCAGAAGACCAGTCGGGCTGTGCCCATTGTGCCGCGCTGGAGGCTCAGAACGCCCAGTTGAAAGAGCAGCTCGCCGAAATGGAGCAGCGGGCGCATCACGATGTGCTGACCGGTTTGCCCAACCGGCGCTATTTCATGGAAAGTCTCGAGCACCGGATCAAGCGCTGCGAGCGCTATGGGGACAATACCGCGTTGCTGTTTCTCGACGTGGATGATCTGAAGAAGGTCAATGACAGCCTCGGCCATGCCGCGGGTGATCTGTTGCTGTGCCGGATGGCTGGCATTTTGCGCGAGAATATCCGGCTGTCCGACATGGTGGCCCGCATTGGCGGCGATGAATTTGCGATGCTGCTCGACAATCTGGATGCCGAACAGGTCGACGCGAAGATCGACTATCTGCTGACCCGGATCAAGGCCGCCAATGTCCAATATGAAGGGCAGACCCTGCAATTTGGCGCGGCGATCGGCTATAGTTTTGTCGGTCCAAAGGATAATGTCGCCGGGCTGATGTCGCAGGCGGACGCCGCGATGTACAAAGCCAAGACAAAATAGCCGGAGCCGGAATCAGCCGTGGATTGACCCCCTAGCGCTCCGACAGATAATAGCGCTCGAGGGCGTTGAGGTCATCGTCCAGATCATAGACGATCGGTTGTCCGGTGGGGATTTCCAGTCCGGTAATCTCGTCATCGGAAATGCCCGACAGATGTTTGACCAGCGCGCGCAGGCTGTTGCCATGGGCGGAGATCAGCACCCGTTTGCCCGATTGCAGTTCCGGGGCGATCCGGCTTTTCCAATAGGGCAAGACCCGGGCAATCGTATCCTTGAGGCTTTCGGTGGCGGGCACTTCAATGCCGGCATAGCGCGGGTCGTTGGACATCTGATATTCGCTGTCGGCGGCCATTGGCGGTGGCGGGGTATCAAAACTGCGGCGCCAGATATGGACCTGCTCGTCGCCATGCTTGTCCCGGGTTTCCTGCTTGTTGAGACCGGTCAAGCCGCCATAATGCCGCTCGTTGAGCCGGTAGTTTTTCTCCACCGGCAACCACAGACGATCCATTTCCTCGAGCGCAAGATTAAGCGTCTTGATCGCTCGCGATTGCAGGCTGGTGAAACACAGATCGGTCTCAATCCCCTTGGCTTTCATCAGCCGCCCGGCTTCCCGGGCTTCTTCCACACCCTTTTCGGTGACATCGACATCCCACCAGCCGGTAAACCGGTTTTCGAGATTCCATTGTGACTGGCCGTGGCGCAGAAGGATGAGTTGGGGCATGGTTTGTCCTGTTTGATTATGGTTGTTCCGCCTTAGCGGCGGGAGGGTGACTCGCCAAGAGGCTAGATGGGTCGCTCCGGCAATCTCAGGCAATTATCCGGTCGAGACAATAATAGGCGCCCAGGCTACCGATGAGATAGGTCGCGGGCATCACGATCCACCGCTCTTCGACAACGCGCAGTCGGTGGATGATCGCCAGCAGCGCGAGCACCGCCAGGACGAACAGGATCTGGCCCAGTTCGACACCGAGATTGAACAAGAGCAACGCCCAGAGCTCCTCGCCCTTTGGAAGGCCAATATCGGCCAGCGCCCCGGCAAAGCCGAGACCGTGAAGCAGCCCGAACAAGAGGGCGATCAGCCACGGCCGTTCAATCGTGATACTGGTCTTGCCGGCGCGCTTGCGGACAATCTCGACCGCGAGGAAAAAGATCGACAGCGCGATCAGCAGTTCAACCGGTCCGCCGGGCAGGGTGAACAGGCCGAGCGCGGTGATCGCCAGCGTGACGCTGTGCCCGAGGGTGAAGGCGGTGACCACCCAAAGAATCTGCCGTCGGCTGCTCAGCAGGACAAGACCGAGCACAAACAGCAGATGATCCCAGCCGAACAGCATATGCGCCGCGCCGATCCAGAGATAATCCCGGACGGCAGACCCCTCGGCCACGCTGAGATCCAGGCTGGCCCTTGCGGGACGCAATATATGGGTGCTGCTGTCCTGACCGGGTCGGCTGATCCGGACGAAGACATCGGTCAGCGTGCGGTCCAGACCCTCAATAGTCAGCGTACCGCGATCGAGCGTGCAATGGGTGGTCCAGCTTTCGACAATCGCGGTGCCGGTGACGACCTGCTGGGTGGCGCCGGGCAAGGCGCATTGGTCGGGCAAAACGGGCCGCATTTTCAGTTTGCGGCCGGACAGGACCGGCTGCTTCCAGACAACCGCAACTTGGCCGTCGGCTTGCTGATCGAGATCCAGCGCCGCCGGGCGCACCTCATGGGCGGAGCCGGGTGCAGCCACCAGCAGCGACAGCAGGCCATAGCAGAGCAGCCACCAAAGCCGGCGCCAGAGCAGGGCCTGGTCCGGCTCGCGGTCACTCTGCCGCTTCAACGATCACCTCATAGCCGCTGACCAGCTCTGCAATCGCGTCCTTCTTGGCTTGCGCGCTTTGGTCTTCTTGCCAGGCCGCGAGCACCTGTGCGCGGATCGGTTCAAATTGGGCAGCGGCGGCGGCGTCAACGGTCTCCACCCGCACCAGATGCAGCCCGTAAGCCGATCCGATCGGTGTGCTCCATTGGGCGGCATCGAGAGCGAACAGGGCGCGGGCGAAATCGGGACCGAACAGGCGCGTGACTTCGCTTTCGGGAATCGCGGCATAGCTGCGCTTCTGGATGAATGGATCGCCGAGACTCTTCCAGTCTGCTCCGGCGGCCAGGCGGCTGCGCGCTTGCAAGGCGATGGCCTCAATCTTCCGGCCATGGGTTTCCGGGCTGAAATACACATGTACGAAGCTCCGCCTTTCGGGGGCAGCGAAGCGGTCGCCTTGCTGGGTGAACCACGCTTTCAGATCGCTATCCGAGGGGACCGGCGCCGCGCTTTCGCTGCCGACCAGAAAGTCCATTTTCTGGGCGAGACGGCGGCGAATGATCGTGTCATCCTCGCCCAGACCGAGGCGCTGCGCCTCGCGGACCAGCACTTCTTCCTGGACATATTGATCGATAATATCCTGGCGATCCTGTCCGGTCGGCAGGCGCCCGGCCGTGTTTGCCCAGATCATCGCAAGCCGGTCCATCTCGGCAGCGCTGACCGTGATCGTCCGGCCCTGCTCTCCCTGATAAGAGGCCCACAGCTGATGGCCGACGACCAGCGCAAGCCCGATCAGGACAAAATGCACGATCGGGTCGCGGAGCAGTTTCGGAATGGCCATTATGTTCAGAGCAACCTTGATTGCCGTTGATTAGATAGTGCTATGCCGTCGGGACATACCAGATCGGCGAAGACCAGGCGCGTTCCTGAATGGTTTTCTGCAACGCCGGGTTGGGCGGAACGCCCGCGCGGATCGCGTCCCAGGTCGACCAGCGGCAAACCGGATTTTCCAGCACCCGGACATAATAGGACGCGCGTTGCCCGGCCTGATGCTCGGGATCGGTCCAGAATGTCTTGAGTTCCGGTGCGCCCTTGTCGGTGGAGATCGAGCAATCGGTCAGATTCACCGTCGCGCCATTGTCGGGGCAGCGACCGGCGGCATCGGGCTGTCCACCATCACTGCAGGCGACGTCGAAAATCTTTTCATTGACCTGGCCGCCGTCGGTCCAGACCTTGATGATCTGGATGCGCTGCAGCGGGGCGCTCATCGCATCGCGCATCGCCCAGACGATAAAGCCCGGCGCCTTGCCGCTACCGGCATCGGCACCCAGCAGATCACCACCCATTGCAACGCCGTCCTGATAGGCCTTCGAGACCATCTCGGGATCGTCGAGCATCGCGGCGTCCCAACCGAAGCCACCGAAAAAGCGCAGCTTGATCCGCGTGCCGGTGGTCGCATAGGTTTCCTTGCGCCGCATTGCGTCAAATATCGCTTCGCGGGTATTTTCTTCCGCCCAGACTGCAGCATAGCCCGAGGCGCCCCAGCGCGCGAACCAGTTTGCGGCGCGCGGATCGAGGGTCACCCCTTCCCAGCTTTTCTTGCCGTCGGGCGGGACCGAACCGCGGGCTTCGGGCGTGCCGTCGACGACGCCGACCTTGGACCAGAACTGCTTCTCGTCAAACGAGCCGCCGGCGACATGGGTATCGGTCGAACCGATCAGGCCGAAGCGGTAGGGATTGGCGCCAACGCTGTCGGCGAGGAGCAGGCCATTGCCGTAGGCTTCCCTTATATAGCTGCCCTTGACGTTGGATTTGATCTGCGACGAGAGCAGATATTCATAAATACCGAAGTCCGCCCATTCGTCATTTGGTGACAGCGCCGGATGGGTTTCGGACGTGCCCTTGACCTGGGTGATCTCGGCGATCGGTTCGTTGCGCATCCGCTGATCGGCATAGGCCTTGGTCAGCGGCTGGCCGTTATAGGTTTCCATCTTGAACATCTCGCCATCGGAGACATTGCTGTTATGCGGGATCGACAGGCCGTCAAAGCCGGCTGCGCGCTGATCATCCATCCACGCCCAGAGATCTTCGGGATTGGTCGAATCCAGCGTCCCGAATGGCATGGCAGGGGCGTCACCGCGGAACACGACATTGCGGTGGAGATTGCCACCGGCAAAGCCGCCGCCCTCGCCGCGGGTGATCCGGGTCGCGGTATATTCATAAGCGGCGAACGTCGTGAACTTGCCGGGCTGGTTATATTTATTGGCCGCATCGATCGTCGCTTGCCAGACATTGCCGACAATCTCGGGATCATAGACGCCCTCCATCTTGCGCCCGTCGCGCACCGCACCGCCAATCAGCTGAAATGCAGCGATGATCTTGTCGGGATCGGCGCTGAACATGTCCTTGGCCATGTCGAGTTTCGAAATTTCGGTGCCTTCGGTGTCCATCGCCGGCAGATGGCCGAGATAGGCGGCATGATCGGTCACCGCCATGAAGTCGAGCGCCGGGCCTTCCAGCTTGAGATCATAGCCAGAAGGGTGGGTGATGGTTTCCCCCATGCCGAACTTATAGGCATCTTCCGGGGTCGTCCGGACGTTGAAAATATAGGCATCGAAGCTGTTGCGGGTATGGATGTGCAGATCACCAAAATAGACATTGCGATCGGGATTGGGCTGCTCGGCTGTTTCGCCGGGCGCCAGCGGCGTCTCAACTGCATCCGCTGGTTCGCTGGCATCCGAGCAGGCCGCCAGCGCGCATAGCGCCGCGAGTCCGAGAATCCGGTTGGTCATAATCATCCTCCTGCGCGTCTTGTGCGCGCTCCCCTGATATCGCTCCGGCTGCTGTCCTGTTCGACTCGATTAGGTTCACAGCTTCGCAAACGATCTGTTCCATCAATACAACGGCAGATTGTTTTCTGTCCAGAGGATCCTATCTGTGGTTGCTTTCGGAGCCGGACTGCCGGACTGAAGCCGGCGTAACCGTTGCCCATAAGACCATCCCCCAAACCCCACAGAGTGGCGGGCATCGGTTACAACTTTTTGTCATCGCGCCGGGTTTTCGTCATTGCGCGCGCTGCGGACCGGTCAGAATAGGCGGTCCCAAAGGCGATTGTCCCGGTTTTTCAGCATGTGGTGGCGCTGCATCTAGTGCCGTGCCTCTGTCAAAATCCTGTGTCTTTTACTCAATATCCCCACCAGATATGCGATAACGGCCTGAAATTAGGCGAATATTCACCATCCTGAGAATGTAACATTTTTGCCACGAAATTGAATTTTCTGCAGTCTTCCGTCGATCACACGTTGATTTAATCCCCTGATTAATCGACTTACACGCTTGATCCGTCGCAAAAAGATCACCTCGCCCCAGGGAATGACATGCGACGATCTGTTCAACGGGAGAAGTTTGTTATGAAGAGTTTCAATAAAATTTTGATGGCGGCGCTGTGCAGCACCGCAATTACCGCGCCAGTCTATGCGCAGGATCTCGGGTGCCGAGGAAGTTGATGACAATGTCATCATCGTGACTGCAACCCGCCGTGCAGAAGATGTCCAGGACATTCCCATCGCGGTGACCGCTGTGAGCCCTGTTCAGCTCGAACAGCAAGGCGTCGTCAATGTCCAGAATATCGGCAGCGTATCGCCAAGCTTCTCGACCTCCAATGCGCAGATCGCATCGGGTTCGGTGGTTTTGCGTATTCGCGGTGTCGGAACGACCTCCAACAATATCGGTTTTGAATCCGCAGTCGGCATTTTCGTCGATGGCGTTTATCAGTCTCGTCCGGGCGTTGCGCTTTCCGAATTTGTCGATGTCGAGCGGGTCGAGGTTCTGCGTGGACCGCAGGGCACTTTGTTCGGCCGCAACACATCAGCGGGTGCGTTGAACATCACCAACAAGCGTCCTGACGTCAGCGAGTTTAGTGGCTTTGCCAATGCGAGCTACGGCAATTACGACCTGATCAGTGTCCAGGGCGCAGTCAACGCGCCAATCGTGCAGGACACATTGGCAGTGCGTCTGACCGGTGCCTATCGTCAGCGCGACGGCTATATTGATGTCGTCGATGGCGCGGGCAATGATATTGGCGATACCAATGATGTCGATCAGTATCTCATCCGTGGCCAATTGGGCTATGAAGGCGATAGCGGTCTGACCGTGCGCCTGATTGGTGACTATTCGAAGAGCACATCGAGCTGCTGTGGCGCCGTGGAATTGCTGCAATCTCCGGTTGAAACCGGCGGGGCCTTTGCCCTGGTCGGTCTTGGCGCGCGCGGTGGTATGGCTGCACCGAATGTTTCCGCCACGCCATTCGACCAGACCGCTGCCGAGCAGGCGCTGGACGACCGGATTTCAACCCAGAGCTTCATTCCGCAGGCGGATGTCGATCAGTGGGGCATCAGCGCCGAAGTCGAATTCCCGCTCGGCGACAATGCCGACGTGATCTACATCGGCTCCTATCGCGATTTCGAATCGGTTGAATCCTATGACTCGGACTTTTCCGGCCTGGATATTTTCAACGTCGACCGTCTCAACACCGACATCCGCACGACAACCCACGAACTGCGCTTCCAGGGTGATCTGTTTGACGGCCGTTTGAGCTGGTTGGTCGGTGCCTATTATTCCGACGAGAAAATCCGTCAGCAGACCGACTTCTCGCTGGGCACGGATTATGATGCGCTGGTCGGCGCCCTGTTCGGCGGTGCAGCTGGGCCGGCTCCTCTGGCATTGTTCTCCGGCGGCATCAGCCCCGCTTCGGTGACCGCAACCAATGCTTATGCCCAGGATAGCGAAAGCTTCTCGGTATTCACCCACAATACGTTTGAAATCACCGACAGCCTCGATTTCACCGTGGGCCTGCGTTATTCGGACGAAAGCAAGACCGGAAGCTTTAGCCAGCCCGCCGTCAACAATGCGCTTTGTCCGGCGATCGCGTCCAACGTGACCGGCACACCGCCAGCGGGTGCGGCGCCTGCGCCGCCACTCGGCACGGCATTGGGCAACGGCCTGTTCGGAACCGGTTGTTTCGCTTTCGTTGCGCCGGCTGATCTTCCGGGATCCGCGACCGCACCGGGCAATGGTCTTCCACTGCCGCGCACCTTTACCGGTGATTTCAGCGACAGCGAGCTGATCTGGACGGTCAAGGCCTCCTATGAGTTTGCTGATCCGATCAATATCTATGCAAGCTTCACCCACGGCTACAAGTCGGGTGGTTTCAACCTCGACTCGACGGCCGCCGTCAGTGGCGCGGATCCGCGCTTCCTGTCGGAAGAAGTGGATGCTTATGAAATTGGTCTGAAGGGCAAGTTCCTCGACAATGCGATCACCCTCAACCTTGCGGCTTTCTACGAGGAGTTCTCGAACTTCCAGGTGCTGGAATTTACCGGCGCCCAGTTCCAGACCTTCAACGTTCCGAAAGCGGAATCGCAGGGTGTTGAAATTGAAGCGGTTATCCGTCCGGATGACAATTTCACCGTCAACGCGGGCGTCACCTATACCGATGCAAACTATCCTTCGGATTGTGCCGGTACGCAAACGTCCAACAACGTGCTTTCGCTGTGCGGAAACTCGCTGACCAACGCGCCGCAGATTGTCGCCATTACCGGCGCCACCTACGAGCGTGATCTTGGCAATGATCTGGACTTCTTCCTGAACGGCCAGGTCCGCTTCGAAAGCGATCGCCGGACCTCGACCCAGGCGTTTGATCCAGCCGATCTGACGACCCGGACACCGGTTCCGTTTGATGTTCAGGACGGCAATGTCAAAATCAACCTGCGTGCCGGCATCGGCAGCCAGGATGATAGCTGGGGCATTGAAGCCTGGGTTCAGAACCTGACCAACGAAACCACCCGCGGTGTGACGTTCAACACCGTATTGCGGTCTGGTTCGCGTTCGGCGTTCCCGCAGGAGCCACGGACATTTGGTGTGACCCTTCGCGGCGCATTCTAACAGACCCAACATGAGTTTGGGGGCATTTCGTCACCACAAGAAGGGGCCGGATTTTCCGGCCCCTTTTTTATGGGGTAAATTCTCCGGGATCAGGCCTGACCGATGTTTGTGCCGGTTCGGGTTGCACGGCGGCAAAATCGGTGCAAAACAAAGGCATGACCAACTATAGTTTCCAATCCGTTCCGGTCCTTCATTTTGGTGAAGGCTGTCTCTCGGTGCTGGCAGAACAGATTCGTGCGCTCGGCGGATCCCGGCCATTGATCGTCACCGATCAGGGCATTGTCGGGGCCGGCCTGATTGCGCCGGTCGAACAGACGCTGTCCGATGCCGGGATGACGGTGGCCCGATTTGATGCGGTGATTGCCGATCCACCGGAAGCGATTGTCGAGCAGGCGATCGCCATGGCGAAACAGAGCGATGCCGATATTGTCGTGGGCCTCGGCGGCGGCAGTTCGCTCGATACCGCCAAAGTGGTTGCGGCCCTCGCTGTCGATGGCGCGCAGGACTTGTCGGCCATTTATGGTGTTGGCCTATTGGCCGCCAAAGGGCTGCCGACGATCCTGATCCCGACAACATCGGGCACCGGCTCAGAGGTCACCGCCATCTCGATCCTGACCACCGGAGAAACCACCAAGGCGGGTATCGTGTCTCCGCACCTGTTTGCCGATGCGGCGATCCTCGATCCGGTTCTGACCGCCGGTCTCCCTGCCGATGTCACCGCCGCGACCGGGATTGATGCGATGGTTCACGCGATTGAGTCCTATACCGGCCGGCACGCGAAAAACCCGATTTCGGACATGCTTGCGATCGAGGCGCTGAAACTGCTCACCGGGCATATCGAACAGGCCTGCCATCACGGCGGCGACATGGTCGCGCGCGAAGCGATGCTGCGCGGTTCGATGCTTGCCGGGCAGGCCTTTGCCAATTCCCCGGTCGGGGCGATTCATGCGCTGGCCTACCCGCTCGGCGGCATCTATCACATTCCGCACGGGCTCTCGAACGCGCTGGTAATGCCGCATGTCATGCAGTTTAACCTCGACCAGGCCGCGCCGCTTTATGCCGAACTGGCGGAAGCCCTCAACATTCCGCGATCAGGCCCGAACAGCGCCGAAGCGCGGGCGCAGGAATTGATCGATGCGCTCGAAGCGCTGGCGGTCCGGGTCAAGGCGCCCCGGCGTCTGCGGGATGTCGGCATTGCGGAAGCGGCGCTTGACGAACTGGCGGAGGCGGCAATGCTCCAGACCCGGTTGCTGGTCAACAACCCGAAAGACGTGCAGCTGGCCGATGCCCAGAGAATTTACGCCAATGCCTGGTGACAATGGGCGCACGGTCCCGCCGCTCTGGGACGATTATCGCGACGGATCGGCGATCACCACCCGGTGGAACGACAATGATCCCTACGGCCATGTCAACAATGCGGTCTATTATTTGTGGTTCGATTCGGCGGTCAATCGCTACCTGATCGAGAAGGGCGCGCTCGATATCGAAAAGAGCGACGTCATCGGACTGGTGGTTCAGACGTCCTGCGAATATTTCGCGCCGATTGCCTTTCCCGATCTGGTCGAAGCGCGCATCCGCGTCGAGAAACTCGGGCGGACCAGCGTGACCTATGGCGTGGGCCTGTTCCGTGAGAACGAGAAGACCGCCTCGGCGGCGGGCCGGTTCACGCATGTCTATGTGGATCGGGCCACGCGGCGGCCAACCCCGCTATCGACTAATCTGCGTGCTGCGCTGGAAGCGATAGTGGTTTAGGTGTTTGTTTCGAGTGCGGGTGGCTGAGGGAGGAGAGTCTTTTTTAACCTCAGGCGCCGGGCGGCGACATCCGTCGCCTTGGCTACGCGCCATAAGGCGCGGCGGCCGGTCGGCCTTGCCTCCGCTGCGCGTCGGTTTGGTGACAGCCTGGAGGGTTTCAACCGAGCGAAGCGAGGCAAGCGCGACTGCGCGCCCGAGCTTATGCGAGGATAGCCAAGGGCGCGGATGCGCCCGCCCGGCGCCTGAGGTAAAACAAAGAATCCCCGCGCCCGGCGCTTGAGGTCTAAAAAAACACCTCCCCTCCGCCGGCCACCCGCGCTCGAAGCCAAAACCTCCCAAGCCGCCGACCGACCATTCAGAAGAAATCCTGTGCGATCTCGCGGACAGCCAAAGGGGGTATATAACAGGCTGGACAATCGCAGGCCCCGGTCCGATAGCGGCATGATGAATTCCCGGTCGCCCATATCAGAAAGCCCCGCGGTGTTGCCAATCGGGTCGGTGCTGACCGGTCTCGCCTTTTTCAATCTGATGGACGTCGCGATGAAAAGCCTCAGCATCGCGCTGGGTGCCTATAACGCGATCCTGTGGCGGGTCTTGCTGGCGCTGATCATTATCGGGACCGTCTATTTTCTGCGGCGACCCAAAATGCCCGGTCCAGCGGCGCTGAAAATCCATCTCCAACGCGGGATCATCACCGTGTTCATGGCCTATTTGTTTTTCTGGGCGCTGGCCCGGGTGCCGATTGCCGAAGCGGTGGCGCTGTCGTTTATCGCGCCGATCATCGCGCTGTATCTCGCCGCCGTGTTCCTCGGCGAAACGATTCACCGCAACGCTATTCTGGCGTCCATTCTGGGCTTGGCCGGGGTCGTGGTAATTGGTTGGGGAAAAATGGCAGGTGCCTATACGGAGGACGAATTGCTCGGCTTTGGCGCGGTTCTGCTGTCGGCTCTGCTCTATGCCGCGAACCTCGTGATCCAGCGCAGCCAGGCGTTGCTCGCGGACCCGGTCGAGATCAGCTTTTTCCAGAATCTTGTGGTCGGGATCAGCTACGCCTTGGTCGCGCCCTTTTTCGCGGTTCTGCCGGGGGCAGAATTTGCGCCCACCCTGCTGGCGGCGGCGTTGCTTTCGATTGTCTCGGCGATGTTCATCGCCTGGGGCTATGCGCGGGCACAGGCGAATATCCTGATCAATCTCGAATATAGCGCCTTTGTCTGGGCGGCTTTGTTCGGTTGGCTGTTCTTCGCCGAACCGGTGACCATTCCGACGGTGGTCGGCACCGTGCTGATCGTGGCGGGCTGCATGCTGGCCTCGCGGCGCAGCAAGCAGCCGGCGCATGTCGAAACCACGGTGATCTGAGCGGATGCCGCCGCCGGGGATGAAAACACCGCTGCCAATTGCCAACCGCCAGGCGCGCTGGCTGTGGCTTGCCTCGCAGGGCTTGTCCGACACGCCGACCGGGCCGCTCGATCTGTTGCCGATGATCAAGCGTCTCGGTTTTGTGCAACTCGACACGATCCGCAATGTCACCCGCGCGCATCACCATATCCTGTGGAGCCGCAACCAGAATTATCGCGAACCGATGCTCAATCAGCTCTTGTCGGACCAACGCGCCCTGTTCGAGCATTTTACCCATGACGCTTCGGTGATCCCGATGGACTATTATCCGATGTGGCAACGCCAGTTCCGGCGCCTGGGGGAACGGTCCCGGCGATCGCGAAAAATCGCCCCGGAAGAGCTGGCCGCGATCAAGGCCCGCATTGCGGCTGATGGCCCTTTGTCGACTCAGGCCTTTGATACCAAGATCACCGGCAAGAAAGAAATGTGGGCGCGGCCACCGCACAAGCATGCGCTCGATCAAATGTGGTATGCGGGCGAACTGACCACGGCGCATCGCGTCAATTTCATCAAATATTATGATCTGGCCGAGCGCGTCATTCCGGCTGATCTGCACAGTCAGGAGCATGACGACGCTATCCAGCAGGACTGGCTCTGCCGGGCGGCGCTCGATCGCCTCGGCTTCGGGTCAGCGGGCGATATACAGCGGTTCTGGGCGGCGCTCGATGCCCGGGAAGTGAAGGCCTGGCTGGCGCAGGTTTCCGATCAGCTGGTGCCGGTTGCGGTGCAGTCGCATAGCGGCGATTGGCTCAACATGCTGGCGCCGGCGGATATTGAAGACCGGCTGAAGGCAGTCCAGCGACCGACATCGCGGCTGCGCATCATCAACCCGTTCGACCCGGCGGTCCGCGACCGGACCCGATTGGCGCGGTTGTTTGGCTTTGCCTATCGCAACGAGATGTTCGTGCCGGCGGCAGAGCGTCAATTTGGCTATTATGTCTATCCGCTGCTTGAAGGGGACCGGTTTGTCGGGCGGATGGAAGTGCAGGCCGACCGGAAAAAGGGATGCCTGACCGTCACCCAGCTATGGCTTGAACCGCGCACGGTCTGGACGCGCCAAAGGGCAGAAAAACTCGATACGGAACTGGCGCGGCTGGGGCGTCTCGTCGCCGCCGATTCCGTGCAATGGACTTGCGAGAGGCCAAGGGGCTAGCGGCTCATATTGACCGCTGCAGCCGGTTTATTTGACGACACCGCTAAATTGCAACTTGCCCGAAGCGCCGGCGGCAATGGCCTTGGAAAAGGTCCACCGGATGTGGGTAACGTCGCTGGGCTGTGCCGCGCGGGTCTGGTTGCCCGTCGCGGAAGGGACGGACACTTTCAGCGCCGTGAGCTTGCCAAAAGTCTTGCCGCCGTCAACCGAGACGACCGCCCAGTCTTCGGCCACGTCGGAAAACCCGACCGCCGGGTGAACGGGATTATTGACCACAAAACCGGTCGCGGCCTTGTTGCCGCGATTATTATAGCTGTTGATGAACAACAGCCTGTCGCCGGGCACCACTTTGACTTCATCGGCAGAATGGTAGGTCGTGACCGTTTTGCCATCGGCCTGTTTCTCAGACCGGACGATTTTGACGGTGCTTTCAATCTTCACGTCGGCTTGCGCGGCGGCCTGCAGTGCGATCGGTGTCACTGGCGCTGCATGGGCGGCTTCGGCGGTTGCGATGCCCATCGTCAGCATCGCGCCGGCGAGCGCCGCTTCGGTGAAAATAGCCCTTTTGGTCGACATGGTGATACTTCCCTGGTCCATAGTCCGGCCCAAAAAAGCAGGACCGCAACTCAATTGGTTCAAAATATGGAACATCTTGGTTAACGATGGGTTAAAATGGCTGTTTAAGGCTGCGTTCATGGCCCGGCTCCGATTATCGATGCCGAAGGAAGACTTGTCGCATTACTCGGCTATTTCATTGGCTTCCTTCCTAGGGAGCGGCTAAGAACAGCGCTATGGGCCGGACCGCTTTTCGCTATTGCTTTTGCCTGATGCTGGTTGCATTTGGATCGGCGGCATTGTCATTCTGGGCAACCGCTTCGGCCTATGCGCAGCCGCGCGCCGATCAAGACGCGGGACAAGCGGAGCCCGCGCTGACCGACCCCGATCCTCTGGATCCTGATCAGCCGCTGACCGAATTTCCCGATTTTGGTGTCGAATGGCCGGATCTGGATGATCCCGATCCGCTCCCGGAAATGATGCCGGTGGAACCGGCGCCAACGGACCCTGTGTCGGTGGACGGGGAGACGGTCGACAGGGAGACGCTGGACGGTGGGACGGTGGACGAGGAAACGGTTGACCCGCTTGCGGAAACCGCCGCCGCCGATGAGGATCTGGACTTTCAACCCGAAGATACGTTGGCCGAGCGCAGCTATGTGATCACTTTTTCCGGACGGCCGACCGCCTTGGGCGACCGTTTTGGCGAACGCTTTGCGGCCTTGTCCGCGCTGCAAGAATATCGCGACGACGATGCGAATTTTGCCCAGATCAAACGCCGGGCCGAAACCGATCGGGTACTGGTGGAACGCCTGCTGCGTATCGAAGGCTATTATGATGCGATTGTCCGGGCCCGGTTCGATGCCGGACAAGGCAGCGATGTGGTGGTTACTTTTGCGATTATTGCCGGGCCCCAATATCGCCTCGACCAGGTCAATCTGCCGGGCGTCGAAGCGGCGGCCGATGATGATCCGGCGCAATTGCGGTCTGCCTTTGGTCTGCAAAGCGGCGCGATTATCAACAGCGACCGGATCGTCGAGGCGCGCGCCCGGCTGGACCGCGAAATGGCGGAATCGGGCTATCCCTTTGCGGAAACCGGAGAACCGGAACTGGTGATTGACCATGCCAATCGGGACGGCGATCTCGGCATCGTGGTGACCCCGGGCGGGCGCTATGCCTTTGGCCAGATTGTCATGGATGATACCAGTCTGTTCGATCCCGATCATGTGGCGTTAATTGCGCGGTTTGAACAGGGCGACCTGTATCGCCAGTCAGATCTCGAAGATTTGCGCCGGGCGTTGATCGCAACCGGCCTGGTGTCGACGCTGACCCTCGAACCGGTCGCGGCGGCAGAACCGGGCGTGGTTGATCTCAAGACAACCGTGACGCCCGCGCCGTTGCGGACCATTTCAGGGGCGATCGGTTATGGCACGGGCGAGGGCGCGCGGTCGGAAGTCAGCTGGGAGCATCGCAATTTTTTCCCACCCGAAGGTTTGGTCCGGCTAACCGGCGTGGTCGCAACCCAGGAACAGTCCGGCAGCGTCACCTATCGGCGCAACAATTTTCGACGCCGCGACAATGTGCTCAACGCGCAGGTCTCGCTCAGCAATATTGATCGCTCGGCCTTTGAAGCGCGCACCTTTTCGGTTTCCGCCAATATCGAACGGCAGAGCAATCTGATTTTCCAGAAAAAATGGAGCTGGTCGGCCGGGGTTGAATTGCTCGCTTCGCAGGAGCGCGACATTGTCGGGGGGATTGAGACCACCGGGCGGGACACGTTTTTCATCGGCGCCTTGCCCGCCACGCTGACCTATGATGGCAGTGACGATCTGCTGGATCCGTCCAGCGGCTTTCGGCTCAGCGCGCGCTTGTCACCGGAAGCGTCGTTGCAGTCCGGCAGTTTTTTCTATGCCCGCAGCCAGATCGACGCCAGCGGCTATGTTCCGGTATCGGAGAAAATCGTGCTGGCGGGCCGGGCGCGGCTCGGCTCGATTGTCGGGGCCGGCAGCAACCGGATCGCGCCGTCCCGGCGCCTCTATGCCGGCGGCGGTGGCTCGGTCCGCGGCTTTGGTTTTCAGCGGATAGGGCCACGGGATGTCAATAACGACCCGTCAGGCGGGCGATCGCTGGTCGAGTTTTCGCTCGAAGCGCGGATCCGGCTGGATGCCTTTGGCGGCAATTTCGGCGTGGTCCCGTTTCTCGATGCGGGCAATGTCTATACCGAATCGCTGCCCGATTTTTCGGGTTTGCGTTACGGGGCGGGATTGGGATTGCGCTATTATAGCGACTTCGGACCGATCCGGATTGATGTGGGAACGCCGATCAATCCCCAGCCAGGTGATTCCCGGATCGCCGTCTATGTCTCGCTGGGTCAGGCGTTCTGATGGCGGATGCGGTGACCGAAAACGGGCTCAAGGACCGCAAGGGCCGATCACTCCGCCGGAAGATCTGGATCGGACTGTCGGCGCTTGGTGCCGCGCTGATCCTGCTGGTGCTGGCCGGGGCGCTGTGGCTGGATAGCGACAGCGGCCACAAATATATCATATCGCAGGTCGAGGCGCTGGAACCGGACGACGGATTGCGCATCGGAATCGGCGATCTCGAGGGATCGATTTACAGCACTGTCACGGTCAGCGATTTCACGCTCGCTGATCCGCAGGGGGTGTTCTTCGAAGCGGGTGAAGTGGCGCTTGACTGGCGGCCCCTGGCTTGGATTTTCAACGAACTGAATATCGCCAGTGCGGTGCTTGCCAAAACCCGCTTTGACCGGTTGCCGAAACTGATCGATACCGGCAAGGACACGCCGCTGTTGCCGTCTTTTGATATCTATATCGGCGCCCTGCGGGCGGACAATATGCTGCTGGGCGAGGCAATTGCAGGATCGCAGCAGCATGCGGATCTGTCCGGCGCGATTGATATCCGCTCCGGCCGGGCGATGGTCAGCCTCGACGCCGCGACCACGCGCAGCGGGGACAAGATCACATTGTTGCTCAACGCCGAGCCCGAACGGGACCGGCTCGATATCAATGCCGATATCGCGGCGCCGGCAGACGGCGCCATTGCGGCTATGCTCGGGTTTGACCGCGCGCTGGCAATCTCTCTGTCCGGCAATGGCGACTGGGCGACATGGGATGGCCAGTTTCAGGCGGACAGCGGCGAGCAGGCGCTGATGGCGATAGCCCTGGAAGCCCGCGACGGAGTTTTTGGCTATGACGGGACCGTCGCGGCCGGCTTGTTGCCAACCGGCCTCGGGCGCCGGCTAATTGCGCCGCGGATCGCGATCACCGGGACGACGACCATTGCCGACGGCCTCGCCGCTGTCGATACCGAGTTGCGGTCGCCGGCTGTGGCGATCACTGCGCGCGGGGGACTGGACTTGAGCCGCAATGCCTTTGACGCGCTGCGGGTCGACATGGCCGTGCGCCAACCCTCGGCTTTGGCGGCGAACATCAAGGCCCAGGACCTGGAGCTCAAGGCGCTGCTCAACGGCAAATTTTCGGAGCTGCGCTATCGCTATCTGCTGACCGCACCGCAACTGGCCTTTGGCAAGACATTGCTGAGCGCGGTGCGCGCCGAAGGTGACGGCCAGCGCGATGCCAGCGGCTGGGATTTCCCGCTCGCCGTGTCGGCTGGTTCGCTGATCGGCAATGGTGATCTGGTCAAGCGCCTGGCATCCGGCTTTTCTGCAGACGCTTTTCTCCAGCTCGAACAAGGCCTGCTTTTCGCGGACAGTGCGACGTTCAAGACCGATGCGATGACCGGTACGGCCGATATCCGCTATCCCCTGTCGTCCGGCGATTATAGCTTTGTTCTGAACGCCCAGGCACCCGGGTTTTTGGTTCCGGGCGTCGGACTGGCCGACATTACGGCGGTGGCGGACCTGTCGCCAAGTGCGCAGGGACTGGCGCTGGATGGCCAGGTCGGTGCGCGCCTGCGGCGTCTCGACAACGGATTTTTGCGGACGCTGGGCGGCGGATTGCCGGAATTGCAGACCGGTTTAAGTCTCGGGCCGGACCGGCGGCTGCGCTTTACCAACCTGTCCATCGCCGCGCCCAAGCTGACTTTTCAGGGACAGGGCAGCCAAACCGGGGCGGCGACCTTCGCTTTTTCCGGACGCGGCGACCATGATCAATATGGTCCGTTTGATCTAGAACTGGCCGGAGCCTTGGCGCGCCCGGAAATTGCCCTGCTGCTCGATAATCCCCTGCCTGCAGCTGGTCTGGAGCAGGTGCGGCTGAATCTCGATCCGGTGGACAATGGCTTTGTGTTCACCGCATCCGGCGGTTCGACGCTGGGGCCGTTTGATGGTGACGGCGCGATTATCGCCAGACCGGGAGAACAGGCGCTGGTCCGCATCGACCGTTTGCTGGTTTCGCAGACTTTGGCTTCGGGTACGATCCGGCCGACGGCGCTCGGGCTGGCCGGCAATCTTGCGATCAGCGGCGGCGGGGTCCAGGGTAGCGTTCGGTTCGAGCCGGGCGAAAACCGGCAGTTGATTCGCGCCAATCTGGTGGCGCAAAATGCGCGTTTCGACGGGGCCACGCCGATCTTTATCCGCACCGGCAAACTCGATGCTGATGTTCTGCTGATCGACGGGCAATCCGACATTACGGCAACGGTTCAGGCGCAAGGAATCAGTCGCGGCGATCTGATGGTCGGGCGGGTTGCGGGCAATGCCAAATTGCGCAACGGCACCGGCACGGCGACTTTCTCTTTCGCTGGCACGCGCGGCAGCAGCTTTGATTTCCAGGCGCAGGCGGATGTGACGCCCGACCGTTATGTCATCACCGGCACCGGTGAGTTTGAAGGCCGGGCCCTGCGCCTGCAGCGCCCCCTCGAACTGCGCCGGGTCAGCGGCGGCTGGGCGGCAACACCGACGGTTCTGCGCTATGGCAGCGGTACGGCGCAACTGGCTGGCCAATGGGGCAGTGGTACTTCCCGGCTGGATCTGACCTTGTCCCGCATGCCGCTTTCGTTGGTCGATATTGCCTATGATGATCTCGGTCTCGGCGGAGAAGTCAGCGGAACCGTGAAACTGACACAGGCGGGCTATGCGGTTCCGGTTGGCGAGGCGAAGCTGACGCTCAAGGGGCTCACCCGGTCCGGCCTGATTCTGACATCGACGCCGGTGGATGTGGGATTGAACATCGCTGTGTCGAACCGCAATGCCGCCGCGCGTGGCATCATCAAGGCGCAGGCCAAGACCATTGGCCGTTTTCAAGGGCGCGTAACCGGCCTGGGCGATGGAAACTGGCAGGACGAACTGCTGCGCAAGCCGCTTTTCGCCCAGGCTCGGTTCAACGGCGCGGCGGAGTCATTGTGGCGGCTGACCGGGGTGGAGACATTTGACCTGACCGGTCCGGTTGCGGTGAGCGCAGATGTCGCCGGAACGCTCGCCAATCCCCAGATCCGGGGCCAGTTGAAAACCACCAAGGCCCGTCTCGAAAGCGGTCTGACCGGAACGGTCATCTCCGATATCAAGGCGGAGGGCCAGTTTAATGGTTCCCGTCTGGAGCTGCCCGCATTTAGCGGTGCCACCCGCGGCGGCGGAACCGTGACCGGCAGTGGCAGTTTCAACTTTGCGGTGGAACCGGGAGAAGGCATCGGGATTTCCATCGATGTGAAGGCCGAGCGCGCGGCGTTGATCGCGCGCGACGATTTTGCCGCGACCATCTCTGGCCCGATCGCCATCCGCAGCTCGCAGCAAGGGGGGCTGATCTCGGGCGATGTCACCTTGAACCGCAGCTTCTTCCAGTTTGGCAAGGCGAGCGAAACCGTGGCCTTGCCCCAGATCAAGGTCAGCGAAATTAACCGCCGTGCCGACGAGCGGCCGCGACAGGTTCGCAGCCGACCATGGCGCTTCGCGATCAACGCGACGGCACCCAATCGCCTGCAGGTCGAAGGCCTCGGTCTCGACAGCGAATGGCGGGCCAATCTGTCGGTGTCCGGGCCGGTGGACAGTTTCACCATGACCGGCAGCGCCAATCTGATCCGCGGCAATTATACCTTTGCTGGCCGCCGGTTCCAGTTGCAGCGCGGGCGTATCCGGTTTGTCGGGAACCAGCCGCCCAATCCGATTCTCGACATTGAAGCCGAAGCCAATCTCACCGGCCTGAACGCGACCATCGCGGTGGGCGGAACCGGCAACCGGCCGGAAATTGCGTTTAACAGCATCCCCGCCCTGCCGGAGGATGAATTGCTGTCGCGGATCCTGTTCGGCGCCTCGATTGCGGATCTGTCGGCACCCGAGGCGGTGCAGCTCGCGGCGGCGGTCGCCTCGCTCAACAGCGGCGGCGGGCTGGATCCGATCAACCAGTTGCGCAAGGCGGTCGGTCTCGACCGGCTGCGGATATTGCCGTCCGACGTCAATAGCGGCCAGGGCACCTCGATCGCCGCGGGCAAATATATCACGCGCCGGGCTTATGTGGAGCTGATCACCGACGGCAAGGGCTATAGCGCAACGCGCCTCGAGTTTCAGATCACGCGCTGGCTTTCGATCCTGTCGAGCATTTCCACCCTTGGCCGGCAAAGCGCCAATGTGAAAGTCAGCCGCGACTATTGATCGCCAAGCCCCGGCGGAACCGCATCGGCAGCGGTTGCAGCAACCTGAGATATAGAAAAGCCCGGGACGGTAATCCGCCCCGGGCTTGAATTTGGCAGATGATCGGAAGGATCAGCTGGAATAATACATGTCGAATTCAACCGGCGATGGCGTGGTTTCGAGACGACTGACCTCTTCCCACTTGAGCTCGCAATAGGCTTCGATCTGGTCCTTGGAGAACACGTCGCCCTTGAGCAGGAACTCGTGATCGGCTTCGAGCGCTTCGAGTGCTTCGCGAAGCGAACCGCAGACGGTTGGCACTTCAGCCAGTTCCGCTGGTGGCAGATCATAGAGATTCTTGTCCATGGCATCGCCGGGATGGATCTTGTTCTCGATCCCGTCGAGGCCCGCCATCAACAGCGCGGACGCTGACAGATAGGGGTTGGCGAGGGCATCGGGGAAACGGAACTCGACGCGCTTGGCCTTGTCACCGGCGCCATAAGGGATCCGGCAGGAGGCCGAACGGTTGCGGCTCGAATAAGCGAGCAGCACCGGCGCTTCAAAGCCGGGAACCAGACGCTTGTAGCTGTTGGTCGTGGCGTTGGTGAACGCGTTACAGGCCTTGGCATGTTTGATCACGCCGCCAATATAGTGGAGACACATTTCGGACAGGCCGGCATATTCATTGCCCGCAAACAGCGGCTTGCCGTCTTTCCAGATCGACATATGGGTGTGCATGCCAGACCCATTATCTTCCTTGATCGGCTTGGGCATGAAGGTTGCGGTCTTGCCATAGGCATGGGCGACCTGCTGCACGACATATTTGTAGACCTGGGTCCGGTCAGCGGTCTGGGTCAGCGTCCCGAAGGTAATGCCAAGCTCGTGCTGGGCGGCCGCCACTTCGTGATGATGCTTGTCCATCGGCAGGCCCATTTCCATCATCGTCGCGACCATCTCGCCGCGAATATCCATGGCGCTGTCAACCGGAGCGACCGGGAAATAGCCACCCTTGGCGCGCGGGCGATGGCCCATATTGCCGATCTCGTAATCCCGGCCGGTGTTGGTCGGCAGTTCGACATCGTCAATCTTGAAGCCGGAGCGATCATAGCCATCTTCGAATTTCACATCATCAAACATGAAAAATTCAGGCTCGGGGCCGACATAGACCGTGTCGCCAATGCCCGATGCCTTCAGATAGGCTTCGGCGCGCACAGCGGTTGAGCGCGGGTCGCGATTATAGAGCGATCCATCACCCGGTTCAACGATGTTGCAGACCAGGATCATCATCGGGGTCGCGGAAAACGGGTCCATGTAGACCGCATCAAGGTCGGGGCGCAGGATCATGTCGGATTCGTTGATCGCTTTCCAGCCTTCGATCGAAGAGCCATCAAACATGAAGCCTTCCTCGAGCACGTCTTCGTCAATCACTTCGGCACACATGGACAGATGCTGCCATTTGCCGCGCGGATCGGTAAAGCGCACGTCGACCCATTCGATCTCGTGCTCGTTGATCATTTTCATGATGTCTGCAGGTTTATTGCCCATGTTTTAGTTCCTTGGTTTGGGTTCGAAAATTAGTGGATGGATAAAGCGTGACGGCTCAAATCGCGTCAGAGTCCCGCTCGCCGGTGCGGATGCGGAGCGCGGATTCGACCGGCATGACAAAGATCTTGCCATCGCCGATACGCCCGGTCTGGGCGGCGGTTGAAATGGCTTCTACGACCCGGTCGGCGAGGCTGTCGTCAACGACCACCTCCAGTTTGACCTTGGGCAGAAAGTCGACAACATATTCGGCGCCACGGTAGAGCTCGGTATGCCCTTTCTGGCGGCCAAAGCCTTTTGCTTCGGTGACGGTGATGCCCGACACGCCCACTTCATGGAGCGCCTCTTTCACTTCGTCGAGTTTGAATGGCTTGATGATCGCTTCGATCTTTTTCATCTATTTGGTCCCTGTCCCGTGTTTTTTCAGTTTGGCGTGCGCGAGCAACGCCAAAGTCGGGCGCGCGTGTCCCATGCAATTCAATAACCATGCCAAACCGGAATGGAGAAAGAATCGTAGGACAACTGCTAAAGCGAAACGGAGACAGTTTCAATGCCGCCCAAAAAACAGGCATTTATCGGAAAAGTCGCCTAATATTTGGGCAGCATGATGCGGGTCGCTAGCGGGCGATCGGTGCGGTCGAATCCGCAACATTGGCCTTGGTCCAATGCGACCGCTCGATCACATAATGGCGGATCGACTCGATCTGCTCGGGCGCCAGCTGAGAGGCAAAACCAACCATGCCATGCTGTTTCAGCGCGCCGCCCTGAACGATTGTCGCCCAGCCCTCTGGCGTTTCCAGCGTGCCGGAGACCCGCAGGTCGGGCGTAAAGCCATTGCCGACCGCGCTGTCGCCGTGACAGACGAGGCAGTTGCGGCCGTAGAGCGCCTTGCCATCGGCAATTTGCTGCGCGGTGGCGGTCTGTGCGGGCGGGTCCCAGACGACTTCGCTTTTCTCTGGGAGCGCCGGCAGCTTGGCGGTCCCGCCCAGTTTCAAGACCACCAGGCGCGGGATGTTGGGCACGGTGCGTGTGACCCCGCCAGCGACGCCGGCAACCAGTGGGAACGCGCCGCCCTTGCTGGTCAGGAAAGCGACATATTGCTCACCATCAACCATATAGGTGGAGGGCGCACTGACAATGCCCGACTGCATGTCGAGGCTCAGCAGTTCCTTGCCGGCATCCGCCGAATAGGCTTTGAACTGACCCGTGCTGGTGCCCTGAAAGACCAGATTGCCAGCCGTGGTCATGGTGCCGCCGTTCCACGCGGCCGGATAGTCGACCGTCCAGGCCGGCTTCCCGGTTTTGGGATCAAAGGCGACCAGCTTGCCGGTCGTGGCGGCGATGGCGGCCTTGTAGATTGCGGGATCGTCGGGCAACTGGCCAATCGCCCAGCCAATGCCCACGTTAAAGCCCAGCCGCTCACGCTTCTTGTCGATTTCGCTGGTCGGCACTTCATAGCCCTGCGGGATTTGCTGGGCAGGAATATAGACCAGACCGGTCTCGGGATTATAGCTCATCGGATGCCAGTTATGCGCGCCGAGCGCGCCGGGGATGGCGACAAACGGCTTGCCGGTTTTGTAAAAGCGTGCGTCTGGATTTTCAATCGGCCGCCCAGTGGTCAAATCATAGCCGGTGGCCCAGTTGATCCCGTCGACAAAGGGCTCGGCACTGATCAGGCTGCCGTCGGTGCGATCAATGACAAAGAAAAAGCCGTTTTTCGGCGCGTGATAGAGCACCTTGCGCTGCTTGCCGTCAATTTCCAGCTCGGCCTGAATGATATGCTGGGTCGCGGTATAGTCCCAGGTCTCACCCGGTGTTTCCTGATAATGCCAGAGATATTTTCCGGTATCGGGATTGACCGCGACAATCGAGGACAGGAACAGATTGTCGCCTTCGCCGCCCGAGCGCAGGCCGTGATTCCAGGGATTGCCGTTGCCGACGCCGAAATAAAGCTGGTCGAGCTCTTCGTCATAAACAATGCTGTCCCAGACCGTGCCGCCGCCGCCGGACACTTTCCATTCGCCATCGCTCCAGGTCTTGTTCGCGGCTTTTTCGAAAATCTCGTCACTCGCCGCGCCGTCGGGTTTGCCCTCGGGATTGGGCACGGTGTAAAAGCGCCATTCGAGCGATCCATCCGATACATCATAGGCGGTCAGATAGCCGCGGACGCCAAATTCGGCGCCGCCATTGCCGATGATCACCATATTCTTGACCACCCGCGGGGCGCCGGTGATCGTATAGGGCTTGCTGTTGTCGGTGGTCTGGGTTTCCCAGAGCCGCGCGCCGGTATTGGCGTCGAGCGCAATCAGGCGCCCGTCAATTGTCCCGAAGAATAATTTGCCGCGCGAAATCGCAACCCCGCGATTGACCACATCACAACAGGCGTCGACCGCTTTTTCGCCAGGCACTTCCGGGTCATAGGACCAGAGTTCCTCACCGGTCTTGGCGTCATAGGCAAAGACCTTGGACCAGGCGGTGGAAATATAGAGCTTGTCTCCGACGACCACTGGCGTGGCTTCCTGACCGCGCGCGTCGGGCAGATCCTTGAACCAGGCAATGCCGAGATCACCGACATTTTCGGTGCTGATCTGATCCAGCGGACTGTGGCGCTGTTCCTTGGCATCAAAGCCGATATTGCTCCACTCGCCGCTGGTTTCACTTGCTGCTGCGCCATCGCCGTCTTCAGAACCGACATATTGGCACGCCGCCAGCAAGCAGGTCGCGAACAAAAGCCCAAAACGCCGCATCATCATTCTCCCAAACCCCGCTGATCTTGATGGATCAGACGCTGTTTTAACTGACTAGCTAAATTGGGGTCGGTCGGTCAAGGCTGATGCGGGGCAGAACCCGCGAAATTCAACGATAAGGCGGACAGTCGAGACCGGTGGGGCTTTTGGTGAAAATTTCGCAGCCATCTTCGGTAATGCCGATGCTGTGTTCAAACTGCGCCGACAGCGACCGGTCGCGGGTCACGGCGGTCCAGCCATCTTCCAACATCTTGACCGCATATTTGCCGATATTGATCATCGGTTCGATGGTGAAAAACATGCCGGGCCGCAATTCCGGGCCGGTGCCCGGGCGTCCGGCATGCACAACTTCCGGCGCATCATGGAACATCTGACCGAGGCCATGGCCACAGAAATCGCGCACCACACTATAGCGCTGGCCTTCGGCATGGCTCTGGATGGCGTGGGCGACGTCGCCCATGCGGTTGCCGGGTTTCGCCTGTTCGATACCGAGCATCAGGCATTCATAGGTGTTCTGAACCAGTTTCGCGGCCTTGACCGGGGCCTTGCCGATCAGGAACATCCGGCTGGTATCGCCATGCCAGCCATCGACGATGACGGTCACGTCAATATTGACAATATCGCCTTCCTTGAGTTTTTTCTCTCCCGGGATGCCGTGACACACCACGTGATTGATCGAGGTGCAGCAGCTATGCGTGAAGCCGCGATAGCCCAGTGTCGCAGGCACCGCGCCCTCGCGAAAGGCATGTTGCCGCACCATGTCATCCAGCGCACCGGTGGTCACGCCTGGAACGACATGGGGAACCAGCGCATCCAATATTTCGGCGGCCAGCCGGCCGGCCTTGCGCATGCCGGCAAAACCCTCTGGACCATGCAGCTTGATGGCGCCGGTGCGGCTTTGGGGTGTGGTGTCTTCGACGGTCAAATAATCTGTCATGGGGACTATATAAGAATATTCCGGCCATTTGACGAGAGGGTAATCCCTGATCGCCCTAAAATGGGTCGGTCATGCTGTCGTGCGAACGGTTCCTGCAACATGGCCGTTGATGATTTTGGTAACTGGTCTATATCCCTCGCGATGAGCACAGATCGTATTTACACCGCCGCCTTGATCGTCATCGGAGACGAAATTCTCTCCGGACGCACCCAGGACAAGAATATCGCCCAGGTTGCCAGTTGGCTCAATGTCCAGGGCATCCGGCTGGCCGAAGTGCGGGTGATTGCCGATGATCAGGAAGCGATTGCCGAAGCAGTGAATCTGCTGCGCGCGCGCAACGACTATCTGTTCACCACCGGCGGCATCGGCCCGACCCATGATGATATCACGGTGGACGCGGTTTCGGCGGCGCTCGGTGTTGATGTGGTGATCCATCCCACCGCGCGGGCGATTCTCGAACGCTATTATGTCGACAAGGGTGGCATCAACGAAGGCCGCTTGCGGATGGCGCGCGTGCCCGACGGGGCCGAGCTTATCGAAAACCGGATGTCGGGTGCGCCAGGCATAAAGATTGGCAATCTGTTCCTGATGGCGGGTGTGCCGCATATCACTGCGGGGATGCTCGACGCGCTGACCGGAACGCTCGAAGGCGGCGCGCCGTTGCTGTCGGATACGCTCGGCGCGTGGGCACCGGAAAGCGAAATTGCCGATATTCTCGGGGTCACCGAAAAGGCGCATGAAGGGTGCCAGATTGGCAGCTATCCGTTTTTCCGCAATGGCACGGTCGGCGCCAATTTCGTGGTGCGGTCGACTGATGCGGACACTCTGGCCGCTTGTTCTGCTGCGCTGAAAAAGGGTCTGGAAGCGGCCGGCTATGAGGTCACGCCGGGCGGCATCTGATCGCCCCGCGCTCACCGCTTGCCGGGATCGGCTTTCCAGACAAAATAGGAATAGACCAGCGATGTCGCGACGATCGCGATGATCACGGCGGCGAACAGATAGAAGGCCATTTTGGGTGCCACCAGGGCCCCGATGATCGACAGCACACCGCCGCCAACAAACAGCCGCGCGCCAACCCGATGGGTTTTCTCCCACGACAGCTCCGATGACAGCGTCCACGGCGTGCGGATGCCGAACATGAAATTCTGGCGGACCTTGCCCATGACATTGCCAATGCCGATGAACAGCAGCGACAGCACAATGACGATCAACTGGGGCGAAGCGCCCAGACGCGCGCCGCTTTCGGTGGTATAGGCAAGCGCGATCAACGTCGTCACGAAGACCTGCAGGATCATCGCCAGCATCCAGACAATCGCATAGGCCTTGAAGCTCTGGGTGAGATTGTCGCGCAGCGGCTCGATCCGCGGCATGAAATAGAATAATGCGGTCAGAAACAGCGCCACGCCGGGGAACATCAACAGCGACAGCAACACGTCGTCGCGGCTGCCGAACCGGTCGGGTTCGCCTTGCGCATTCCAGTGCAGGGGAAAGCGTTCGAGGTCCGGCAGATTGATCCAGGCATAGGCGCAAATGGCCATGGTCAACGCGGTGCAGAGCAAACTGAAAATCAGCGGTTTGCGTAACATCTTAATCCTCCTTCTCGATGCCGAAAATATCCATGAAGGTCGTCAGGATTTCATCGGCCACGGTCACGTTCAGATAATAGTGGATGAAATTGCCGTCGCGCCGGGTGAAGACGAGATCCGCTGCCTTGAGCACGGCGAAATGGGACGACAGGCTCGGTTTGGAAATATCATAATGAGTCCACAGATTGCCGGCTGTCTGCGGCCCCGCGCGGAGCCGCTTGAGAATGTCGCGCCGGACCGGATGCGCGACCGCCTTGAAGACCGAACTATTTAGCATTTCTTCTAATTAGATAAAGTCCTAAATAGAGTCAAGTGGCTTGCGCCGGGAGGGCATGACTGTGCAGAGGTCGGAACTGTCAAGCCGGCGGGAAGCCTTGCAAATGGCGGGTTTGAGCCTGGTGCAGCCCTGATCTTTGCGGCAGTTGGTCGCAGAGATGTTTTTCCGTGACCGATGGTTGATAGGATTTGTCGTTCCCGCTGAATCCGGTCTGCAAAAGGCGTTGCGCACGGTCAACGGGATCGGAAACTCGGCTGGACAAGGAACAATAGCATGGTGCCTCCAACCCGAATGCGCTTGCGGCAAAGCGCCGCTCTTTCCCTCGCTCTGCTGGCTGTCTCGGCTTGTGGAGGAGATGGCGACGCGCCACCTGGCAATCCCCCGGTGAATTTGCCGCCAAGTCCGAGCCCCACTCCGACTCCCACGCCCACGCCCACTCCAACCCCCGCACCCACTCCGACACCCACTCCCACTCCCACCGCGCGGTGGGAGCCGCAATTGCCTTTGACCTGGCATTGGCAATTGAACGGAACGCTCGACACCGGTGTTGATGCGGCGGTCTATGATATTGATCTGTTCGACAACAGTGCCGCCGCGATCGCCCAGCTGCAGTCCGATGGGCGCCGCGTGGTCTGCTATTTCTCGGCCGGCAGTTCCGAAAACTGGCGCCCCGACTTCAGCGAATTTGCCGCGGCCGACAAAGGCAATCCGCTGGCCGGCTGGCAAGGGGAGCTGTGGCTCGACATCCGCACCGACAATGTCCGCCGGATCATGGCTGCCCGGCTCGATAGGGCGCGGGACAAGGGATGTGACGGAGTCGAGCCGGATAATGTCGACGGCTATATCAACCTGACCGGCTTCACCCTTACGGCGGATGATCAGCTGGTCTATAATCGCTGGCTCGCGAGTGAAGCCCATGCGCGCGGTCTTGCTATCGGGCTCAAAAATGATGTCGATCAACTGGCGCAGCTGGCACCCGATTTTGATTTCGCGGTGAACGAGCAATGCCACGAATTTTCCGAATGTGGCGGCTATTCCGCCTTTACCGATCAGGGCAAGCCGGTGTTCAACGCGGAATATCGCGCCGATTATGTCAATAATGATGGCGGTGCGCGCGATACCCTGTGCATCGCGGCCCGGCAGGAGCGGCTCAACACGCTGGTCCTGCCGCTGGGGCTGGACGGCAGCTTCCGCTTCAGTTGTGACTGAGGGGCGCGCTTAAGCCGGCTGTTGCGAAAGATCTCTGGCCTCCGCAATCGTCCGTTCAAACGCGCCGGCGCTGACCGCGCCGCGCACCAGGATCGGTCCGATCAGAAAGGCTGGCGTGCCCTGCAGACCCATAGCAAAGGCTTGCCGCCGGTTGGTTGCGAGTTGCTGCTCGATCGCGTCATGGCGGGTTGTGAGTGTGGCGGCAATCTGCTCCCAGCTGCCCCCGGCCGCGACAACCGCCGACTGCAATCCGGCTTCCGACAGATCAGGCTGGGTCATCAGGCGCTCATGGACCGGGACATAAAGATCCTGATAGCGCGCCGCCAGCGCCACCCGCGCCGCCCGGTCGGATCGCGGCCCGAAAATCGGCCATTCCTTGTAGACCATCTGGCTGCGCCCATCCTGCTGGCGGGCCTCGTCGAGCCGCGGATGGGCCGACCGGCAAGCGGCACAATTATAGTCGTTAAACGCAATGATCGTCACATCGGCACCGGCAACCGGTTTCTGGGGCGCGCTCCGATCCGCACGAATAGCCTGAACCGTCGGGCGATCGCCAACATCTTCACCAACCGCAGCCGTGTTCCGCAACCATAAAGAAGCCCCGCTGCCAACCAGAACCATGCCGCCAATCTGCAACAGCGTGCGCCGGTCGAGCCGGATCTTCTTCGGTTGATCGTCCATGGCGATGAAATAGGCGGGGTTGCCAGCGGAAACAAGCCGCGGTGTGTTTGTGGATGCTGGTATCGGGGCGTAATGGCCAGCGGCCTGTCGGATGGAACAGCAGGCCCAAAACGATCAGGTGGCTCGGCACTGGCCCCGATCAGGCCACCGCAGTCCCGGCGCCCAATTTTGCGGCGATTGTCGACCGGGGAAACCGGCAGGTGAGCATGATCCGGGCCTTGTCCGCGCCATTGGGGGCGGGCGTGTGGAGTACGCGCAAATCCATAAGATAGACATCGCCCACTTTGCCGCTCAGCTCGACCACTTCCAGGTCAACCCCATGAACCGATCCGATCGTTTCCTCCAGATTTGCGATCGAGGAGCGATTGGGATCGAAGAGCGACCTGAAATAGTCCTCTTTGCGCAACCGCTGCTTCAGCGCCTTGGACGACAGGCCGGCGGCGTTGTTGATCAGGCGATGGGATCCCGCAATGACCAGCGTGGATCCGCCTTTGGGTTCCACATCATCGAGAAATGTGAATATTTGCAGTCCGGGCGAGACCGGCTCGCCGGACTTGGGCAGATCGATATGCCAGGCATCAGTGGGGACGGACCACGCCTCCTCGTTCGGTAGAGAAAACAGGATTTGTTGCCCCGGCGACAACGGTGTTACCGGTTGACCGACCATCTCCGCAATCAGAGCCGGCAGCCGGTCACCGATCAGATTCGGGAATGTCTCGCTGCGGTTGAGCCGGTTGAGCGCATCGCGAAACGCTTTGGGATAGCCAAAACGGCTGGGCGATGTGATCCATCGACCAGCGGAATGGATGCCGTGCTCTTCGGCCAGGTTAAGGACCATGCCATAGGCCGATCGCGCCGCTTCAGGCGCAACCTGTCCCTCGAGCTTGACGATTCCCCTGTCGTCCAGCGCCCTTGCAAGATCGGTGTGATTTGCCATCGGAATGCCGATTTACCTCGGGCGTATGCGATTGGCAATTGGATCGCTGGTTGAGGATCAGCGAGCCCTGGCTTGTTCTGATGGTGCGCCCAAAGCTGGCAACAGCGGAAAACGGTCAAAATTGTTGCCAGATATTGCTCCTGTCCGCTTTGGACGCGAGATCTGGGCTCGGTCCGCCGAGGTCTGATTGGAGCAACCGGCTGTCGATCGCTCGGAAACTGACGGTACGGTCTGTAGAAACACAGTTTGCTAGGGGAGCTAAGCGCAATGGTGGACAGGATAGGATTCGAACCTATGTACGCTTGCGCGGGCAGATTTACAGTCTGCTGCCTTTAACCACTCGGCCACCTGTCCCGGAACAAATTGCTTGTTCGCGCTTGCCAATTTTGCGGCAAGAGCGGCTCAATGACGAAAGCGCGGCACCCTGTCAATGCCTGCGCGCACAAAAATCGTCAATCGTCTGGCGGGGATCCCGGCAATGGCGGTGGCTGGCAATCACCGCGCATCGGGTTGCGCAGGCCTGGTCCCGGCTGGCAGCAAAAAAAGCTGTGCTGCGGCGTGGGACCGGCTAGAGGGATGCGATGGCACGTAAGAACAGATCTGTGAAGAAAACCGGCGGTGGTTTGAAATTCTGGGGGCGGCACGCAATCGAAGCCGCGCTCGCCAATCCCCGCCGCCTGGTGAAGAAAATATCCGGAACCCGCGAGGCGCTGGCAACGCTCGAACTGCCGGCTGATCTCGCGGTTGTTTACAGCGATGTCGCTGATCTCGGCCGGGTGATTCCGCGCGACGCGCCGCATCAGGGGATGGTCGCGGATGTGGATCCGTTGCCTGATATCTGGCTCGGCGACATGCTCGATCAGGCCGCCGAGACCGGCCGGCCGATTGTCGTGCTTGATCAGGTCACCGATCCGCATAATGTCGGCGCGATATTGCGCTCCGCTGCCGCGTTCGATGCGGCCGCGATTGTCACCCAGGACCGCCACGCGCCACCGGAATCCGGCACTTTGGCCAAATCCGCTTCGGGCGCGCTGGAGATTGTGCCCTGGGTGCGGGTGGTCAATCTGGCGCGCGCGCTCGAGGATATCGCCGCAGCCGGCTATTGGCGGATCGGCCTGGCCGGCGAAGCCGACGATACGCTTGGCGCCCTGATGGGAACCAGCAAGCTGGCCCTGGTCATGGGCGCCGAGGGCGAAGGGTTGCGGCAAAATGTCGCGGCCCATTGTGATGCCTTGGCGCGGCTGCCAATGGACACCAAAATGGAGAGCCTCAACGTCTCCAACGCCGCCGCGATTGCGCTCTATGCCGAATATACGAGAAACAGGGAGATCTAGGATCATGAACATGTTTGGGAAAATTGTCGCCGCGGTCGCAGCACCGCTCTTATTGTCGGGCTGTTTGCTGATTCCTGGCCAGTTTGATTCGAAGCTGACGATGATGAAGGATGGCCGGTATGATTTTGTCTACAATGGTCAGATGCAGATTTTTTCCGGCGATGAGAAAGGCGGTTTTGGCGGGCCACAAAGCTATGCGCCGTTTAATCCGAAAAGCGCGCGCTGCTCGAGCAAGATCAACAATAAAACCGGCGAGATTACCGAGCTCGACTATGAATATTATGATTCCGGTCCGGACAATCCGGAAGCCACTTATCGCTACGAAGAGCGTGAATGCAATGCCGAAGAAGTGGCGGCGAAGCGCAAGGAATATGACGACCGCAACGCCCGGCGCAAGAAGGAAGATGACGAAAAGAAAGCCGCGATGGGCGCGATTTTTGGCGGCGCCATTCCCGGTGATGACGAAAATCTGAAGGAATTTGCGACCCAGCTGGCCAAATATGATGGCTGGAAGAAGGTCGAATATGTCGGCGACAACATGTTCGAGGTCGAATATGCGATTAGCGGCCGGTTCGATCAGACCTTTGCCTTTCCGTCCTTGCCGGGTGCGACGATGCAGTTTCCGTTCGTTCAGATCATCCGCCGCAAAGGCGGCGAGCTGGAAATATTGACCCCTGCCATGGCGGGACCGGGCGGTATGTTCGGCGCGATGATGATGAAGGAAATGTCACGGGACAAAGCCCCGGAAATGCAGCCGATCGAAGGCAATCTTGTCATTCAGACTGATGGCGAAGTGCTCAGCAACAACAGTGAAGACGGCTATGAAAGCAGGGGCGACACCAAGATCATGCGCTGGGCCCTCGGCGAGGACGGTCTGGTTCAGGACAGTCCGCGGGCGATCATAAGACTGGCGGACTAGACAGCGCCAACCACCGCAGACAAAAAAAGGGGAGCCGAAACGCTCCCCTTTTTTCTATCGGGCAAAAAGACTTAGTCTTCTTCGGCGATCCGGACCTTGAGGCCGTCAATCGCGTCGGTGACTTCAATCTGGCAGCTCAGCCGGCTATTCTCGTTGCGATGGTCGCTGCTTTCGAGCAGATCATCTTCGTCTTCGCTCATCGCCGGCAGCTTGTCTTTCCATTCGGCATCGACATGGACATGACAGGTTGCGCAAGAACAGCAACCGCCGCACAGCGCGAGCAATTCGTCAAAACCATTGTCGCGAATCGCTTCCATGACGTTGATACCATTGTCGACGGTTACGGCTTTTTCGTCGCCGGACCGGTCGGTTACCATGATCGTAGGCATATGCACCCCTTAAGCTGACTGTTAATTCAAAATCCGGCACGCTATGTCCGCTGGATCAAAAAGAATCAAGGCCCGAAAAGGGAAGGGGCGTCCATATGGGCCTATCAAAAGAGACGATTATTGCGGGGCTGGACGCGGTTGCCGCGCAGCAGCCCGAGCTGAAACAAGCGATCATCGCCGCCGGTTATCCCGAGCCGCGGATCAACCCGGAGGGCTATCAGACCCTGTTGCGCACGATTGTCGGCCAGCAGGTCAGCGTCGCCTCGGCAGCATCGGTATGGGCGAAGCTGGAAGCGCTGCTGGGCACCGGCTGTCCGGCGGAGCAGCTAATCGCCAGCAATTTTGATGCCTTGCGTGCGTGCGGCCTGTCGCGCCAGAAGCAAGGCTATGCGCGCAGTCTCGCCGAATTGATCCTGTCGGGCGGCCTCGACCTGCACAATCTGCCGGCCGAAGACGAGGACGCCATAGCGGTGCTCACCCAGGTCAAGGGCATTGGCCGCTGGTCTGCGGAAATCTATCTGCTGTTTGCGCTGGGGCGGCCGGATATCTGGCCAGCCGGAGATCTCGCGATCCAGGCGGGCGTCGGCGATATACTGGGCCATGACAAACGGCCGTCGGAACAGGATTTGCGGACCATTGCCGCGCCCTGGTCACCGCATCGCGGTGCGGTCGCGATCTTCATCTGGCATCACTATAACACGATGGTGCTCTAGGCCGCGCTTGGCGCTATTTCTTGAGACCGGGATTGAGCTTCAGGACTTCTTCCATGAACGAGCGCGGTTTCTTCCAGAATTTGGTTTTGCCGTTGAACCGGAACCCCAGGGCCGCAATCGCTTCGCTGGCGAAATGGACGCAGTTGCGCTTGTTCAGATTATAGCTTTTCTGCGGCATGTTGCGCCATTTGGCGACCACCGCCAGCAAGGCGCGATATTTGTCATCCCCCACGGTCACGGTGAAATGGGGATTGCTGCTGGTGATATATTTCGGCTTCGGCGTTTCAATCTTGCCCTTGACCGATCCCCATAAAATGCCCGGCGAAACATTGACGGCGGTAAAGCCAAAACTGGTGTCGACTTTCTGACCATCGGACAAGGTGCCCTTCATGACAAAAAAGGCGTGGGGAAAATTCTTGCCGAAATCATGGGAATAGAAAGTCACCGCAACCTGCGCCTCGGCCGCAGTCAGAAACGGAGTGAGCGGCGAACTCAGCAACAAGAAGACAAACAGAAATCGCCATCGCTTCACCACTGACATGCACCAGATTCCTTACTCGTTTTCGTCGCCACGGATCTGGCTATCAAGCCAGTCCGCTGCTTCCCGGGGGGATTGTTTGTCGGTTTCCCGATCCACTCTGTAATTGGCCTCGCGCATATTTTCCACCGTGATTGCACCGACCAGCGGGGCCACCGCCTGGACAAATTTTTCATCGCCGGCCCGGCTGGCCGACAGCAACAGCATCGCTTCATAGGCGGGTACGGCGCCTTTCTCGTCCGCAAGAACGACAAAGCCGTTGGCGGCGATCCGGCCATCGGATGAAAAGGCGGAAATGACGTCAACATCGCCGCTCGATAAGGCCGGGTACATGAAGGTCGGATTAAACGATCGCGCTTCCTTGAAGCGGACCGGATAGGCCGCCTTGACCATCGCCCATTCGGGGCGATCGAGAAATTCCAGATCCGTGCCAAACACGAATTGCGGCGAGATGCGCGCGAGATCATCGAGGGTGCTGAGATTATGGCGCTGCGCATCGGCTGGCCGCACCGCAAAGGCGTAGGTATTTTCAAAGCCGAGCGCCCCGAGCATTGTCACGCCATGGCGGGACTGGCTCCAGGTCGCGATTTCTTCGAGCATCTGGGCGGTTGGCACCGGCGCGCGCCGGTCCATGGCGTTGGTCCAGATTGTTCCGGAATAGTCGACATAAATATCGATATCGTCATTGGCGAGCGCCTGAAACACCACCGCCGACCCGAGCGCATCGCGATAGCGCACCGCATAGCCTTCGGCTTCGAGTCGTTTGCCGATCAGCCGCGCCAGGATGAACTGTTCGGAAAAGCCTTTCGCGCCGATGACGACCACATCTTCGTCTTCGCTGCCGCTCATCTGCGGCAGGGTCGCGAGCAACAATCCGACGGCCATCACACCACCGGCGATCCAGGCGGGCCACATTTTGCGCTTCTCGATGGCGCGGGCGACCAGGCCGAGCAGCGTGTCGACGATAATCGCGAGGCCGGCCGATGCGAGACAACCGGTCAGCACCAGGGTCCAGTTCTGGGTCTGCAGGCCGGCGAAGATGAGATCGCCGAGGCTGGCCTGTCCGACCGTTGTCGACAGCGTCGCGGCACCAATGGTCCACACCGCGGCGGTCCGGATGCCGGCCATGATCATCGGGGCCGCCAGTGGTGCCTCGACCAGCCGCAGTTTCTGCATCCGGGTCATGCCGAGACCATCGGCCGCTTCCTGGGCGGCAGGGTCGACCCCGGTCAGGCCGGTCACCGCATTGCGCAGGATCGGCAGCAGGGCATAGAGGGTCAACGCGAGCAGGGCCGGCAGGAACCCCAGTGCGGATAGGCCGCCGCCGAGCAACACCGACAGCCCCAATAACAGCGGATAGAAAAGCGCCAGCAAGGCCAGCGCCGGAATCGTTTGCACCAGGCTGGCAAAGCCGAGAATGACCGATGCGACCTTGGGTGCTCGGGCGGCCCAGATGGCCAGCGGTACACACAGGACCAGCGCCAGCGCGAGCGCCGCGAAGCTCAGCTGGACATGGGCCGCGAGCAGATCGGGAACGCGCGCAAAGGCTTGTTGCCAGGCTTCGGACATCAGGATTCCGTCAACCCGATCAGATGAGCTGCCTGCGCCCGCGGGACAGCGACCAGGGCTTCGGCCTCTTCGCCGACCCCGCCGGACATGAGGGCCTCAGGTGTAGCATCGGCCTTGATCTGCCCGTCCTGCATGACCAGAATCCGGTCCGCCAGATAGAGCGCTTCGGCCATATCATGGGTGACGATGATCGTGGTCAGACCCAGCTTCCGGTGCAGCGCCTTATACTGGCTGGCGAGGCTGTCGCGGGTCACCGGGTCGAGCGCGCCAAACGGTTCGTCGAGCAGCATCAGGCCCGGGCGGGTCGCCAGCGCGCGTGCGACACCGACCCGCTGCTGCTGTCCGCCGCTGAGCTGATCGGGCAGCCGGTCGGTCGTCTCGGCTGGCAATTCGACCAGATCGAGCAGTTCGGCGACCCGCTCGCGGCGCCCGGCTTGTTCGCCCGCCAGTTCCAGCCCGATCGCAATATTGCGCGCAATGGTCATATGCGGAAACAGGCCGATATTCTGGAAAACATAGCCGATCTGGCGGCGCAGGACATGCGGATCCGAGGCCTGGATATCGGCGTCATTGATCCGGATTTCGCCGCTGCTCGGGTCGACCAGACGATTGATCATCTTGAGCAGGGTCGATTTGCCCGACCCCGACAGCCCGACCAGCGCGGTGAAGCTGCCTGCCGCAATGTCGAGCGAAACCGCGTCCACTGCCGTGACCGCGCCATAGTGGCGGCTGACGGCGTGCAGGCTGATTGAGGGGCCGGAGGCAGAAGAGGAAGCGGGCATTGCCGGCCTTATGGACCAGAGCGAAGGCCGATGTCCAATAAACCTGTCGCGCTGCTCTTGACCAAGCGGTGAAAACCGTCTGGAGTGGACATGAATGTAAATAGGATAGGACGAGCAGGTCATGGCATATCAGAGCGGACAGAAATCAATCTTCATCACCGGCGGCGCGTCTGGCCTGGGCCGGGAAGTGGGACGCTATTTTGCCAGCAAGGGATGGTTTGTCGGGATTGCCGATATTGATGACGCAGGCATGGCCGAAACCGCCGCGATGCTGCCCGAAGGGGCGAGTTCGGTCCATCGCCTCGACGTGACCGACCGCGCGCAATGGGCTTCGGCCGTCGCCGAATTCGGGGCTGTCACCGGCGGCCAGATGACGGTCTTGTTCAACAATGCCGGTATCGGCACGGGCGGTCCGATCGAAGAGATGACCGATGAAGAGATTGACCTGATGATCGCGATCAACCTGACCGGCGTCATCAGCGGCACCCGCGCCTGTTTTGACCTGCTCAAGGCCACGCCCGACAGCTGCGTCCTCTACACCGCATCCGCCGCCGGCATTTATGGCGTCGCCGATCTCAGCGTCTATAGCGCCACCAAATTTGCGGTCCGCGGTCTCGCCGAATCCCATGATATCGAATTCCAGAAACATGATATAAAGTCGCGCTCGCTAATGCCCGGCTTTGTCGACACCCAGATTATCGGCAATGTCGCCGAAGGCACGAATATGACCGGCAAGGAGCTGCTCGAGGGCGCTGGCGTGTTGGTCAGCCCGGTTTCGATTATCGGTCCGGCGGCCTGGGACGCGGTGCACGGCAAGAAAGTCCACACGCCGGTCAATAAAATGGCGAAGCAACTGGCCTTTGCGGCGCGCTGGATGCCCGGGAAGCTCCGCAAACCGCAGGTCGAGGATCTCAGCGGCGCGCTCGCCGGCAGCAATCCGAATAACTGAGCTTAGACCAAGCTTTCAATAATCGCCGCGAGATCGACGTCGCGCTGTGACAGGCCGCCATTGGCGCCGGCGTCGTGCGTGGTCAGCGTGATATCAACCTTGTTATAGACGTTGAACCATTCGGGATGATGGTCGGCTTTCTCGGCGTGCAGCGCGACCCGGGTCATGAAGGCAAAGGCTTCGGTGAAATCCGCGAACACGAACCGCCGGCTGATCGCATCGCGTTTCGCATCATGATCCCAGTCCGAAAACCGCGCCAGCGCGGCGGTTCGTTCGCTTTCATTAAGGGGAGCAACCATATTTCTGTCCTCTGTGCTTGGCTTTGGTGCCGTTTCATGGCTTAAGTCTGTGCCATGAACGCGGGGCCGTCAACCAGCTTGCACGAACAATCGGAGGATCCGCTGGTCCTGTCCGGCACATCCTGCGTGCGCGGTGAGAAGATGCTGTTCCGCAATCTCGATCTGGCGCTGCAGCCGGGACAGGCGGGTTTGCTTACCGGGCCCAATGGCATCGGCAAATCGAGCCTGTTGCGCCTGATTGCCGGGTTGCTGGCGCCCTTTTCCGGAACGATTCACAAGCCGCGCAGCCTGGCTTTATGCGATGACCGGTTGGCGCTGGACGAACAGCTGCCGCTGGCCGACGCGCTGGCCTTCTGGGCGCGGATTGATGGCCGCGCGCCGGACGATGTCGCTGCGGCGATGACGGCTGCGGATATCGGCCATCTCGCGGAAGTGCCGATTCGCTATTTCTCGACCGGCCAGCGCCAGCGCGCCCGGCTCGCGCGGACGTTTCTCAGCGCAGCGACACTGTGGCTGCTGGATGAACCCGCCAATGGCCTGGACAGCGCGTCCGTGGCCAAATTGGGCGGGGCCTTGCAGCGCCATCTCGATACGGGCGGGATCCTGCTGGCGGCCAGCCATATCGCGTTGCCGGTGGCCTTTGACGTGACGCTCGACCTGCAGGCTCTGGTGCCGACCGAGGTGGCCTTGTGATCCGGCTGCTGGTTCCTCTGATCTGGCGCGATGTCCGGCACAGCTATGCCAGCGGCGGGACCTGGCTGCCGGTGGTTTTTTACCTGTCCGCCGCGACCCTGTTTCCCTTTGCGGTCGGCCCAGACCCGGAATTGTTGCTGCGAACCGGCGGCGGAATTTTGTGGATTTCGGCGCTGCTCGCAACGCTCTTGCCGCTCGACCGACTGATCCAGCCCGATCTCGATAATGGTCTACATGACCAGCTAATCGTGCGCGGTCTGGCGGATGAGCTGATTGCCTTTGCCCGGCTGCTGTCGCACTGGCTCGCCTTTGGCCCGCCGCTGCTCTTTGCGGCCTTTCTCGCGAGCGGGCTGATGGGATTGACCGGACCGCCACTGCTATTGCTGATGGCGAGCCTCGCCATTGCGACGCCGGCGCTGGCCGGTCTGGCGGTGATGATTGCCGCACTGACCGCTGGTCTCAAGGGCGCCAGCGCCTTGGGCGGATTGCTGCTCGTGCCGTTGGCGATTCCGTTGCTGATCTTCGGCGCGGGAAGCCTGTCCGATCCGACCGGCAGCGCGCTGCTGTTTTTAAGCGCGGTGTCGTTGCTGCTGGTGGCGATGACGCCTTTTGCCGCCGGCGCGGCGTTACGCGCGGCGCGGGAATAAAATATTGATCGGCAAATAGGGGTCGCGGATTAATCCGCGACGTTCGCAACATTATAGCGCAGCGCTTCTTCCCGGGTCAGGCAGCGGCGGGTGGATTTGTCGGCATCTTCGCTGGCGTCGGTCTGGACCGCTTTCTGGCGATACATCACTTCGCTGAGCAATTTGCGCGATACGCCCATGCGGATCAGGAAGTCATTATCCTCGGTTGCCAGCAGGGCGCTTTCCTGTTCGACTTCGCCGATCAGTTCGACGGTCGAATCGGTGCCCATTTCGATACTGTAGTTAATCGCATTACGGTCGCCGGTCATGGTGAACATATGGACCATGAAATGGCCGCCTTCATCGATCATCCGCGCGCGGCCGCCCATGAACACGAAATTGCAGGCGCTGAAACAGGTCCAGCCGGCAGGGATCCGGGTAATCACCAGGCCACCGGTTTCGCGGATCACCCGGCCTGCGGCATTGCCCGCGCGGGCATCGCCGCCGGGCGAGCGCAGCCAGATCTCGGCAATATCTGGGTTGGAGGCCAGCATCTGCTTCAACCGGTTGGGCAGGTCGCTGTCAATCACCCCTTCGGCAAGCAGCACTTTGACGCCCTGCTTGTCGACCGGCGTCAGCGTCATCGCTTTCTTGTCCGACCAGTTGGGCTCGGCCGGGCAGGTCGGATTGTCCGCGTCCATGGCAACCGCCGTGGGTGTTTCCGCGCTGGCGGGAAGCGCCCCGATCGCGGCGATCAGCAATCCGGTCCGGAACAATGTCGGTAAGTGTGATGGCGCCAGTCGGTTCATTATCATCCCAATGTGAATATTCGGCCTGTTGCAGGCACCGCAAGAGCATAGCCCAAGCCTGCGGTGGCGACAAGAAGTGCGCTATCGCACAACTGGTCGGCCCATGTCCTGTTATGAGAAGGACAGGAGAATCGGAAAAGTCGCGCTTGCGACCGGCCGGCTTTGCAGTTACCGTTTCGGAGAGGGAAACAGGTTCATGTTCGTCTATAAAAAACAGATATTTACGGCTATCGCTGCCGGAATGCTGCTGCTGCCGACAGGGGCTATCACAGCCCAGCATAGCGCCGATATGGCTTCCAATAGCGCGGAGGCGGACACCGAACAGAGCAGCGCAGAGCGCCAGGTTTCCGGCGCGGATCGCGCTTATGTGGCACCGATTGCGACAGAACCCGATCTGCCGGTCCTGCCGCAACCGCCGGTCTTGTCGGAAGACGGCTATCCCGATTGCCGTGAGGATTTCCAGAAAATTGCCGCGCCGTTTGACAAGGCGGCCGATACCAATCGCTGCACGACCCTGCTCGATGCCTATTATGCCGAGACACTGGTGCCGTTTCGCCAGGCGATGATCGACCATCAAAATGCCTTGTCGGAACTGTACACCAGCAAGGTCGCCGGTCGGATGGAATATTCCGCCCGGGCTCGCGATGATTTCTACAAGGCGATGATGAGCGAACATGCCAAATCGGATCCCGATGGGGCTTATCTTGAAAGCTATCGGACATTGGAAGCACGCTATCAGCAGGACCGGGTCTATTTGCAGGACCGCTTTTGCTTCAACACCGGTTGCGGTGGCTATCCGGTGCCGGAATATGTCGCAGCCGAGCCGGACGCAAAAAAGACGGACAAGAAAGCCAAGCAGAGCGCGCGCAAGGGCAAAGGCCCCAAGCAGTGCAAGAAAAGCCGCAAGCGCGGCGGGTTCATTGGCGGCTTGCTCGGCGGCGTTGCCGGTGATGCCGCCGGCCTCGGGACGATTGGCAGTCTGATCGCCAGCGGGGCCGGTGCCGTGCTGGTCAGCGAGATTGCCTGTCAGCTGACCAAGGGCGAGCAGGAAAAGGCGGTCGCAGCGACCGAAGCGGTTACCGAGAAGGAAGAGGTCGGTGCCGTGGCAACCTGGAAGAGTCCGACCCGTGCAGGGGTTTCCGGATCCTCGACCGTCACCGCGCTGAACACCGAGCCAAGCGGCCGCAAATGTCTCAGCATTACCGATGTTGCGATTATAGACGGCGTCGAAACCCGGATTTCCAAGCAGATGTGCCGCGGCAGCGGGGAAGACCGTTACACCATATTGGCCTGATCCTATTGTCGTGCAAACCGATCCCTGCGGGCGTCAACAGCGGATCGCAAGGCGGATCGTCAGGCGGTCCCTGTGAAATAGCGGACCACATCGACCATATCGATCGCCAGCGAGATTCCGTTGATAACGAGATAGGCGATGAGATATTTTCCGAACCAGCTGCCAGCGGGCGCAATCTGTTTTCGGCGCAGCGCGATCCACGCGTAAATGGGCGTCCAACAAACCAAATGGGCTAATCCAAGTAGTCTTATATAACCATATTGGTCGTATAGCCAGGTCATCATCATGCCTGCGAGGAAAAAGCTGCCCAATATGGCGAGGGGCTCCCACTGGATCGTCCATTTTTCAGTCGTCCGGCGCGTGATAAACAGGACAGCGGCCAGATTGGTGGCGACGAGCACGGCGACCCACAGGCGGATGCCGCCGGATTGCATGGCAATGGCGTCGTTGAGGGTTGTCGCATCCACGGCCATGATCGGTCTACTCCCTGTTCGCGATTTTTATCACCGCTTTTGAAAACCATAGCATGATTTTCGGAAAATGCAGCCCGGGGAAATAACCACTATTGTGCAGATCATTAATCGCGATCGGCAAGTGCATCTCTCGTGGACAATCCGGCGGTGCTGTGGAAAGGATCGGGCCGAAGCTTGATCACAACAACTCCCGCAACGGAGTCCCAATTCCGGAGGAAATATGCAAAATCTGTTTGACGTCAGTGGCAAGGTGGCGGTGGTCACCGGCGGCTCCAGCGGCATCGGCGCGATGATGGCGCGCGGCCTGCTCGAAAATGGCGCAAAAGTCTATATCGCGGCCCGCAAGGAAGAACCGCTGCGGGCGATGGCGGAAGAATTGTCGGCGTTCGGCGAATGCATTGCCATTCCGGCTGATCTGTCGTCGGTGGACAATATCGAGGCGCTGGTGGCAGCGATTGCCGCGCAGGATGACCATATCGACATATTGATCAACAATGCCGGCGCCAACTGGGCGGCGCCGATTGCGGATTTCCCGGAAGGCGGCTGGGACAAGGTGATGGATATCAACATCAAGTCGATCTTCTTCGCAACGCAGAAATTTCTGCCGCTGCTCAAGGCGGCGGGCAATGCCGAGGATCCGGCGCGGGTGGTCAACATCGCGTCGATCAACGGCATCCGCAATTCGGGCATGCCAACTTATGCCTATACCGCGAGCAAATCCGGCGTCATCAACCTGACCGAGCATCTGGCGACCGACCTGGCGTCCGATCATATCAATGTCAACGCCATCGCCCCGGGTCTGTTCCCGAGCAACATGACCAAGCAGATTGTTGAAAATGACGGCATGACCCAGATGGCGCTCAGTCAGATCCCGCGCGGCCGCATGGGCACGCCCGAAGATATTGCCGGCACCGCGCTCTATCTCTGTTCGCGGGCCTCGGCCTGGATTATCGGGCACACGATCGTGCTCGATGGCGGGATGATTGCCCGGCCCTGATGTATCCCGCTGATTAGTCCCTCCGACTAGTCTGGTCGTCAGAGCGTATAGCCAAAGCGCGCGACCCAGGGTTCGAACACCGGTAAAATCGGTTCGAGCTGGTCCCGGTAGCGGGTCCAGCGCCCGCTTGCGCGGGAATAGATCGGTTCGGTAACCTGCGCGTAGCTGGCGGTGGTGATCAGGCCGCGCTGCTGCGCCGTACGCCGATGATCCAGCACCTCCGGACACCAGGCGAGATCGAGAAAGTCGAACAGCGGCCGGACGGTGCTTTCGACATCGGCGACAAGCGCTTCATAGCGGACCATATGGCAGCGGATCGGCCACAGCGCGCGGGCTCTTTCCCAATGCTGAAAGGCCATGTCGTAGAGGGCCGCCGCGTCCTCCAGCCGAAGAAAATTCGCCATCGCCGCGTTGAGCCGGAAATTGCTCATGAAGCAGCTTAGCAGCACATCACAGGGGTGGCGCATGGCGAGAATGAAGCGCGCGTCCGGGAATAGCCGCTGGATCAGTGGAACCTTGTGCAGATAGAGCGGAGATTTGTCGATCAGCAGCCCCGCGGCACCGGTATCGGACTCCGGTGCCAGGAGGGCGTCCACTTCGGCGAAATACTGCACACGTGCGTTGTCTATGGTGGTGTTGTCGAGATCGGCAATTGCGGAAAAGCCGCCAATCGTATCATCGACATGGTTGAGCGGCGGTTTTTCTTCGAGCACGGTGACATCGGGATGGCCCATGAGAATGGTATCCAGCAAGGTGGTGCCGGATCGCGGAAATCCGACCAGAAAGACCGGCGCCGGGCGGTCGTTGCGCGGTTGATCCGGATGCCAGCTGGCCGCCCATTCGGGGGTCAGGGCGCTGATCTCTCCCTGTAGGCGGTCGCGATACTCGGCTGCGCGGTCCAGTGGCGCGGTGGGATGGGCCTGATGCAGACGGGCGGTGTCGGCAAAGGCGGCAAAGGCCTTGTCGGTCTCTCCCAGCCGGTCGAGCAGCGTCGCGCGCAAGTGCATGGTCCGTTCCGGTTCCATCGTCGCCGGCACATCATCGAGGCAGGCCAGCGCTTCGGCAAATCGGCCGGCGCGGCGGTGGTCCAGCGCCCGCAAAAAGGCGAGCACGTCGGGCTCCGTCACGCCATGCTGCTCGGCTTCGGCAATCAGCGGCGCGAAGGCCGCGGTGCGATTGCCATGCTCATAGTGGATCGCCAGCGCGAGATAGGCATCGGCCATGGCCGGGTCGATCGCCAATGCCTTGCGATAGGCCTGTTCGGCGGCGTCGGTGCGCATCAGCAAGCCATATTCGACGCCCAGTTTGAAGTGCAATTCGCTGTCATCCGGATCGCGGGTCACCGCCTGTTCCAGCGCGGCCAGCGCGTCTTCCGGTCGGCCATCCTGCTTGTAATGGGTATGGAGCGCGGCGCAGGGCCGTGCGTCATGCGGAAAATCATCCGCCGCGGTCCGCAATATCTGCTCGGCCGCATCCCGGCGACTGGCGGCGTCCAGCGCCGCGGCAAGATTGATCCGCGCCGGCGGGGCGGCCGGGTCGAGCGCAATGGCCCGTTCCAGCGCTGCAACTGCGCCATCATGGTCCTGCACCGCTTGCCGCGCATTGCCGAGATTGTTCCAGCTTTCGAAATCGTCCGGGGCCTGTTTGACGACCGTCTCATAGGCATCGATCGCGTCGTCAAACCGGGCCAGCGATTGGGCCAGAAAGCCGCGATAGCGGGCGATCCGCAAGGACGTGTCGGCGCGTGCCAGGCCGCGGGTTGCGACCACCAGCGCTCCGGCCAGATCATCCGCCTCGATCAGCGTCGCGATCAAATTGCAGGCGATAGTCACATCCGCAGGCCGCCCTTCATGTGCGCGGCGGAGATGGCGGATGGCCGTGTCATGATCCTGTTCCTGGGCGCTCAGCATGCCCAGGAAAGCGCTCACCGCGATGCTGTTGGCCCCGGCTGCGCGGGCGGTCTCGGCGAGGGCCCGGGCCCGGGCGAGATCGCCTGACCGTGCGGCCGTCAGCGCCTGCTGGAGGGTGGCGGCGGGCGTCGCCGCCTGTCCTGATGTCCGGGTCGACCGGTGACCGGCAGTGGGCGGGGTTTCAGTCATCAGAGCACGCACCCTTCCGGTTGGTGTGGCAGCGGACCGGTCCGGGCAAAGCGCTGTTTCCCGGTGACCGGTGGTTTCAAACAAAGAAGGGCGACCCGCTTGCAACCGGTCGCCCCCCTGTCATGGCCTGTCGTGATCCGGGCGGCCTTGTCCGATAATGCCCCCGTCAAAAGCCGCCGGATCAGCAGGCTGTGCGATCAGAATTCCAGCGTCACGCCGGCATAGAGATACCGGCCCAGCGCATCATAGGTGGCGGGATAGGTATTGCCGTTACACGGTCCGGTCGGACACAGGTTCGAACCGGGACGGCCACCATTGCCGGAGGTTACCAGCGGCGGCTGGCGATCGAGCAGATTGTTGACCCCGAGCCGGAATTCGAAATTCTCGCCAATCGCGAAGGTGGACGCCAGATCGAAATAATTCTGGGCTCCGATGCGCAGGCCGGGGTCAAAATTATTCGCGCCGGCGAGCGACGGATTGTCCGACAGTGTTTCGGCGCTGACCTTGCCGATATAGCGCCATTGCAGCGAGATACCGATCCCTTCGGGCAGCTGAACCGTGGTGCGCAGCTTGTGCCGCCATCTCGGCAGCGGTGCGCCAGCGTCGGTGGTGCCGCCCTTGCTGCAGGTCGGGCCATAGAGCCCGGCACAGTCATATTCCGGGGTCAGGCCGTTATCCACGCTATATTCGTCGAGATAGGTCCCGACAAAGCTCAGGGACAGCGTACCCAGTCCGCCAATTTCACGGGAATAGGCGCTGTTAATCTCGATACCCTTGGTCTGGATCTCCCCGACATTATTCGGCAGATCATTGACGAACCCGCCGGGTGTCAGCCACAGCGAGCCGGCGGCATCGCGGTTGATCAGGGCACAGGAATCCGGGGTGAACGTGGCGGTGGCATTGGCCACACAATCGCTCAGGATCGCGTCCTGGCCAAAGGCGCGGATCGCGTCCTCGACCTTGATATCGAAATAGTCGACGGTAAGCGAAAAGCCCTGCAGGAATTCCGGCTGGAACACCACACCGACGGTTTTGGTCGTGGCTTTCTCCGGCTGGAGATCCTGATTGCCGCCGATAAAGCCGTTATACTGGCCGGCCGGATTGGCTGCGGTGCTCTGACCGACGGCCAGGCCTTGCGCGAGACAGCCAAAATCGGCCGCGGTAATCGCGGTGCCGGCACAGGGATCACTCGATCCGTTCAGCGCCACCGTTGGCGTGGCAAACAGCTCCTGGATATTCGGCGCCCGCGCGGCCCGGCTATAGGTGCCGCGGAACCGGATATCCCGTACCGGGGCGAAATCGAGGCCGACCTTGTAGGTGTCGGTGCTGTAGCTGTTGCCCGAGCTGGTCTCGTAATCGGAATAGCGATAACCGGCGCTCAGACTGAGATCGTGGATGAAATTTTCCTGGACGATCGGAATATCGGTCTCGGCAAAAATTTCATAGACCCGCACATTGCCGGACAGCGGCAGCGTCGCGCCGCCCTGACCGGTCAGATCGCCGGTCTGGAACGCATTGTCGGTTTCCAGCTCGAGTGATGTCTTGCGCCATTCCACGCCGACATTGATCGCGACGCCGTCATCCGCCCAAGGCGAGGTGAGACCATATTCGGTGAGATCGCCGGTGATCGAAGCCGACACGACCTGTTCCGAAGTCTGGCCTTTCTGGAAGCCCGATGCATCAAGATAGGCGACCGCTTCCGGGCTGGCACCGCCAAGACCCGCAAACAGATCATAGGGCACGCAATTGGGATCGGTGCCGTCGCGGACCGAACGACAGATCGGGGTTCCGTCCGGTCCGGTCACCACATCCAGCGCCCGGTTAAGCCGGGCGACGGAAAATTCATTGGTATAGACCTGCGAATAGTTGACCCGGCCATATTGATAATAGGCGTCATAGGACCAGGCGCTGCCGAGATCGCCTTTGCTGCCAATCACCGCCCGGAAATTGGTGTGCTGCAACTCGCTACGCCGCGGCCCGCCCTCGACATTGCGCCGCAAAACCTGGAAATAGGCGCGGTTATAGGGCTGTCCGGTGGTCGGATCGATAAAGTTGATCGGCGGATCGCCCGGGTTGGGATTATAGGGCGCACCAACCGCCAGCGGGAAATTCCCGAGAAAGCCGTTGATCAGATTCTCCGTGTCAAAAATCACCGCGCTCTGTTCAGCCGAAATCAGCGGGTTGTCGCTGTTGATCGTCAGCGTGTTGCCGAAATTGCCCGAAGGCGCGATCTGGGCGACCGTCGTGTCGTCCATGAACATGAACTCGACATAGGGCTTGATCGATTCATTGACTTCATAATCCGCGAACAGCCCCGCAGTATAGCGTTCACCGCTACGCTGGAAGAAATTCGTCGGGGCAAAGTTGAAGATCGTATTGCCATTGGCGAAGCCGCGACCGGGCAGGAAGGTGTAGAAGGTTGACGTGGCGCCCGCGCCGGTGTCGTCAAACACCAGCACATTGCCTTCCGGTGACGTCGCCGAACCGCCGCAACGATTGCTGCCATCGCCATTATTCTGCAGCGTACAGGCGCTATAGTCGCGGTTGGACTGGACGATCGGCTTGGTTTTGCGATAGCCGAAATAGACCACCGCATGGCCGCGATCATCATTAAAGCCGCTGCCGATTGATACGGTGCCGTCGAACGTCCCGCCATCGGCCACGCTGCCGGTCGGGAAGCCATAGCCGTCGAGACCCGCAGCCTGCCGCTCCTCGAGCAAGGGCGGCAACAGGCTGTTGCGGTTATTATGCTGATAAAGGCTATACTGGCCGTCAAACCGGATGCCTTCAAATTCGGTGTCGATGATGAAATTGACCACCCCGGCAACCGCGTCCGCACCATAGGTCGAGGACGCGCCGCCGGTCAGCACTTCGACTCGCCGCAGGATCGATGTCGGGATGATGTTGATATCGGCAGCGGACCCGCTGGTCGGGCTCGGATCACCCGGCATCAGCCGGCGGCCATTGACCAGGCTGAGTGTCCGACTGGTGCCGAGGCCGCGCAGATCGACAGTGGCGGTTCCGTCTGCCCCATTGGCGAGCGTCGAGGCCTGGCTGGCAAAGACCGCCGGCAGGGAGTTGAGCAGATCTTCCGCCCGGGTTGTGCCTTGCCATTTGATCTCTTCTGCATTGACCACCGTGATCGGGCTGACCGATTCGAGATTGGCGGACCGGGCAATGCGCGATCCTGTCACGACGATCAGATCACCGCCGTCTTCGGCTTCCGCGCCGGCCTGGTCGGCGGCCTGGTCCTGTGCTTCGGCCTGGGCCTGTGCCGCGCCACCGGTGAGCGCCAGCGCCATGATCATCGCGGATGCACAGCATTTGTGCAGGGTTTTGGTTGGTAGTGAACGCCTCATTGGAAACTCCCTCTTTTTACCTCTGAGGGCGGTTACTTCAATAAATGTGGCGATCCAGCAATGAAATAAGCCAGTGAAATCAATATTAGAATATCAATGAAACATTGGCGCAACTATGCGTTCACAACAGTGTGAATATACAATTTCGAATGTCATTTTCTATAGGCTTTCTATAGTATGATCAGTTGATTCTATTCATCAGCAGGCGCGATAATCGCCATGACGTTCTTGGCATATTTGCGCCCAATCGGAATTTCATCACCGGTGCTGAGGCGCAGACGCCGGCCGCCATTGCTGGTCCGTTGAATGGCGACGATCCGCGAGATATTCACCGCGGCCGAGCGATGGACGCGCAGAAAGCCAATCGGCGCCTGATGCTCGACAAATTCGCCGATCATTTGCCGGAAGAGATAGGATTTGTCGTCGACATAGAGTCGGACATATTCCCCTTCCGCCTTGACCCAGTCGATCCGGTCACAATCGACGCGGACGATTTCCCCATGGCGCGGCACCCACAGATGATGGTCATCATCAACCGTCTGCGAGCGTTCCTGGCGCAGCTGGTCGAGCGTCCGGCCGAGCAGCGCGAGTCGTTGCCGCGACTCGCGATCGGCATAAGCGGCCCGAGCCCGGTCAAAGGCTTCGACCAGCCGGGCATAGCGTACCGGTTTCGGAATGAAATCGAGCGCCCCCGTCTCGAACGCGCGGACGGCAAATTGCGGGTAGGCGGTGATGAAGATGAACAGCGGCATCTGGTCAGTGGAATCCCCCAAAGATGCGGACAGATGCTCGATCACGTCAAAGCCGTCGAGGATCGGCATTTCAATGTCGAGCAGCACGACATCGGGTCGCAGTCTGGAGATTTGCTCAAGCGTTTCGCGGCCGTCCGAGGCTTCCCCGACGAGATTGATATGGTCGATCCGGCGCACCAGTTCGGCCAGCCGGGACACGGCCAGCGGCTCGTCGTCGCTGATCAGGACCGTGATGTCGGTCATCAGGAGCAGGGAATCAGACTGGAGCATGGCGGTTGGTCCCTCCGGACACAAATCTTGTCTTCACGGTCCGGCCTCACCGCATAAGGCCGGATGTCTGGGATATGGTTTGCCGGGATAGCGACAACCGGATTGCTCCGCGCTGAATGATGCGCAGAGCCGGATGCCGATCGGCAAGGCGGGTATGACGGGATCACCACGCACCAGAGGCGCGCATCAACCTGCGGGCCCGGTTTGGACCTGCATATGACCTTGGGGGATCGGATCATAATCCATCTTATGCCTTGTAACGGCGGCGCGCGATATAGCCGCGACAGGTCGTTCATTTGTCCCAACAGGTCGTTTGTTTGGTCGAACCGGTATTCATCGCATCCGCACTGGAATTCATAGCATTTCATGCTGGATTTTACATCATTTTACGTAACCTTGCACGTGAACTTGGAGGGCCGACTCTTCGGCTGTATTTGATACAGGAGTGTAAAATGGCAAGCAGAGCGCGATTGATGAAACCCGCGGATGAAACCCAGGCAGAAGGATCGGCCTGGCGCCCGGCCTCGTCGCGGCGGCTGATTCTGGATGCTGCGCGGCGCAAGCTGCGGCAGGAAAGTTTCAGCGAATTTGCGATGGAAGCGGTCGCGGCGGAAGCCGGCGTGTCGCGGCGAACGGTTTACAACCAGTTTGTCAATCGCGAGGAGCTTTATTGCGCTTCGCGGCTGGAACTGTTCGAGCGGATCGAAAATGCGATGGCTGAACTGAAATTTGATACCGACCAGCCGGTCGAGGACATGGTCCACCATTTCTGCAAGACCGGCATTGCGATCCTGCTTTCCCCCGAAAGCTTCGAGCTGCGCGCGTCACGTGCGCGCGACCGGCGGACCTTCGCGTGGATCGAAGAGCAATATGCCCATCGGATCGACGAACCGCTGCGGCTCAAGATCGAGCATTTCCTGCTCAGCCTGATGCTGAAAGGCGATATCGAACAGACCGATCCGGCGCCGCTGGCGGAATCTTTGGTCTCGGCGATCAACGCCTGTGTCGGCGATGATGGCAAGGCGGAGGCGCATCTCAAACAGCCTCCGGTATTCACTCCGAACGAGATCGCCCAGATCTATCTCCGCCGGCTGCCGCTCAAGGAAGGCCATGCCGCGTTGATGGCGGATTGACCGGGGCACCTCCCTTATCGCGTGACCGGATCGGGCGCGGATGATCGGCTGTGGATGATCGGTTGCGGATGATTGGTTCCGGTTGAAAAGTCTCGACATTGTCGGCGCGGCTTTTATGCCGGTTGGATGATCACCGCCGATCCCGACCCGGTTACGCGCACAGTGTCCCGCGAGCCGCGCTCTCCCGAGCAGCGCTTCCTGGCGCAGGCCAGCCGGGCCGAACGCAAGCGCCGCGGGCAGTTTTTTACCCCGCCCGCTTATGCCCGGCTGATGGCCGAATGGGTCGCCGCTTGCCAGCCGCAAACCGTGCTCGATCCGGCGGTGGGCACCGGGCTGTTGCTTGCAGCCTGCGCGCAGCAGGATATCCCGGCGCATCGGATGACCGGGCAGGATATTGATCCCGCGATGCTTGCGCTGGCGGCGGAGCGGGTGCCAGAGGCGCAGCTCCGCGCCGGTGATTTTCTCGCGACTGACCCGGCGGCGCGCTATGACGCGATTATTGCCAACCCGCCCTATGTGATGCAGCGCGACCATGATGGCGATGCGGCGGCGCTGGACATGCTGTCGGCGCGGGCCGGATTGCGGCTGAGCGGGCGGTCCAATCTCTATGTCCATTTTGTCGTGCGCATCGGTCTCCAGCTGGCGCCCGGCGGCCGCGCGGCGGTGCTGATCCCGGCGGAATGGGCACAGGCCAATTATGGCCAGCCGCTTAAGACCTTTCTGCTGGAGCGCGGGCTGCTCCACAGTTTGGTGACCATCGATCAGGGCGGCACGGCTTTTGCCGACAACCAGGCGACAGCGGCGCTGCTATTGCTCGAGCAGCCGGATCCGGGCCAATCGCCGCGTGCGCAAGTGCGCAGCTATCATGGCGCCAGCGCCGCGCTGCCGCCGACGCTGGCCGGGCTCGAAACAGCGCCCGGTATCACCTGCCAGACGCTGGCAGCAGAGCAACTCGCGGCGGCGCCGAAATGGGATGCGCTGCTACGGACCCCGCCGGACCCCGAAGCGGCGCCCACTCCACCGATCCCCTTGGGCGATCTGATCACCAGCCGGCGCGGGATTGCGACCGGGGCCAATGGCTTTTTCCTGATGCGTCCCAGTGAAGCCCGCGTGCGCGGGCTCGATCCGGCGCGGATGGACCGCTGTATCGGCAAGGCGGCGCAGGTGACCGGCACCCGGTTCACCGCCCTCGACGCGGCGCGGCTCGAGGCCGCCGATGTGCCCTGCCTGCTGTTCAACCCGCCGCATCCGCTGACCCCGGCGGAACAGGCCTATCTTGCCGAGGGCGTTGCGCTTGGCGTACCCGCTCGCCACGGGCCGCGCACCAAAACGCTCTGGTACCGCGCCGAGACCCGTGCCCCCGCGCCGCTCTGGGCCGGGACCTTCGGGCGCGGACGGATGCGCTTTGTCGCCAACAGCACCGCCTGGACCACGCTGACCTGTTTTCACAATCTCTACCCGCGCCGCGACAGCGCCGACCAGCCACTGCTTGCGCCAGCGCAAATCGCTCGCCTCGCTCGCCAGCTCAACAGCCCCGCCATGGCCCCCGCCATCGCCGCCCAGACCCGCGCCTTTGCCAGCGGGCTGCTCAAGCTCGAGCCGCGCGACATTCTGGCGATCCGGCTTACTGACTGGTGGTAGGGTGGGGCGGTGTCGGGCCTGCGTCCGTGTTGCGCGCGCGTCCCGATCACCCACGAAAAAGCCCCGCCGGATTGCTCGGGCGGGGCTCTTGAAAAGATTTGGTCTGCTGACGTTACGCGTAGCTGACTGAAACCTTGGCTTTCTTCTGCTTGCGCAGCGCGCCGCCAATGGCGCCGAAGCCGAAGATCATGAACGCCCAGGTGGCTGGCTCTGGCACGGCCGCAGCCACCGATGCGATGACTTGCACGCCGCTGTCGACAAAGGCTTCATCAACCCCGCCGATGCGGATCTGCTCGCCGGAAATGCCGCCGCAATTGGTCGGAGAAATCGTGATACAATAGAGATTGCTCGCACCGGCATCAAAAAAGCCGAAGCCGCCTGATGCACCGTCAAAGTCGAAGGTCAGCTCGGTTGCCGTTGCGAACAGGCCGGCGCCGCCCTGATTGTAGGTGGAATTGCCAGAATCGAGCGTGAAGGACGATGTGCCATTGTCGATGAAGATGTTCCAGTCGAGAATGTTGGCAATACCGAGCGCGCCCAATGTGTCGTCAGTGGTGATCGACAGCTGTGCGGTCGATCCGCCGACCGTGCGCGATCCCAGGAAGGTCGCGGCATTGGCGCTCGATGCGAGCGTCACCGCGGCGGTGCAGGCGAGAAGAAATTTTTTCATATGTAAACCCCGTTTTGAAGACCCGCTTAATAAGATCGCGAAGCTCCTCACAACCCCGCTCTCCTAGTGCGTAGCAGAAAAAGGGTTCTGCTACGAGTATGTTAACCACGCCGTCGCCGGCGGTGGGAGGGCTTAAGTCCCAAAATGGGACAGGGCGTTTGGGCGTGCAGGTGGGTCGGCACCGCGCGTCCCCATCACCCACAAAAAGCCCCGCCGGATTGCTCGGGCGGGGCTGTTGGTGTTGGGTTGGTCAGTCGGCTACCGTTAGGCGTAGCTGACCTTGACATTGGCCTTGCGGCTGCGACGAAGCGCGCCGCCAATAGCACCAAAGCCGAAGATCATGAACGCCCAGGTGGCTGGCTCTGGCACGGCCGCAGCCACCGCCGTGTCGGACAGCGACACGGCGACGCTGTCGCGGGAGCGATATTGATCCGCCCAGGTTGCGCCGCCATCCGAGGATTCGGCGGCACCATCGGCACCGACACCGCGGGTCAGATACACGTCAAAGACATTGGAAACCGCCTGGAAACCGAAATAATAGGTGCCAGCCGCGAGCGAAATGGATGGCAGATCAAACGCCTCCTGGACCACGTCAAAGGCCGTGTTACCGCCGAGCACGGTCTTGCTGAGGATCGTGCTGTTGCCGGAGAACAGGGTGGTGCCCGGCAATCCGCCAGTGCCATCCGCGGCGAGGAACAGCCAGTTGGCCGCGCTGGGCTGACCATCGGTCGCGCCGGTAATGACCAAATTGGTGAATGACGCGCTGTTGAGCGTGGTCGCCGATGCGAGCGTAAAGGCTTGCGCGGCATAAGCGTCGCCCGCGCCGATTTGCGATGCGCATTCCGTACTGAACGCACAATTGCCGGAAATCGCGCCGTCCCAGTCGTTGGAATAGACCACGCCCGCAGAGGCAGGAGCGGCGAAGGCGAGACCGGTCAGAACCGTTGCGCCGAGAAGAAACTTTTTCATGTGTAAACCCCGTTTTGAAGACCCGTTTAATAAGATCGCGAGGCTCCCCACAGCCCCGCTCGGATCGTAAGTAGCAGAAAAAAAGCGGGATTACGAGTATGTTAACCACGCCATCACCGCAGGCGGGGCGCCAAGTGTCCCAAAATGGGACAGCAGGGGCGGCGGGGCTCAGTCGGACGCAGCGGGCGGCGCTTCCTGGCCGTCCTTCAGCCCGGCGCAATAGTCGGCTTCGCGCGCGTCATAGACATCGGCCGCCAGCCACTGAAATTCCTGCGGCAGCACCACCCGGTCGCGGGCGCGGAAGCGGTCGACGGCGGCGAGCACCTCGTCGGTCAGCCCCGCGCCGGTCTTGATATTGATATGCCGCTGCCCATAAGCGCGCGCCCGCGCCGCGATCGCGTCGAATTTTGCCGCCAGATTGTCCCGCGTGATCGGACCCTTGGGGCGCGGGATCGGTCCTTCGTCCTCCGGCGCGGGCAGGGCCTGGGTCCGTGCGCCCACATCACCTCCCGCTTCAGGCCCCGCATCCACTCCCGCATCCACCCCACCATCCCGCGCCGCAAAGCGCCCCGCCGCGTCGCGCCCGGCGCCATTGGTGTCATGCTGGATCAACAGCCGCAGCACGTCGTTGGCATAGCGGGTGCGCTGGCCGACGACCTTGCCATGATACCAGACATCCTCCTCGACCCCCTCGACCGCGCGCTGCCACGCGACCTCGCCGATGGTCGTCTCCGACCGCCGCAGCGCCAGCGCCCAGCGCGCATCAAAAGCCGCGCTGCGCCGGCGATGGCGATAGGCGCTGGTCGTACTGATCCCTGCCACCCGGCAGGCATCACGGACACAGCGCGTCCGGGTCAGCGACGCAATAAACGCATCCTGCCGCGCCGCCGTCCAGCCATCATGGCGTTCTCGATAAGGTTTGGCCCGATAAGCTTTGGCCCGATAGGCTTTGGCGCGACAAGCTTTGGCGTGATCCGGCCGCTCCGGCGGTGGCTCCGCATGCGCGGGAACGGGAAGTTGGGCGGACGGGGGATAGTCCTCTGCCATGGGGGTCGGCCTTTTGGTGGTTGGATTCGGGCCGGTATATCAAAGCGGCGGGGGTGTAGGACAGGGTGTTGGTGATCTTGCAAACCTTCGTTGCGTGCGCGGTGTTTGCTGCTCTTCAGGTTCGCGTACCTGACCGTTTTTGAGGGTCTTTTGGTATGTTACTTCTGTGCATCACCTGCAGAACCAACGCAATTGATATTCGGTAAATCTATACTAGAGTGTTTGCGAGCCCTGTTTTTCATGTAATTTAGCCATTGTTTGTGGATCGTTCGACAAAAGAACTGCCTTGTGAAAGAGAAAGCGAAGCTTTGTATGAGCTTGATTAAGATTTTCGTTTTTTGAAAATTCGTCCGGGTCTTCGGATTTGAGATTGTCGCATAGTGAAATGTGCGCATGGGCGGCGTCTTTGTTGCCGTTGACATCACATTCGCACTCATCACGAACGCAGACCATTCTCATTTCAGAGTCGGGCTGAGCAATCGCTCGGATTTTTCCAGCAGTGGTTCCCAGTATGGCGAATAGATCGCCGCGATCATTCGTAACGGGAATTTTTTCAGTGATGTTGGTTCTATTTGGAAATGGATCTTCCCCTATCCGCCAAACTGATAGCCTGCCTTCATGTAAGTGCCGAATAGGTAAAAAACTCGGCTTTACGTTACCAGTATTTTGGTTGCCATGATTGGGATGATACGCACCTCTTACGATGCCCTCTTCGTCGCCGACGATGCCGGGAGAGAATGCATCTTGCGATATCAGTTCGACTGGACAACGGTTATTGCAAGGCATCCGGTAGTGCAGGCTCTGAATTGTCAAGAATTCTAAGTTTTTCTATAAGCAAACGCTCATTCGAAGTTTGTGCAGACCAAGGTTGTTGATTAAATTCACCAGCATATGAACCAATAACTTCCCCATTTCCTATTAGCCGAATACAAAAAGACGATTCTTGATTATCCCAATACAATCCTATTGTACCAGATTCATCAATTTCAACATCCGGTTTTTTTGACAGCTGCGCTAAAAGATATCCGATACCCTTAAAGTCCTCTAATGAACGCTCGAGCCGGGCAGTGTTTTCGTCACCATATAAATCATGTTTGGTGCGCACAATTTGACTATAAGTTCGATCCACCCAACTCGGAGCATTGAGTGTTTTGGGAATAATACTGATTGATCCGGCGCGGCTAACTGACAAACTTTGTTGTTCTCGGTGGGCTTCAAAAAGCTCTTTCATGGACGAGTCTAAGTCTACCGCGATATCTTCATCATGATCATTCAAGTTTTCTCGGTCGTATTCATTCAAACCTTGCAGTTGCGAAATCAAGTTTTGCACTGTGTTATTGATATTCTTTTTCGTAACGGTGCGATGACTATCAGTATTTACTGATTTTACTGATTTTACTGATTTTAGCCGAAAATTGTTTTTGTCCCTCCTCTGCGTATCAAAGGGGTCAGAATTGGTATCGTGGCCAAAAATTGTATGTAAACTAGTTTGTGGCATCTACTTTCCGTGCAATTTCACTACTTGTTGTGCTTCATCAGACAGAACACTCGATAACATTGATTTATTACTATCATGAAAATGCTCCATTATGGTTGGAGCAATATCACCAAATTTCTTAACATCCTCAAATTCCCCGCGATGTTCTTGAAAGTGAGACAACTCATAGATCCATTGTGCTTCATCATCTTTATTTTGTTTGAATTTATTGTCAACTTTGGAAGATATGTTCAATTTATTTAGAACAGCATGATCCCCCAAAATATAAAACCAACCGTTGTCTGAATTCCAAGCACGACTATGTCTCAAGGTTTCTGACGCGATATAATCATTTTTCGAGAAGACTCTATCGCTTTCGTCTCTGTCATTTGAAGCAAGAAAGACATCTACGACCTTTAGGCTCAAATTTCGGAACTGGGTTTGTTTAACTGAAGTATTTTTGGCAAGTGAATTAGCAACGAGCGACATGTAGTGAGATGACTGACCCCAGATTTCTGCCCACCTGGTGTAACGTGTACACAAAACCTCGATAGTTTCGTTGACTACACTCAAAAACCAAACAGCGGTTCCATCAGGCCGTAAATACTTGAATTGCACGCCAAAATTGGCAGGGTCATTAACAACTTTTTGATGTGGAAGTTTTTCCGCAATATCTTGATATGGTTCGGCGAAGTTTTTTATGTCCTCATAGTCGATTTCTCGGTTCAAGGTCATGCTGAAGCCCACATTCAATATAGAGTGTTCATCGTTGACGGGTATTGGCTTCATTTCAAATTGATATCCCTTCGCTCAATATCAAAGAACTCAAATTGATCTGACATACTATTTCATACAAGTCCAGCATCAGCTCTTGCTCGCCCATTGCCACCCCCTGCCCCCTGCGCTAAACTCTCGCTCGCAACGGGCCAATTCCCGTTGTGAGGCTACAAAACCTCGCTAACGCAAGCACCGGTCGATTGACAGTTTCGGCCGGGTGGCCGTTACGCATGTCCAGGGTTCGCCTAAAGGTGGCGGCGCCCTGTGCTTGCGCAGGGTTTTGTACACCCGGCTCGTCGCCGGGAGCCTCCAACCCCAAACAGGAGGCCTTCCCCCATGGCTCGCTTTCCCCGTCATCCCGCTTCATCCCCCACCCCTGCGCCCGATGCGCCGCCCGCGCGTCCGTCCGTTGCCGCTGGCGATACGCGGGCGCTCAGTTGTCTGGCGCTGGCTGTGTGGTTTGGCGGGACGGTGGTTTTGCTGGTGCTCGGGATCTGGGTGCTGGTGCGCGTGCTGGTGGGGTGAATGGGCGCTGGCGCGGCTTTTTTGTTGGGTCCCCGCTTTCGCGGGGATGACGTTCTCTCCCTTTTCGTCATCCCGAACTTGGTTCAGGATCTCGTTGGGCTGGGGACGACCTCGAGATGGATCCTGAAACGAGTTCAGGATGACGAGTGTTGAGACATTGCGTGCAGCGATGAAAACGCGCGCCGATTGGCTATGCCAACGCAGCGACATATTGCGCCCTGCGGTCCCTTGCGCTAATGCGGCAGCAATTCGACTCACATGCCGGAAAACCCAGCGCCTCGCCGCTTTCGCGGACGCTACGACGGACGGGTTTTCCCGGCATAAACCATCTCTGGACGAAGGATTAGCATGACAACAACAGGACAAGACTCACTCGGCACCCGCGCAACACTGAATGTCAACGGGACCAGCTATAGCTATTATTCGCTCGCCAAGGCGGCGGCGCAGCTCGGGGATATTGATCGCTTGCCCTATACGCTGAAAGTCCTGCTCGAAAATATGCTGCGCTTTGAAGATGGCGGCCACACCGTGGCAGCCACGGATGCCCAGGCGGTGGTCGACTGGCAGAAGGAAGCCAAGTCTTCGGCGGAAATACAATATCGGCCCGCGCGTGTGCTGATGCAGGATTTTACCGGTGTGCCCGCGGTGGTCGATCTCGCGGCGATGCGCGACGGGATCAAGGCGCTCGGCGGCGATGCGCAGAAGATCAACCCGCAGGTGCCGGTGCATCTGGTGATCGATCACTCGGTCATGGTCGATGAATTTGGCACGCCGCAAGCGTTTGAAAATAATGTCGCGCTGGAATATCAGCGCAATATGGAGCGTTACGAGTTTCTCAAATGGGGCTCCAAGGCGTTTGACAATTTCTCCGTGGTGCCGCCGGGCACCGGCATTTGCCACCAGGTGAATCTGGAAAATATCGCCAAGGCGGTGTGGTCGTCCAAGGATCAGAATGGCGATATGATCGCCTATCCCGATACCTGTGTCGGCACCGACAGCCATACGACGATGATCAACGGTCTCGGCGTGCTCGGCTGGGGCGTTGGCGGGATTGAGGCCGAAGCGGCGATGCTCGGCCAGCCGGTGTCGATGCTGATCCCCGAAGTGGTCGGGTTCAAGCTGACCGGCGAACTGGCCGAGGGCATTACCGCGACCGATCTCGTGCTGACCTGTGTGCAGATGCTGCGCGAAGTCGGTGTGGTTGGCCGCTTTGTTGAATTTTACGGCCCCGGCGTGGCGGCTTTGTCGCTGGCCGATCGCGCGACCATTGCCAATATGGCGCCGGAATATGGCGCGACTTGCGGCTATTTCCCGATTGATGACAAGACGCTCGACTATCTGCGGCTGACCGGCCGCCCCGAAGCGGATATTGCGCTCGCCGAGGCCTATGCCAAGGAACAGGGGTTCTGGCGCCATGATGACCAGGTCGAGGCGATCTATACCAAGACGCTCGAGCTTGACATGACCAGCGTTGTGCCGTCGCTGTCGGGGCCGAAACTGCCCCAGCAGCGCGTGTCGATGGCCGATCTCGACGAGGGCTTTAACAAGGATATTACCGAAGTGTTTGGCAGCACCGAGCCGAATAAGCGGGTCGCGGTGGATGGCGCGGATCATGATCTCGGCCATGGCGATGTCACGATTGCCGCGATCACCTCGTGCACCAACACCTCCAACCCGAGCGTGCTGATCGCCGCCGGGCTGGTCGCGCGCAAGGCGCGGGAAAAAGGGCTCCAGCGCAAGCCGTGGGTGAAAAGCTCGCTGGCGCCGGGATCGCAGGTGGTCACCGACTATCTCGACAAGGCGGGGCTCAGCGAGGATCTCAACTATCTCGGTTTCAATCTGGTCGGCTATGGCTGCACCACCTGTATCGGCAATAGCGGGCCGCTGCCGGCGCCGATTTCCAAGGCGATTAACGACAATGATCTGGTCGCCGCCTCGGTGCTGTCGGGCAACCGCAATTTCGAGGGCCGGGTGTCGCAGGACGTGAAAGCCAATTATCTCGCGTCGCCGCCTTTGGTGGTCGCCTATGCGCTGAAAGGCACGGTGCGCGAGGACATGTATGAAACGCCGATCGGGCAGGGTTCGGATGGCGCGGATGTCTATCTCAAGGATATCTGGCCGACCAATGACGAGGTCGATGCCGCGATGCAGGGTGCGGTGAGCCGCGAAATGTTCGAAAGCCGCTATGCCAATGTCTATGACGGTGATGCCGCGTGGCAGGATATTGATGTGACCGGAGGCGACACCTATCAGTGGCGCGCCGGGTCCACCTATGTGGCCAATCCGCCCTATTTTGAAGGCATGACCATGACCCCCGAACCGGTCGGCGATATTGTCGATGCCAAGACCCTCGCGGTGCTCGGCGACAGCATCACCACCGACCATATTTCGCCAGCGGGTGCGATCAAGGAAGACTCGCCGGCGGGCAGTTACCTGCGCGATCATCAGGTTAACAAGGCCGACTTCAACAGCTACGGCTCACGCCGCGGCAACCACGAAGTGATGATGCGCGGGACTTTTGCGAACATCCGGATCAAGAACCAAATGGCCGACGGCAAGGAAGGCGGCTACACCAAATATAACGGTGAAATCATGCCCATCTACGACGCCGCCATGCGCCACAAAGCCGACGGCAATGACCTGGTTGTCATCGGCGGCGAGCAATATGGCACCGGCTCGTCGCGCGACTGGGCGGCGAAAGGCACCAATTTGCTGGGCGTTCGGGCAGTGATCGTCGAAAGCTATGAGCGTATCCACCGGAGCAATCTCGTCGGCATGGGCGTGCTGCCACTGCAATTTGCCGAAGGCGTCGACCGCAACACGCTGAGCCTCGACGGCACCGAAAGCTTCACCATCAAGGGTGTCGCGACGCTGAAACCGCTGCAGGAGGTCGAGGTGGAAATGACCCGCGCCGACGGCACCACGGCGACGTTCAACACCCTCTGCCGGATTGATACGGCCAATGAGATGGAATATTTCCTCAACGGCGGCATCCTGCACTATGTGCTGCGCAATCTCGCGGGCTAGCAACCGGGCGTTGTGAAGCGGATAGCGGCATTGCCGCTTTCGCTGAAACGGACATGCTGATAGCATCGGGGCATAGGAGAATCTTATGCCCCGTTTGCGTGAAATTCCGCGATCCGAAGTCGAGGACGCCTATGTGCTGGCGCTTTACAACACGCTGTTCGGTGACCGCGATCCAGTCGCAGAACCGGGCACCGCCACCGGTACGCCCGGCAACTGGTGGACGGTGTTTGCACAGGTGCCCGACGCCTTCAAACACACCACCGAGGGCTTCGGATTTTATCGCGCGCCCAACCGCAAGCTGGATCCCAAGCTGCGCGAGCTCGGCCAGATCCGCGCCGGCTATGCGGTGGGATCGCAATTTGTCTATTCCCAGCACAGCAAGGCGATGCGCTTCGAAGGCTATTCGGAAGAACAGGTCAAGGCCATTCCGCATTGGGCAACGGCGGATTGTTTCAGCCCGGTCGAACGCGCGGTGCTCGCTTATGCTGATTGCCTGGTGCTCGAACGGGGGCGCGTGCCGGACGGGGTTTTTGCGGCGCTGAAAGCGCATCTCAGCGAAGTCGAGATCCTCGAGCTGACCTACATTACCTGCACCTACATGATGCATGCGGTGATGAGCCGGGCGCTCAAACTCGAATTTGATGATGTGCCGGAGCGGGTGACGGAAGTGCCGGCGCCGGAAGGCGCAACCGCCGATGTCATGGGCATGGTCGATAAAAGAAAGGATGGCGGCAAATGAGTTATCATCACTTGGCCTTGGCAGCGCAGGATATGGCGGCAATCCATGCCTTTTACGAGGGCGTGATGGGTTTTGAACTGGTGACGGTCGAAATCACGCCGGTCATGGGCGGCGGCTGGGGCAAACATTTCTTTTATCGGATGGATGGCGATGACAGCAAGTTTATCGCCTTCTGGGAGCTGCACGATGTTCCGGGCCAGGCAGAGCATGAATTTGATCTCAACGCCGCGGCCAAAGTTCCGCCGGGGACGAACCATATCAGCTTTGATGTCGATAGTCCGGATGCGTTGATTGAATGGCGCAAGCAGTGGAATGCCGCCGGTCTTGATGTCCTCGAGGTCGACCATAATTGGTGCCATTCGATCTACACGCGCGATCCGAACGGGAATATGGTGGAATTTTGTCTGACCACGGGATCCTTCGGCGAAGCGGAGCGCAAGCGGGCGCTGGCTGCGTTGGATGAAAAAACCATGATTCCGACACCGCCACCGGCTGCGATGAAGCAATGGCTGGCTGCGGACTATTCCGGCTGAAAGCGCTAAAACGGTTGCCGGTCTGGTAAAAATATCGGATGAAATACAGGCAGATTTGCGGTATTTTTTCAATCTGGCCGAGTGGGATGCTCAGCGTTTCATTTCCAGCGGAAAACTTGGACAAAGAGCGGCTTTCGCAATTCCAAAAAGAGGCGCCCGGGTTGCTTTTTGCGCGCCCGGGCCGCTGCGTCCGTTGTAACCGAACCGGACCGGATGGCGAACTCCAGAGCAAGACATGCAAAGGAGAAGACCCATGTTGAGACTGACATCCCTGGCCCTCACCGGCCTGCTTGCCGTGACCGCCATGGCACCGGCCCAAGCGGCTGACGTAAGTGGCAATGTTGCCGCGCAAAACGCCTCTGCGAAAGCCCCGGTTCCGGCATTGGCGGCTGCTGGCGGCGACCGGTTGCAGGACAAAGCAGCCGATCGTCGCCACGGCCGGTCCTTCGGTTTCGGCCATCGTGGATTGGGCCATGGGCGATCGCTGCATCATGGGCGATCTCATTTCAAACATAAGTTCAAGCGCAAACATCATCGCGGCTTCGGGCGCCACAAGACTTATCGCCGCTTCGGTCATCACCGGTTTTCGCGGCACCGCAATTTCCGCCACCGGTAACCGGCGGAAAGACGACGGCACGCGCAGTATCAGTGCCGGGTCGCAGGGTCAGGCGGTGTCATGCAACAGGGGCGCCGCCTGATTCTTCAGAATAATTTCACCATCGCGACGCTGGCCGCGATACCGAGCAGAACCACAACAAAACTGCGCCAGACCGGCTCGGAGACCGTTCCGAAAAATTGTGACCCGAAATGGTTGCCGCCAATCATTAACGGGCAGGTCAGCGCGGTCAGCACCAGCAGTTGCTCGTCGACCATATCCCGCCAGAATGCCACCGCTGTGCCCATCGCGGCGGTGGCAAAAAAGACCGTGATCATGGAACCCCGTGCGACGGCGGGCGCGACCTGCTTGCGCACGAAGTGGAGCACCACCGGAGGCCCCGGCATCGCGGCAAAGCCGTTGAGCAGTCCTGACGTGACGCCAACAAAACCGATGACCAGCGGCGACCGACTGAGCTGTGCCGGGCGCTTCAGCATGAACACCAGGAAGCTGCCAATCGCGATCGATGTGATAATCAGCCGGGCGACATCCGCGCTGACAATATCGAGCAGCCACAAGCCGAACGGCGTGGCGCAGCAGGCGATCAGGGAAATCGTGCCAACCATTGATCGGTCGATCAGCTTGCTCGCCTGGCGAATGCCAAATGGTCCGATGATGAGCTGCATCAAAATGGCCATGAGCACAGCGGTGGCCGGGGTGGCGACCAGGCCGATCAATGGTACCGACAATATTGCATAGCCAAAACCGGTCAGGCCGCGGAAAAAGGCGGACCCGAAAACGATCAGACAGACCGCCACAAACGGGAACAGGGCAAGGCCAGCATAAGTGCTGAGCCAGATATTGGCGGTATCGAACATGCCGGCTCTTTGCCGATTTTATCAATCAAAGCAACAAGCTATTACGGCGGATTGGCCGCGCGCCGCGATTCAGTTCGCGATATGCAGCGCCGGCCGGGGGGAACATGGGCGCGCTGCGCTTTCAATCCGGTCAATATCGTATCAATGACCTGCGCCAGCCGGTTTTCGTCGGCCAGATGCATCATGTCCATCATCAGGTTGGGATTGCAGAAAGGCTGCACCATGGTGTTGACCAGCGATACGATCTGGTCGAGTTCCAGACCCTCGAAATAACCTTCTTCCATCGCTTCAGCCAATATGATCGCCATATAATGGTCGGTCAGATCGACATAGCCGCGGATGACTTCAAAATGCTGATCGCCCAGCTCCATATAGGAGCGAAACAGATCGGGATCTTCCTCGAAACGTGCCCGTTTGATCAGCAGGCGCCGGGCGAAAAACTGATAGAGCTTTTCACGCGCCGGCAGGTCCGCTTCGACAAGATCCTCGATGATCGTGATCAGCTCGGCAAACCAGCGGCCCGCCATCGCCTCGGCCAACGCATCCTTATTTTCGAAAAACCGGTACACGTTGGACTGAGACATACCTGCCTCTGCGGCGAGATCGGTAATGGTGAAGTTAATCGCACCCCGTTCCCGAATAATGGTCTCTGCGGTTTGGATCAGCTTTTCACGTCCGGCTTCAATATCGGTTTCGGGGCGAGGCATGGTTTAACTCCTGAGGGGATGGATCGTGCGGTCTATATAGGCGATACAGTTTTATGATAAAAGATATAAAAAATTATTTTTCAATTACCTCCGACGTAGTTTCCATATTGTCGCGCGACCGGTTGCAGGGCTAAAGAGGAGTATGAATGATATTTCACAACCGGATACCAAGTCCGGCGAGCGACATCCGGGCAGGGAGCCAGGGCCGTTTGATCCGGTAACCGGCAGCATCGCATTGTTCCGGCGTTGGTGGCGCGTGATGGTCCGATCGGGCGTGGACCAGGAAGCGGTTATCGCGAAGGTCAAGGAAGATAGCGACTTCAGCCCGCGCTATGCCTTCATGACCTGTATGTCAGCGGGCATCGCAATTCTCGGATTGCTGCTGTCATCGCCGGCCGTGGTTATCGGCGCGATGCTGCTGTCTCCGCTGATGGGACCGATCATGGGGGCCGGGTTCGCGCTCGCGATTGGCGATTATGCCTGGCTGCGCGAAAGCTCCAAGGCTTTGATCCTGGGGACGATTGTCGCGATTTTATTTTCCGCCTTGGTGGTGGCGCTGTCGCCCTTGCAGACGGTCACGACCGAGATCGCGGCCCGGACACGACCGAATCTCTTTGACCTGGCGGTTGCCCTTTTTTCCGCGCTGGCTGGCGCCTATGCGATGATCCGGGGGCGGATGGGAACCATCGTCGGCGTAGCCATTGCCACCGCTCTGATGCCGCCGCTTGCAGTGGTCGGTTTCGGCGCCGCGACTCTCAACATGTCGGTATTCAGCGGCTCGCTGGCCCTGTTTTTCACCAACCTTATGACCATAGCCCTTACCGCTGCAGCGATGGCCCGGCTCTATGGTTTCCATTCGACCCTGTCAGAGCGCCAGTCGCAATTGCAAATAGCTGGCATGGTCGTGATATTTATCGGCCTGGCTATTCCACTGGGCTATTCGCTGCAACAGATTGCCTGGGAGGCCAATGTGTCGCGATCGGCCAATGGCTATATCAAGGACCAGTTTGGCGAACGGGCCCGGGTGTCTCAGATCGATATTGATTTTGACGCCGACCCGATCCTGATCAGCGCTTCGGTCTTCACGCCGAGCATTGTTGCCGGGGTGGAAGAACAAAGCGCGCGGGTGTTGAGTCGGACTTTTAACCGTCCGATCGCTGTCACCGTCGAACAATATCGGGTGGAGACCGGCGGCGATGCGGCCGCCGCCGAACTGGCGGCCGCACGAGCACAGGAACAGGCGCAGGAAGCCGAAATTCGCGTGGTGAAGTTGCGAGAGAATCTGGCGCTCATTGCCGGCGTATCGCCGGAGGATGTCACCATTGACACCGCGCAGCGCCGTGCGCTCGTGAATGCTAAACCGTTACAGGGTGCGACACTGGATACCTATCATGCGCTGGAGAAACGGGTCGCAAGCCAAGCGGAGGACTGGACCATCCAAATCAAGCCACCGGCGCTGGCCCTGCCGCCACTGACCATTTCGGAGGGCACGGTCAATCCGCAGTCGAGGCCGAATCTCGCGCTAATCATATGGGCGGCCGACCGGGTACAATTGCCGTTGGGTGCAGACGGATCGTCGCAAGATGTTGAGATCGCGCGAAAAATGCTGTTCGACAATAATGCGGTGACAATTCAGCCTTCGGGAAATGGTGCCGCCCCGGGCACGGTGCGTTTGCGTTGGCTATCGCCGCAAGTTGCTGAACCTGCGGAGCAATGATCGTTTAAGCTACATTCATTTTGGTCACGGTAAGCCGTGCCTCAGGAACGATGGAGAGAGAATAATGCGGCTTCTTGCGATGACCGGCCTTGTGCTGGCAACTCTGGCGACGCCAGCGATCAGTCAGTCTTCGGGACAGGGTGATATAGCGGTCACGATCTATAACAACAATCTGGCGCTGGTACAGGATACCCGCCGCCTCAATATTCCCTCTGGCCGGTCAGTGCAGAGCTTTCCCGGAGTTTCCGGCCAGATCCGCGCCGAAACGGTCGGGTTTAACGCAGCGGATACCGGCATCGTGGAACAGAATTTTGACTATGATCTGCTGTCACCGGCGAAGCTGATGGAAAAAGCGGTTGGCGAAACCGTGACGATTGTGCGGATCAATCCGGCGACCGGCAAGGAAACTCGTGAACGCGCAAAAGTTCTCGCAGCCAATGGCGGCGTCGTGCTCCAGATCGGATCGCGGATCGAGGTGCTGCGCGATGATCGCCTGCCGACCCGGGTCATTTTTGACAAAGTCCCATCGAATCTGCGCGCACGGCCCACCCTTTCGGTGACGCTGAACAGCAGCCGCGGCGGCACACGCCCAGCGCAGCTGAGCTATCTGACTGGCGGCATGGGCTGGAAGGCCGATTATGTCGCATTGTTTGATGAAAGTGCAGGAAAAATGGATGTGCAGGGCTGGGTGACGCTGACCAACAATACCGGCACGACGTTCAACAACGCCAAGACCCTGCTGGTCGCGGGCACACCCAGTGTGTACGGACAACGCAGCCGCAATGGGCGCAACAATGTCCGGCGCGCGGGCACCGAATCGGCCAACCGTGAATCGCTGGGTGATTTCTATCTTTATCCGCTGGCCGCGCGGACAACCATTGCCAATGCGCAGACAAAGCAGGTCAGTTTTCTGGATGTGACGGGCGCGTCGGCACAAAAGGCCTATGAATTTACCAATCGCTGGCTCGGCACGCAACGCGAGGCGCAGAGCGCCGCGACGGTGCTGCAGTTCAGCGCGTCCAAGGATGGCGGCCTCGGTGACGCGCTCCCCGCCGGCACCGTGCGCGTCTATATGAAAGATGCCTCTGGCCAGCCGCAATTTATTGGCGAAAACAGCATCGGCCACACGCCGATGGGATCCGAACTGGGGCTGAAGACCGGGGAGGCTTTTGATGTGAAGGTCAAGCCGACCGTTACCGAACGGCGCCGTCTGTCCTCGACCAAATGGCGGACCGCCATGTCCTATGAACTGACCAATGCGAAAGCGACGCCGGTGACGGTGTCGCTGATCCAGAACGGTCTCGACTTTTACTGGTCGGATACGCGCATTGTCAGCGAAAGTCTGGAAAGCGCGCGGCGTTCTTCCGACAGTATTGTCTGGAAAGTAGCGGTGCCGGCCAACGGCCGGACCACGGTTACCGCGACCTTCGAGACGCGGTTCTAGATCATGATCAAACGCGCGCTGACAGCGTTGCTGTTCCTTGCCAGTTCCGCCGTCATGGCCGCGCCGGCGGCATCCCAGGCGTCGGAATGGGCGCGGCAGACCGTGACCTCTGATGGTCCGTCTGCGGTTTCGGTGACCGTCTATCGCGATCCCAACCGGCAAGCCGCCAATGGCATGAACCTGCGGTACCTTGGTGGCTATGCCTTGATCACCGAACAGCGGACGATTGATTTGCCGGCCGGCGAAATTGACCTGCGGTTCGAAGGCGTCGCTGGCGGGATCATTCCCCAGTCCGCGATCGTGACCGGCATGCCTGATGCGGTGATCGAGAAGAACCGCGATGCCGCCTTGCTCTCCCCCTCGGCCTTGCTCAACGGCCATCTTGGACGCGGTGTAACGATCCGGCGGACCAGCGCGGTGACCGGCGAAACCCGGGAATATGAGGCACGGGTGCGCAGTGATGCCAGTGGCGGTGTCGTTCTGCAGACCGCGGACGGCTTCGAAGCGTTGCAATGTACCGGACTGAATGAAACGCTGGTCTATCCGGCAATTCCCGAAGGGCTGTCGGCCAAACCGACGCTGTCGATCAAAAGCCGCGTGGCGACGGCGACGCGTGCGACCGTCACCCTGTCCTATCTCGCGACCGGTTTTGACTGGCAGGCCAATTATGTCGCCGATGTCAGTGCCGACGGCCAGACGATCAACTTGTTTTCCTGGGTCACCCTGGCCAATGGCGACGAAACCTCCTTTGCCAATGCCCAGACCCAGACGGTTGCGGGTCAGCCCAACAAGGGCCGGGACAGAATTGCCCCGGCCACCGGCAGCGCTATTTCTTTGCGTTGCTGGCCGCAAGCTACGACCAGCGATATTGCCGTGAAGCGCTTTGAACGGGCCAGACGGGATAGCCGCATGCTGGGGCAGGCATTGCCGACTCCGATGGCGGCAATGGAGGCGGAAGCGGACGTGGTTGCGTTTTCCGGATCCCGCAGAATGGAAGCGAAGCAGGAAGATTTGGGTGACCTGAAACTCTATCGCATTCCGCTGCCGGTCACGGTCGCCTCGCAGAGCCAGAAACAGGTCGCGATGTTTGAAAAGACCGCGATCCCCTTTGTCCAGATATATGAAGCCGAGCCGTGGGCCTCCTCTTATGCCGACAGCACGCCGCTCGCGACCACCGTGCGCTTTCAGAACCGCAAGCGCGACGGACTGGGCCTCGCCATGCCGGCAGGCAAGATGGTCGCGTTCCGTTCGGTCTCGGGCGAGCGACTTTTGCTCGGCGAGGGCAGTCTCGAAGACAAGGCGATTGGCGAAGAGGTTGAGGTGACCATCGGCCAAAGCCCGTTGGTACGCTATAGCCTATTGTCGCTCGGCCAGGTCGAAACCAAAAAGCGCCGAACCATGGATATGCGGATGACCGTCACCAATGCCTCTGCGCATCCGGCGCGGGTCGAGATCAAGCTGCCTAGCGGCGATGACGAAACATTGCGCAATGCCAGCAGCAAGCTGGGCCGGAAAGACGGTGCGGATTTCTGGGCGGTGACGGTTCCGGCCAATAGCGAACGGGTGTTGACTTACAAGCTGATCCAGCGGCTCTAGCCTAGCCGGAATATTTGGCTTTTGATTCGGCGGGGATTGCGCGCGGGCGATGGTTTTCGTCGAGCGCGACGAAGGTGAACAGCCCGCTGGTGACCGGCACATGCTCTTCCCCGCGGTTGCGCTCGGCGACAACATCAAGCCGCAGGCTGACCGAACTGGTACCGATCCGTTCCACCCGGGCATAGACCGAGACAATATCGCGGGTGAGAATCGGCGCGAGAAATTCCATCGCTTCGATGGCGACCGTCGCGGTGGAGCCCTGGGCGACGCGGGCGGCCATGATGCCGCCGGCAATGTCCATCTGGCTGAGCACCCAACCGCCGAATATATGTCCGTTATTATTGAGGTCGCGCGGTTGCGGGGCAACGCGCAGTACCGGCTGGAGCGCGATCAGGCTCTGCAAATCATCTTCACTCATCGGGCGATATGTCCCCGCTGACGGGATCATCAATGCAGTCGTCATGGCCGGTTCCGCTCGACAGGAACACCAGTCCCATCAGCGCGGCGGTCAGCATCAGGGCAAAGGCAACGCCGCCCGCTGCGGCGATATACATGTGGATCGAAACCAGGCCGTGCAGATAATAGAGCACTGCAAGAGCCGCGACGACGCATAACAATGTCAGCGCGCCCATCCAGCGCATCAAGCGCCAGTAGCGCGACCAAGCGATACCGGCATAGAGCGGATCGTCCAGTTGAGAGGGGCCAGGCAAATGATCGTCTCCTTAGGGGAAGGTCCTCTTTGAACCCTATTCAATTGGCCATCAAGTCCAACTTCGGTCAAAACTATGCTATATTGCCACAAAGGATAAAGAATCAGGGGTATTTCATAGGAAGGGGAGAGGGCGCGCATGACGATTCAGAGCATATTGCAAGGCCGGGACGACACGATTTTCAATTGTACGGTGGATCAGACAGTGTCGGAGGCGGTCAGTATTTTGGCCGACAAGAGAATCGGGGCCTTGCCGGTTCTGGATGGCGAAAAGATTGTCGGCATATTTTCCGAGCGCGATGTGCTGCACTGCCTGCAGGAATTCGGTCCGGCGGCACTGGACCGGAAGGTTGCCGACGTGATGACCGCGGACGTGATCTCTGTCGACCTCCAAAAAAGTGCGATCGGGGCGCTATCCCTGATGACCAAAAGACGCATTCGCCATTTGCCGGTGGTGGACGACGGACGGTTTATCGGTTTTGTGTCGATTGGCGATCTGGTGAAATATCGCATCGACAAGATTGAAAGCGAAGCGGCCGCGATGCGGGATTATATCCAGTCGGCTTGAGCGCCTTCCACCGCCGGCGGCTCAACGGATCGCAATTTCGGCTTGCTCAAAATAGGCCAGGCTGGCTTTGCGGACGGCCCTGGCGCGGTCCACTGCATCCGGGTAGCGATCCCGATAGGCTTTTGACCGCACCTCAAGACTGAGCGGAATGTCGGCCGGCAGGGCCGCAACGAGCGCGGCAAGAGGCAGTTCTCCTTCGCCCGGAGCGGACCGCAGATCGACCGCATCTTCAAGATAGGATTCGAAATTGTCCGCACATGCGGTCGTGCCGTCACAGATCTGGCTGTAGGGCAGCAGAGTGGATTCGATCGCACTCAGTGCGGACGGCTTGTGCCCGGCGCGCTGGAAATGCAGCGCATCGATCAGCAGGGCCGCCGCGGGATGATCGCACCGGCCGACAATATCGGCCGCATCATCCAGATTCTGCACGGCAGTGATCATCAGAAATTCTAGCGCGACGCGCATATTGGCTGGCGCTGCCCATTCACATAGCTGCCGCACGGCCGCTGCTGTCCGATCTTTGTCGGGCTCCGCGCTGACCACCAGAACATTCGGCGCGCCCAGCTCGGCACCCACCGCGATGATGCGTTTGTGATCGTCTCCGACTGCACCGCCTTCCGGAATCCAGATCACCTCGACGTCAAGGACTGACAGGCCGTGGTCCCGGATAGCCGCTTTGGTTGCGCGGACCATGGCGTCGTCGCACTGGTCCGGTTCGATTGTAAAACCGACATGGCTAAAGCCAGCCTGTCCGGCGGCTCGTGCGATCTGGTCAGGTTGATAGTCCGGCAATGTACCGGCAGCGAGGGAAAATATATGAGCCATGCTCTTGGCCTAGACCATCGGCAGGGCGAAACAATAGGCACTTTTAGGAGGCCGATTTGCACTCCGCGATTCGCTAGGGCGCAGTGGCGGGCGAGGGCGCGTTGGGATCTTCCTCGATCTCCGGCTCCGGCGGCTTGCGCCGGACGATCAGCTGGATGACTTCGATCAATGTTGGTCTGGCGAGCAACCACAAGAGCCCAACATAGGCAATGCCGCCAATCGCTACGAGGGTGGCCAGGCGCGCATAGACGATCATCTCCGGCAAATAGTAATCGGCCAGAAAGACCAGAGCCGCCATGGCGAGCGAAGCCGACAGGCCGGGCCAAACCGACTGGGCCAGTTCCCAGGCCGAGATGCCGATATGGCGATGCGACTGGAGGAAGGTGAACAAGGTCAGCAACGGGAAGGCGATGACCCAGCCCCAGGCCAGACCATAGACACCGAATTGAATGCCGATGAGAAAGGTGATCGGCATGAGCAGCGCGCCAAACATGTTGGTGCGCGCAGTGATCTGCGGCCGGCCGAGCGCGTTGTTGGCCGGGGTGAACAGGATCTGCAGCGTCATCACCGGCATGGCCAGCGCGAGGATCATGACGAACGGGGCCATTTCGAGCCACTTCGGACCGAAGAGCGTTCCGACCAGCGGTTCCGCTGTTACCGCCATACCAAAATAGAGCGGACAGGAAATCAGCATGATCAGACGCACCGCCTTGAGGAAGGACCAGCTCAGCGCTTCGGGCTGATCCTGCAATCTGGAATAAGCGGGAAACGCGACCTCGTTGAGCGGCGGCACGAATTTCGCGGCAAAGATCGTGGTCAGAAACAGCGCCTCGGCATAGAGGCCGAGATCATGCGGGTCGAGATAGCGGCCGGCAATGAAAATGTCAGCCTGGCTCTGGATGGTCCAGAAAAAGTGACTGGCGAGCAGCGTCGCACCGAAACCGAACATTGATCCGGCGCCTTTGAAGTTGAAGCTCGGCCAGATATAGAATTTGACCGCGATCACCAGACAGATGGCGCGCGTCCAGAATATGGCGATCGGTGCGAGTATCAATGTCCAGACACCATAGCCGGCGAGCGCGAAATAAAGCGCCGTGACCGCGCCAGCGATGGCAGAGACCAGATTGATGATGGCCGGTTTCTTGAACTCCAGATTTCGGGTCATTAGCGCCTCGGGCAATACCGTGAACGGAGTCGCGAGAAAGATCAGCGCCTGGAGACGCAGGAGATCGGCGATTATCGGCTGACGGAAATAGTCTGCCGCGACCGGCGCCAGCAGAATCTGGAGAATCGCGATTCCCCCATTAAGCAGCAAAAGCATGCCAAATGCCTGGCGAATCCGGATTCGTTCGACTTTTTCGGCCTGGATAATCGAACTGGCGAGCCCATAGCCGTTCATGAAACTCAAAAAAACGAGAACCACCTGAGTCATCGCAAAGATTCCGTAATCATTGGGATCAAGGATGCGAATGACCGCCAGCGTCGAACCCCAGGCGATGATCTGTGCGAG